>NZ_JBODRQ010000011.1:0-48089 GCF_050633025.1 Aeromonas sp.
TGCAACCGCTGGTGGAGCAGTTGCTGGGGCTGTGGCGCGAGCGGCCCGATGGCGAGCTGCTGCAACAGGTGTGGCTGGGCTGGCTGCATACCCGCTTCGCCCGTCACCTGATCGAGCAGGAGAAGGGCGTGCCGATCACGCTGGCGAGCTGGGGACAAGTCGGCCCCCTCGATCTGGTCTGGGTCGCCTACGAGCTGCTCGGTCAGGGCTATGAGGTGCAACTGCTGGGGGCGGTGGAGCCGCGCCATGCCAGCCTGCTTGAAGGACGCGCCGTTACCCCCTGGCTGGTATTGCTGGGGGCCGGGCTTGGCAAGCAGGAGCTGACCGCCGGTTGGCCCGCCGGTACCCGCTTCTTTGGTGAGCTGGGGCGCCTTTACGATGGCGAGTGGCTTAAAGTTCATGGCTGGCAGGCGAGCCTTGCCGAGCTGATGGTGGACGCACCTGCTGCGGCTGGCGCCAGCGGACGCGGGAGGAAAACGTCATGAGACTGGTTTGGTTGCGCAATGATCTGCGCCTTGCCGACAACCCTGCGCTACGGCATGCCTGCGCCGTTGATGAGCCGGTAGCAGCGCTCTTTATCATCTCTCCTGCCCAGTGGCGGCAGCATAAAATGGCACTCGTCCGTCAGCGCTTTATGTTGGCGCAGGTGGATGAGTTGGGGCGCGAGCTGGCGGCCCTTGGCATCCCGCTCCATCTGCTGCGAGTGGAGACTTTTGCCGAGGTGCCTGTCGCGCTGGCAGACCTCTGCCGCGAGCTGGGGGTGACCCAGCTCTACGCCAATCAGGCTATCGAGATCGATGAGCAGCGTCGCGACCACGCCGTCAGCGCCGCGCTGGCAGAGCAGGCGGTGAACTGTCACTGGTTCAACGGCTGTTGCGTATTGCCGCCGGGGCGGGTGCTGACCGGCTCGGGTGAGATGTTCAAGGTCTTCACACCTTTCAGCCGCGCCTGGCTCAAAGCACTCGACGAGGATGGATTTGTCATTCATCGCGCCCCTGCGTCCCGTGGCGAGCCGCTGCCGTGGCAGCCGCTGGCCGAGCGGGACTTCGTCGATGCCGCCCTTGGCGAACTGACGGCAGACCCCCGCTGGCCGGTGGGGGAGGCGGAAGCCCGGCGTCGTTTGAACGATTTTCTGGAGCAGGCGGTGCTCGACTATGGCGAGACCCGGGATTTTCCTGCCATCGCGGGCACGTCCGTGCTCTCCCCCTATCTGGCGGCGGGCATCATCAGCCCCCGTCAGTGCGTGGCGGCGCTCCAGCAGCGGCTCGGTTATCGGCCCCAGTCCAAGGCCCAGCCCGGCTTTGTCTGGCTCAACGAACTTATCTGGCGCGAGTTCTATCGCCACCTGCTGGTGCTGATCCCGACCCTCTCCATGAATCGCCCCTTCAAGCCCGAGACGGCGGCCCTGCCGTGGAGCTGGGACCCGGATGCCTTCGCCGCCTGGTGTGAGGGGCGCACTGGCTACCCCATCGTCGATGCGGCGATGCGCTGTCTCAACACCACCGGCTGGATGCACAACCGGCTACGGATGATAGTGGCGAGCTTTCTCACCAAGGATCTCCATATCCACTGGCGGCTCGGGGAGGATTACTTCATGAGTAGGCTCATAGATGGGGATCTGGCGGCCAACAACGGCGGCTGGCAGTGGGCAGCGGGTACCGGCGCCGATGCAGCGCCCTATTTCCGGGTCTTCAACCCCACCACTCAGGGGCAACGATTTGATCCACAAGGGGAGTTTATCCGTACTTGGGTAACTGAACTGGCCGATATTCCCGCCGCTTATGTGCATCAGCCCCACGACTGGCTGCGACTCAAGGGGCGACAGGATTATCCGGCACCCATGGTGGATCACGCCGTTGCCCGGGTGAGAGCCATCGAGATGTTTCGCTCTCTGGAGAAATAGGATGAACGAGCCGCTGGCCCGCTTTATTGGCCTCTATCAGCAACTGGACAAACAGCAGTTGCACCGCTTGCCCGAGGTCTATGCCGAACAGGTGGTCTTTACCGATCCGGCCCACCGTATCGAGGGGCTGGCGGCCCTTGGCGACTATTTTGCCGCCCTCTATCAGCGCCTCGCCTACTGCCGTTTCGTCATCACCAGTCAGCAGCAGCAAGGGCAGCAGGCCTGGCTCGGCTGGACCATGACCTTCTCTCACCCCAGATTGCGTGGTGGTGAGCCGGTGACGGTGGAGGGGGCCACCCGCCTCGAATTCGACGAAGCGGGCAAGGTTTGCCAGCACAGGGACTATTTTGACCTGGGCGCCATGCTCTACGAGCAGTTGCCGCTGCTCGGGCCCGTGGTGCGCACTATCAAGATGAGGCTTGGCGCATGAGCGGCCGAGTGCTTATTACAGGCGCGACCTCCGGCATCGGTCGCCAGTTGGCGCTGGATTACCGGCGGGCAGGCTGGCAGGTGTGGGGCTGTGGCCGCGATGGTGAACGGCTGCAGGAGCTGGGGCTGCACGGCATCACGCCGCTGCAGTTCGATGCCCGGGATCTGGCCGCAATGAGCGGGGTAGCTGCTACGCTGCCATCCCTCGATCTGCTAATCCTCAACGCAGGCAACTGCGAGTACATGGATGTGGCTGAGGGGTTTGACAGCGAGCTGTTTGCCCGGGTGATTGAGACCAATCTGACCGCCACCGGCCATGCGCTGGCCGCCTTCTTGCCGTTGCTCGGGGCGGGATCTCGGCTGGCCATCGTCAGCTCGTCGGTGAGCTGGCTGCCGCTGCCACGAGCCGAGGCCTATGGCGCCTCCAAGGCGGCCCTCGACTATCTGGCGGATACCTTGCGCCTCGATTTGGCCAGCAAAGGGATCGGGGTGACCCTGATCCGCCCCGGCTTTGTCCAGACGCCGCTCACCGCCAAAAATGATTTTCCCATGCCCTGTCTGGTGACGGTGGAAGAGGCCTCCCGCGCCATCATGTACGGGCTGATCGCTGGTCGTCACCAGATCCACTTTCCCCGCCGTTTCATCTGGTTGCTGCGCCTGCTTGGTGCGCTGCCTGTGGGGCTCTGGCTGCACCTTGGCCGCGCACTCGTATCGAAAGGAAGCCATTCATGAAGAAAAAGATCGCCATCGTCGGTTCAGGGATCTCGGGGCTCACCGCCGGTTTTCTGCTCCACAAACTCCATGACATAACCTTGTTCGAGGCGGCGCCGACTCTGGGCGGTCACACCGCCACTGTCGATGTGGATCAGGCTGGCCGCAGCTATGCCATCGACACCGGCTTTATCGTCTTCAACGATCGCACCTACCCCAACTTCTTGAAGTTGCTGGCGCGGATCGGCATGGCGCGGCAACCGGCCGAGATGAGCTTCTCGGTGAAGAGCCCGGAGGGGCTGGAGTATAACGGCCACAACCTCGATACCCTGTTTGCCCAGCGCAGCAATCTGTTGAGTCCGCGCTTCTACGGTTTTGTCGCCGAGATTTTGCGGTTCAACCGGGAGGCGCGGGCCTGGCTGGCGGATGGGCAACATCAGGGGGCTGGCCCCGAGCTGACCCTGGGGGACTTTCTGCTGGCGGGGGAGTTTAGCGACTACTTCGCCCGCCACTACATCTTGCCGATGGGAGCGGCGATCTGGTCATCGACCCTGGCCGATATGCGCGCCTTCCCCCTTGGTTTCTTCCTGCGCTTTTTTGCCAACCACGGTCTGCTGGATGTGGCCAATCGCCCCCAGTGGTACGTGATCCCGGGTGGCTCACGGGAATATATCGGCCCCCTTACCGCGGGTTGGCAGTCGCAGATCCGCCTCGCCTGTCCGGTGCAGAGCGTGCGGCGGGACGCGGACGGCGTGGTGATCCAGAGCAGTGATGGCGAGGAGCGGTTTGACGAGGTGATCTTCGCCTGCCACAGCGATCAGGCGCTGGCGCTGCTGGCGGACCCCGGCGAGCGGGAGCAGGCTATTCTCGGCGACATGCCCTATCAGGCCAACGATGTCTGGCTCCATACCGATGCGCGCTGCCTGCCCACTCGCCGCAAGGCATGGGCCAGCTGGAACTATCAGCTCGATGGCAATGACGAGGCGCGGCCGCTGGTGAGCTACAACATGAACATCCTGCAGGGGGTGAACTCGCCGGAGCCCTTCTGCGTCAGCCTCAACCCCAAGGGCAAGGTCGATGAGAGCAAGGTGCTGCGTCGCTTTGTCTACCACCATCCGGTGTTCAATCAGGCCTCCATCGCCGCCCAGCAGCGGCGCGCGGAGATCTGCGGCCAGCAGCACACCCACTTCTGTGGCGCCTACTGGTACAACGGCTTCCACGAGGATGGGGTACGCAGCGCGCTGGATGTCGCCAGGCGCTTCGGAGCCGAGCTATGAACGGCGCCACCGTGGCCACCGAACATGAGCGTACAGACGAACTGGCTGGCGTCACCAGCGCCATCTGGCTGGGCTCGGTACGCCACCGCCGTTTTGCACCGCGGGCTCACGCCTTCTCCTACAGCCTCTTTATGCTGGGGCTGGATCTCGACGAGCTGCCGCAGCTCGATCAGGGGCGCTGGTTCGGGGTGGAGCGAGCGGGGTTGCTCTCGTTTCACCGCCATGACTATCTCAAGGGGAGTGAGGGAAGCCTCAAGCAGGCGGTGTGGCAGAAGGTGAGCGAGCTGGGTGGCGATGCCGACCCCGAGGGGCGGGTGCTGCTGCTCGGCAATGTGCGCTGTCTGGGATTCTACTTCAGCCCGGTCAACTTCTACTTCTGCTACCGGCAGGGCGAGGCGCGCTATCTGCTGGCAGAGGTGTCGAACACCCCTTGGAACGAGCGTCACTACTACCTGCTGGATCTGGCGGCGCTGGCGCCCCATGACAAGGATTTTCACGTCTCCCCCTTTATGGGGCTGGCGATGCGTTATCACTGGCGGATCAGGCCGCCCGCGCAGGAGACTCTGATCCATATCGAGAGTCATCCCGTATCCGGTGAAGCCAAGCTGTTTGACGCAACCCTGGCGCTCACTCGCGAACCCTTGTCGCGCAAGGGGCTGGTGGCCCTGCTGGCCCGCTGGCCATGGATGACCATGAAGGTGCTGCTCGGGATCTACTGGCAGGCACTGCGTCTATTTATCAAACGAACCCCGATTTTTACCCATCCGGAGAGCCGCTAATGGAACTTGCTCAATCAACCCTCTCTGCTTCTTTCATCGACAAGGGGGCAAGACAACTGCTGCTCAATCTGCTGGGTCGCCTCCAACATGGCCAGCTGCTGCTGCGGGATGGCGGTGAGCGCCACAGCTTTGGCGTCGCGGGAACCGATCTGCATGCCGAACTGGTGGTGCAGGATCCTGCCTTCTATCGCCGTCTGCTGCTGGGAGGCAGCATCGCCGCCGGGGAAACCTGGGTGGAGGGGCTCTGGACCAGCCCGGATCCGGTGGCGCTGGTGCGGCTGCTGGCTCGCAACCTGACCCTGCTTGACTCCCTCGAGCGGCGCCTCGGCTGGCTTAGCTTCCCCTTCAACAAGGTGCGCCACTGGCTCAACCGCAATACTCTGACCGGTTCGCGCTCCAACATCGCCGCCCACTACGATCTCGGCAATACCCTCTATCAGGGGTTTCTCGACAGCCATATGCAGTACTCGAGCGCTATCTATCCAAGCGCCGGGGCCACTCTCGAAGAGGGGCAACAGGCCAAGTTGCGCACCATTTGCGAGCGGCTCGAGTTAGGGCCTGACGATCATCTGCTGGAGATCGGCACCGGCTGGGGTGGCCTCGCCGTCTATGCCGCCCGCCACTATGGCTGCCGGGTGACCACCACGACCATCTCCCGGGCCCAGCATGACTACGCCAAGGAGTGGATTACGCGGGAGGGGCTGGGGGAGCGCATCACCTTGCTGCTGGAGGATTACCGCAAGCTGGAGGGCACCTATGACAAGCTGGTCTCCATCGAGATGATCGAGGCGGTGGGGCACGCCTTCCTGCCCGACTATTTCCGCCAGCTGTCGCGGCTGCTCAAGCCCGGTGGCCGCCTGCTCATCCAGGCCATCACCATCGCCGATCAGCGCCATGCCCAGTATCTGCGCGGGGTTGATTTCATCCAGTGCTACATCTTCCCGGGCGGTTGCCTGCCGAGCGTCTCCCAGATGGCGGGGTTGCTGGCGCGGGAGACCGACATGCAACTGGTGCGGTTGCACGATCACGGCCACCACTATGCCCGCACCCTGGCTCACTGGTGCGAGCGCTTTCTGGCGCTGGCGCCCGAGCTTCCCAAGCTCGGTTACAGTCAGGATTTCATCCGGCTGTGGCACTTCTACTTTGCCTATTGCGAGGGGGGATTCTGGGAGCGCAGCATCAGTCTGGTACAGCTGGAGGCCGCCAAGCCGGGGCCCGCTGGCTGGTCGGGTGATGTACCAGTAAGCGGTCACTGACCATGTGGCAGTGGGCTCACCTGCTGGGGTTCAACCTCTACTGGTTGCTGGCGGTGAAGTGGCAGCAGCCAGGCCCGCTGCTGGCAATCTTGCTGCTGCACTTTCTCTTCTCACCCAGCCGCCAGCGTGACTGGCGGCTGCTCCCCATTGCGGTTGCCGGCTGTCTGCTGGATGTGCTGCTCTGGCAGCTCGGCCTGTTCCGTTTCCCGTCTGGTTTTCCCCTCTGGCTGGTGCTGCTCTGGCTCGGTTTTGCCCTGACGCTGGCCCACGGTATGCGCTGGCTGCTGCGCTTGCCTCGCTGGCAGCAGGCACTGTTTGGCGTGTTTGGCGGTGCCTCCTCCTATGTGGCGGGGGCCGCCATGGGGGCAGTACACTTACCCTGGGGCATCTGGATCAGCACGGCGCTGCTGGCAGTGATCTGGATGTGGTGGTTACCCGTACTCCTGTGGGTAATGGTCAAGCTGGAGGGTGAGTCATGACAAACACCTTTTCGACCGACTCGTTGCTTTTTTCCAAATGGACCAAAGAGAGCCAGCATGAGCTGACTGATCGCTTCTATCTGGTGGTTGCCTGCCAGCGGGATGCGCAGGGGCAGCTGGTGCAGGTGGTGATGCAGGATATCAATACCCTGCAGGAACAGGAGATGGATTGGCATGAACTGGAAGACCCCAACCACTGGCATATGGGGTGGAATTAACCCGCTGCTGCTGGCGTTTACGCTCTTGGCTGCAACCGCGGTGCAGGCTTCTGCCGCCCCCTGGCAGCAGCTGCGCCCGGTCGGGCAGGGGGAGATGAACTGGCTCTGGTTCAAGCTCTACGATGCCACCCTCTACAGTGCGAGCGGGCGCTATCAGCCCGGTCACTATCCACAGGCTCTGACCCTCACCTATGCCAGAGCCATCGAGCGGGAAGATCTGCTGAGCGCCACTGCCGCCGAGTGGCAGCGGCTCGGTCTTGGCTCCGACGCCGAACGTCAGCGCTGGCTCGGCCAGCTCGCTGCACTCTGGCCTGATGTGCAGGCTGGCGACCAGCTCACCTTCTATGTCGACAAGGGCGGGGTAGGCCATTTCTGGTGGCAGGAGAAGTCCCTCGGGACTCTGGCCGATCCGCAATTCTCGGCCGCTTTTCTCGCCATCTGGCTGGCTGACAACAGCCGCGATCCCGCCCTAACCCGTAGCCTGCGTGGCCACCCCTGAACATGGAGTCTCTGATGTCTTTCTATCGTGCATACCGCTGGTTGCTGTTGCTCCCCTTTTTGCTGCTGAGTGGCTGTGGTGCCAGTCTCGATGACTATCGTGGGCTGGGGCCAAACTGGGATCTTGCCCGTTTCTTCAACGGCAAACTGGTGGCTCACGGCCTGGTAACCGACCGCAGCGGCGAAGTGACCAGTCGCTTTCGGGTCGAGATGGTGGGTCGTTGGAAGGATGGCAAGGGAGAGCTGTTCGAGCAGTTCTACTTTGATGATGGCCGCCAACAGACCCGTACCTGGTATCTGAGCAAGGGCGATGATGGTCACTGGCGAGGTACCGCTTCCGATGTGGTGGGGGAGGCGGTGGGTAAAAGCCAAGGGTTCGCCCTCAACTGGCGTTATCAGCTCGATCTGGCGCTACCGGATGGCGAGGTGGTGCGGGTGAGCTTCGATGACTGGATGTACCTGCTGGACGAAGAGCGTCTGATCAATCGTGCCGAGATCAGCAAGTTCGGTATCCATCTGGGTGAGGTGATCCTCTATATCGAACGTCAGCCCTGACCGTTAATTCAAGATAACGCCCAGTAAAAAGCGCGCCGATGGCGCGCTTTTGTTTATCGAACAATCAGAGTCATCAGATGATGCGGTTCTCTTCCAGCATCTTGCGACGGGCTTCTTCCTTGGCCATCTTCTTCTTGCGGTTGTCGCAGGGTTCCGGGCAATCGCACTCTTTCTCTATGCCGACGCTACCCAGACCGCCACAGGAGCCGGAGATGGTCTTCTTCTGGAAGATGTAACCGATAGCCATGGCGGCTATCACCAGCATGAATACCCCGAAGGTGATCAGAAAAATCTGCATCTCTACCTCTTACTTCTTGACCAGATAGGGCTTGAAGGCATCGGAGTAAGCCTCTTCAAAGCCGTTGTCCGTCTTGGTGATCACGAAGATCGCCAGGCCGCGCTCGTTGGCATAGGCCAGGCTCTTCTCGGTCCCCATCACCATAAACACGGTGGCCAGCCCGTCTGCGGTCATGCAGGAGGGGTGGATCACGGTGACCGATACCAGACGGTGCTGGATCGGCTTGCCGCTGCGCGGATCTATGGTGTGGGAGAAGCGTTGACCATCCAGTTCATAGTAGTTGCGGTAATCGCCGGACGTGGCCACCCCGTTGTCTCCGGGCACGATCACCTCTTGCACCGTGCCGGTGCCTGCGGTGGGCTTCTCGATGGCCACGCGCCAGGGGTGACCCTTGCCGTTGACACCATTGATCCGCAGCTCGCCACCAATCTCCACCAGATAGTTGCGCGCACCCAGTGATTCCAGATACTCGGCTACCTTGTCGACACCAAAACCCTTGGCGATGGCGGAGAGATCGACGTAGAGATCCGGAATATCTTTTTGCAGGGTGTCGGCATCCACCGAGGTGATGACGTGCAGGTTGCCCAGACCGGTCTTCTGGCGAGTCTGGGTGATAAGTTCGTCGGAGGGGACCTTGGTCGGCTTCTTGTCCGGGCCAAAGCCCCACAGATTGACCAAGGGGCCAACGGTGACGTCCAGCGCCCCCTGGCTCTCACGGCCAATGTGAATGGCCTCTGTGACGACCCGTGCGGTATCGCGGGAGACCACTACCGGTTTGTTGTCACGGCTCTGGTTGAAGCGCGACAGTTCGGAATCGGGGCGATAGGTCGACATCTGGTCGTTGACCCGCTCCAGCAAGACATCCACCTCAGCTTGAAGCTTGGCCGGATCGCTGATGGCGCTGTCCGCCACCTTGATGGAGTAATAAGTGCCCATGGTGCTACCGGTGATGTGGATCTCCGGTTTGGATTGGACCGTCTCCTGACCGCACCCAGTCAAGAAAAAGGCTAGCCCGAAGGCTAGCCAGGTCTTTACAACACTGTGCATGGATTAACCACCAAAGTCATCCAACAGGATGTTTTCGTCTTCAACGCCCAAGTCTTTGAGCATGTTGATGACGGCAGCGTTCATCACCGGAGGTCCACACATGTAGAACTCGCAATCTTCCGGTGCCTCGTGGTTCTTGAGATAGTTCTCGTAGAGCACGTTGTGGATGAAGCCGGTGTAGCCGTCCCAGTTGTCTTCCGGTTGCGGATCAGACAGGGCGACGTTCCAGGTGAAGTTCTCGTTCTCGGCGGCGAGCATGTCAAAGTCTTCGACATAGAACATTTCGCGCTTGGAACGGGCACCGTACCAGAAGCTCATCTTGCGCTTGGACTTCAGGCGACGCAGCTGGTCGAAGATATGGGAACGCATCGGCGCCATACCTGCACCACCACCGATGAATACCATTTCGGCATCGGTCTCTTTGGCGAAGAACTCACCGAACGGACCGGAGATAGTCACCTTGTCGCCAGCCTTCAGGCTGAAGATGTAGGAGGACATCTGTCCCGGAGGGGCAGTCCAGTTGCTCGGGGGCGGGGTTGCGATACGCACGTTCAGCATGATGATGCCGAACTCTTCCGGATAGTTGGCCATGGAGTAGGCACGGATGATCGGCTCATCGACCTTGGACTCCAGCTCAAAAATCTTGAAGCGATCCCAGTCACCGCGATACTCCTCGGGAATATCGA
The DNA here is from genome assembly GCF_050633025.1 of Aeromonas sp. Lineage (GTDB taxonomy): Bacteria > Pseudomonadota > Gammaproteobacteria > Enterobacterales > Aeromonadaceae > Aeromonas. Next base: position 10,137 of record NZ_JBODRQ010000011.1, read on the forward strand.
AGTTCTTGTAGTGCACGTGGTGAGCCGGGGCTTCAATCTGGATATAACCACCGGCGCGGAACGGTACGCTCTCGCCGTCGGGGATCTGCAGCTTGAGCTCCTTGATGAAGGTGGCTTTGTTATCGTTGGAGATAACAGTACATTCCCACTTCTTCACCCCGAAGATCTCTTCCGGCAGTTCGATATCCATGTCGGAGCGAACGGTAACCTGACAGGCCAGACGCTCGCCATGACGGGCTTCGCCCTTGCTGATGTGATCCAGTTCGGTCGGCAGAATGTCGCCGCCACCGGATTTCACCCGTACCTTGCACTGGCCGCAGGAGCCACCGCCGCCACAGGCGGAGGAGACGAAGATACCGCTGCCAGCCAGCACGCCGAGCAGCTTGCCACCGGCCGGGCTGGTCACAGCCTTGGCCGGGTCACCATTGATGCTGATTGTCACATCGCCCGCGGTCACCAGCTTGGACTTGGCGAACAGAATGACTGCCACCAGTGCCAGCAGGATCACGGTAAACATGACCACACCCAAAATAATTTCCATCTATCGTTCCTTTCTGATTGCAGGAAAGCCGATTACAGGGAGATACCAGAGAAGGACATGAAGCCCAGCGCCATCAGACCGGCGGTGATGAAGGTGATGCCCAGACCGCGCAGGCCTTGTGGAACATCGGAGTACTTCATCTTCTCGCGGATACCTGCCAGCGCAACGATCGCCAGCATCCAGCCTGCCCCTGAACCCACACCGTAGACCACAGACTCCATGAAGTTGTAGTCACGCTGCACCATGAAGGAGACGCCACCGAAGATGGCGCAGTTCACGGTGATGAGCGGCAGGAAGATACCCAGCGCGTTGTAGAGTGCCGGGAAGTACTTGTCCAGCGCCATCTCCAGGATCTGTACCAGTGCTGCAATCACACCGATGAATGTGATGAAGCTCAGGAAGCTCAGATCCAGACCGGATACCAGAGCACCATCTTTAAGCACGTAGTTGTAGATCAGGTTGTTGGCAGGAACCGCGATGGTCTGCACCACAATAACGGCAATACCCAGACCCATGGAGGTCTTTACCTTCTTGGACACCGCCAGGAAGGTACACATCCCCAGGAAGAAGGAGAGTGCCAGGTTTTCGATGAAGATCGATTTAATCAACAGACTCAGATAGTGTTCCATACCTTAATCCTTCGCCTCCACCTGCTTGGGATCCTTGGTGCGTACGCCCCAAATGATCAGACCAATGATGAAGAATGCACTCGGCGGCAGCAGCAGCAGGCCGTTGGGCACATACCAGCCACCATTGTTCACCAGTGGCAGCAGCTCGATGCCGAACCAGGTGCCGGAGCCCAGCAGTTCACGCACGGTCGCGACGCTCAGCAGAATGGCGCCATAGCCCAGACCGTTGCCGATACCATCCAGAAAGGAGGGCAGCGGGGCACTCTTCATGGCGTACGCTTCGGCGCGGCCCATTACGATACAGTTGGTGATGATCAGACCCACGAAGACCGACAGCTGCTTGGAGATGTCATAGGCGTACGCCTTGAGCACCTGGTCAACCACGATAACCAGTGAGGCGATGATCGCCATCTGCACGATGATCCGGACGCTGTTCGGGATCTGGTTGCGGATCAGGGAGATGAACAGGTTTGAGAAGGCGGTGACCGCCATGACCGCGAGGGTCATTACAAACGCAGTTTTCATCTGGCTGGTAACCGCCAGTGCAGAACAGACACCCAGCACCTGCAAGGCGATGGGGTTGTTGCCCAGCACAGGCGTCAACAGCAACTTCTTCATTTCGCTCTTGTCAGCCATTGTTGATTTCTCCTGCTCGAACCTTGGCCAGGAAAGGACCGAAGCCCTTGGGACCCATCCAGAAGTCGAAGGTATGCTGTACGCCGTTACCGGTCAGAGTGGCACCGGAGAGACCATCGATCTCGTGCTCGGAACCCTGCGGAGCATGGCCCTTGATGACGCGCAGCGCCGGCATGCCACTCTGGTCGAACAGTTTCTTGTCCTTGAACAGCGCCTGCCAGGCCGGGTTTTCGATTTCGCCACCCAGACCCGGGGTTTCACCGTGGTCATAGTAGGTAATGCCCTTGATGGTCTGGCCATCAGCGGCAACAGCAACGAAGGCATACATGGTCGACCACAGACCCTGACCGTAGATGGGCAGGATGATGCTGTCGATCTTGCCTTCGGCATCCTTGGCGAAGAATACCGGGATCTGCTTGGAGATCTGACGCAGGCTGGCCTTGTCGTCAGCGGCTGCAAGACGGATGCTCTTGGCCGGATCTTTGGCTGCCAGCTTGGTGTCGAAGTTGTCGGCATCGCCGTCAACAAAGTCACCTGTCGCCAGATCCACCAGACGGGCTTCGATCTTCTCGCCGTACAGTTTGGCCAGGTCGCGCTTGGCCACTTCGCTCACATCCACACCGGCTACGGCGAGAATGTTGCTCTGCTTGTCCAGCGCCTTGTTTTCCTGCTGGGTAGAACGCAGGCCCACAGCGGCAACGGATACCACGATGGAACAGGCCAGACAGAGGCCGGTGACCACGCTGACGGTGCCGAGGGTTGAATCTTTATTAAACGCCACGAGCAATCCTCCGCTTGATGTTTGCCTGAGCGACGAAGTGGTCAAACAGGGGAGCAAACAGGTTCGCAAACAGAATGGCCAGCATCATGCCTTCCGGGAACGCAGGGTTGACCACGCGAACCAGCACGACCATTACGCCGATCAGGGCGCCATACCACCACTTGCCTTTGTTGGTAAAGGCGGCGGAGACAGGGTCGGTCGCCATGAAGGCCATACCGAAGGCGAAGCCACCCAGAACCAGATGCCAGTGCCACGGCATGTTGAACATGGGGTTGGTATCGGAATCGATGACGTTGAACAGCAGGGAGGTGGCGATCATACCGATCATCACGCCGGCGATGATGCGCCAGGAGGCGATGCGCATGTAGACGATCATGGCGGCACCCAGCAGGATCATCAGGGTAGAGACTTCACCGATGGAACCCGGCAGGTTACCCAGGAAAGCATCCATCCAGCTGATAGCCTGGCCGGTTGCACCGTTGATCAGCGCCATCTGGCCGCCTTGGGCCCACTGGCTCAGGGCAGTCGCGCCGGAGAAGCCGTCAACGGCAACCCACACGGCGTCACCGGAGATCTGGCCCGGGTAGGCGAAGAACAGGAACGCACGGCCAGCCAGCGCCGGGTTCAGGAAGTTCTTGCCGGTACCACCGAACACCTCTTTGGCCATCACCACACCGAAGGTGATACCCAGCGCAGCTTGCCACAGGGGCAGCTCGGGCGGCACGATCAGGGCAAACAGGATGGAGGTCACGAAGAAGCCTTCGTTGATCTCGTGTTTGCGCACCATGGCGAACAGCACTTCCCAGAAACCACCGACAAAGAAGACGGTGATGTAGATCGGGAAGAAGTGGGTGGCGCCAATCAGCATCTTGCTGCCGATACCGGCAACAGCCGGATCCAGAGAGGCGCCCAGCATGGTCGCCAGGGCATATTGCCAGCTGCTGGCACCAGCAGCCGAGCCCATGTGGGCAATGGCGGCAATCGCCTGGTTACCAACGTTGTACATGCCCCAGAACATGGCCGGGAACACGGCCAGCCACACCATGATCATCATGCGCTTCAGATCGAGCGCATCACGAACGTGGGAGGCGTTGCGGGTAACGCTACCCGGGGTGTAGAACAGGGTGTACGCCGCTTCGAACAGGGCATAGTACTTGGCGTACTTTCCACCCGGTTCAAAGTGGTGTTCCATATTTTCAAGAAGTTGCTTGAAACTCATCGCTTAACCTTCCAGTTCAATCTTGGTCAGGCACTCACGCAAGATCGGGCCGTACTCTGTCTTGCCGGGGCAGACAAAGGTACAGAGCGCCAAATCTTCCTCATCCAGCTCCAGGCAGCCCAGTGCTTGCGCACTGTCGGTATCGCCGGAGACCATGTCCCGCAGCAGCAGGGTCGGCAGGATGTCGAGTGGCATCACCCGCTCATAATTGCCGATAGGCACCATGGAACGGTCACTACCGTGGGTAGTGGTGGTGAAGTTGATTAGCCGGCCCTTCATCAGATGAGAGAGGGTGGTACGGGTGATAGAGAACTTGTTGGCGCTGGGGTTGATCCAGCCCAGGAACTCTTTCTCGCGACCTTCACCCAGCACGCAAACCTGATTGTGGTAGCGGCCCAGGTAGTCGTGAACACCTTCGGCTTTGGCACCACTCAGGATCGAACCGGAGATGACGCGGTTTTCATCGGCACGCAGCTCATTGTTGGTGAGCTGGCTGATGCAGGCGCCCAGACGGGTACGCAGCAGACGCGGCTTGAGTACGTTCGGGCCAGCCAGCGCGATCACCTTGTCAGTGAAGATCTGACCGGTGGTAAACAGCTTGCCGAATGCGATCACATCCTGATAGTTGATGTGCCACTGCACCTTGGTGCTGCTGACCGGATCCAGGAAGTGGATATGGGTACCCGGCAGACCGGCAGGGTGCGGACCAACAAAGATCTCTTCTTTGACCTGGGCCAGCGGAGAGTGGGGCAGGCTGCCTTCGCCCTTGCAGACGTAGACGGTGCCATCGGTCAGGCGGGTCAATACGGCCAGACCATCGAGGAAGGCCTGTGGCTGTTCCTTGATGACCAGCTCTGCGTTGGCGGCCAGCGGGTTGGTGTCCATTGCCGTTACAAAAATGGCGCGCGGGGCAGAGCCTACGGTGGGGACTTTGCTGAAGGGACGAGTGCGCAGCGCGGTCCACTGACCTGATGCGACCAGGATCTCCTGCACTTTGCTACGCTCGAGCTTGGCCAGCTCGGCAGAGGCAAAATGCTCAAACGTCACCTGTTCATCGGAACCGTCGAGGTCGATGACCACGGACTGGAGAACACGTTTGGCACCACGGTTGATCTCTGAAACCACACCGGTGGCAGGAGCTGTGAATTTAACGCCCGGATTCTTCTTGTCTTCAAAAAGATCCTGACCTTTGATGACGCGATCACCTACTTTGACGAACATAGTAGGTCGCATCCCCACAAACTCCTCGCCCAGTGTCGCAACACGGGTGATGGCGGGGCCATCGTAGATTACTTGCTCTGGCGCACCCAGCACGGGGATGTCCAGTCCTCTTTTGATTGTAATCATACTCAATTGCACTACCGTTACGGGGGAGGTTAATTAGCGCCGAGAAATACATCACGACGGGTGGTTGAATGAGTCAATGCTGTTGCGGTGTCAAGTTGTCCAGCTTAACAATTATTCAACATGAAAGCTCACTCAAAAGCGCTTGAGTTTACCACTTAAGGTGCATTTTCTGCCATGCCAAATAGGCAAAATCCCCGTGTCATCACAAAATTAACCTGCAATGAATAAGCCTCCGACACCTTGTAAGTCGTGGTTTTAAAGGTTTTTTATTTTGATACCTCAATGGGGGTATTTGTTGTTGTTTTTAATGTCAGTAAAAAACCTTGATGCTGAAAAATACCCCCTTGTATGTGGTTTTTTCGGGGGTGATGGGGAATGTTTGTTGTATTTTTGTTGTAAGGATTCTGATGGGGATCATGTAGGGCTGCCCGGTGTCAGGAGAGGGACGGTTTGCCGACACAGCTCGGGGTGCGCGGGGCATGGCCTTTTTCCTGCCACTCGGCCTCTGTGTAGGTATGCAGTGCCAGTGCATGAACTGCTCCGGCCAGCTCGTCGGCCAGCACCGCATTGACCTGACGATGACGGGCCAGCAACCGCTGCCCTGCAAATCGCTCGCTGACGATCACCACCTTGAAGTGGCTCTCTGAGCCAGGCTCCACGCGATGCATATGGCTCTCGTTGATCACCTCCAGTACGGAGGGGGAGAGGGCGGCGGTCAGCTTGGCTTCAATCAGTTGTTGGATGGTCATGGGATCAGCTTCCAGAGTGAATGTCGGGCCATTCTATCGGCAGTCGCGGGATGGAATAAGCCCCCGTAAGAGGGAAATCACCCGTCAGTTGCCCCCTCGATGCGCATCGAACTGGTGAAATTCCTGCTCCTCGCTAGAATAGCGCCACTTTGCGTCGCCCCTGGCGCCTGTATCCATGAATCAAGCCGAGGTTGGACTCTTCCTATGCAAACCCTTCTCGACACTCCCCATTGCCAGCTCACGCTCTACCGCTATCCGCGCCAGAGTCAGGAGACCCTGCAAGCCTGGGATGCGGCTGACGAATATCTGATCAATACCCTGGCGGAGTCTCCCCTCGAGCAGACGGGCCCCGTCATCATCATGAATGATGGCTTTGGCGCGCTGGCCGCCTATCTGCATCCGCACTCCCCCTACTGCGTCACCGACTCCTACATCAGCGAGCGGGCGACCCTGGCCAATCTGGCAGAAAACGGACTGGATGCGGGTGGTATCCGCTTGCTGGATGCGCTGGCGCCGCTGCCCGATGCCCCTGCGCTGGTGGTGATCAAGGTCTCTAAATATCAGGCACTGCTGGAGCTGCAACTGCTGGCATTGCGTGCGGTAGTGACACCGGCAACCCGCGTTATCGCTGCCGGCAAGGCGAAGGATATTCATACCTCCACCCTCAAGTTGTTCGAGAAGTATTTAGGGCCTACCCGTACCTCGCTGGCCTGGAAAAAAGCGCGCCTTATCCACTGCGAGCCGCAGGCCGGGCAACTTGCGCTAGCCAATCCCTTCCCGACTGTGTGGCCGCTGGAGGGAACAGACATGCTCATCCACAACCATGCCAACGTCTTCTCGCGCACCAGTCTCGATATCGGTGCCCGCTTTATGCTGGACAATCTGCCCGTTCACAGTGCCCGCAAGGTGATCGATCTGGGCTGTGGCAACGGGGTGCTGGGGTTGTCGCTGCTTGCCAAAGACAGCGAGGTCGAGGTGACCTTTATCGATGAATCCTATATGGCGGTTGCCTCGGCACAGCTCAACGTCGAGCACAATCTGCCCGATGCACTGCCGCGCGCCCGCTTTATGGTCAATAACTGTCTCGATGGTGTGGCGGTCGGCTCGGCAGATCGGATCCTCTGCAATCCCCCCTTCCATCAGTTGCAGGCGATCACCGACCATATTGCCTGGCAGATGTTCAGCGATGCGCACCGGGTGTTGCCTCAAGGGGGTGAACTCTGGATAGTAGGCAACCGTCATCTGGACTATCACAACAAACTCAAGCGCTTGTTTGCCAACGCACAAGTCGTTGCGTCGAACAGCAAATTCGTTATTTTGAAAGCCATCAAACGCTAAAGCCAAAGGAAAACCATGATGAAAAAGTCACTCTTGCTGCTGGCCGCCCTGATGCTGGGCGGGTGTGCCACCCATTGGCCGGAGACGGCGCTGCTCAATCCGCAGGTGATCCCCGCCAACCAGCAATACTACTCTGGTAATCGCATCACCATGGAAGGGGTAGACAAGCGTGAGGCTGCCTACGTCTTCTCCATCAAACATAAAGAAAAAGCCCCCGTGCTGGTCAACAGCGAGCGTCCGCTCAACCTGCTGATGGCCGAGCGGCTGGCCGAAGGACTGCGCAGCCAGGGTCTGGAAGTGGGCAATAGTGGCACCACCAACCTGACGTTGGTGATCTCCAACGCCGCCGTCAATGTGGAAGAGAAGACCTTTACCTATGTCACCAAATCCCGCGTCAGCCTGCAGGTGATCGCCGATTTCCAGGGCAACCGTCTGACCAAGCAGTTCAACATGTCCTCCAGCAAGGAGAGCCCGAGCGAGCCAAGCATGGCCGACCTGGAGTCTACACTGAACCTGCAACTGGGTAGCGTGCTGCAGCAGATCATGGCGGATGATGCGCTGCGCGGTTACCTGAAAGGTCAACCGAATGGTGCAGGGGTCTGATGATGAAAAAACTCTGGTTGCTGGCCATGCTGATCGCCCCGCTGGCGTTCGCAGGCCCGAAAGTCAGGTTGGAGACCAACCACGGCAATATCGTGGTGGAGCTGGCGTCCAAGCAGGCGCCCCAGACGGTGAAGAACTTCCTGCGCTACGTGGCTGATGGCAGCTATGACGGCAGCATCTTCCACCGGGTGATCCAGAACTTCGTGGTGCAGGGGGGGGGCTATAACCAGCAGTTCCAGCAACTGCCAACCTATGAGCCTGTGGTCAACGAGTCGCGTGGCGGTCTGCCCAACAAGCGTGGCTCCATCGCCATGGCCCGCACCCAGGCGGTCGACAGCGCCACTCGCCAGTTCTACTTCAATCTGGTCGACAACAATAACCTCAACGCCGGTGGCTCTGCGGGTTATACCGTGTTCGGTCAGGTGGTTCAGGGGATGGAAGTGCTGGACAAGCTGGCTCAGGTACAGACCGGTTACAGCCCCATTTTGCGTGCCAACGATGTGCCGACCAGTCCCATCATTCTGAAGAAGGTGGTCTTGCTGGCAGAAACCCCGGCAGACAAGAAAGTCGACAAGAAAGCGGGCAAGTAACTCTCGCCGGACGCGGTTCGTCACCTCGCCCTCGTCAGGCCACAATACAAGGCTCATCCCGTTCGGGATGGGCCTTTTCTCTATCCGGGCTTCTTTTGCCTATCTCTTTGCTCGCCTTGGCTATCTGCCATCAACCTGCCAAAATGACGCACTTTTCCAAAGTCGTCAGGTAGTTGAACATGATCCGCAAACCAAGCTGGAGAGAGTCCCTCGCCGTCTATCTCGAATTTCGGGTGTTTATTCTCTTTGCCATGGGCTTTTCATCGGGTCTGCCGCTGCTGCTGGTGTTCGGTACCCTCTCATTCTGGTTGCGCGAGGCCGATGTCAGTCTGACCGATATCGGCTATATGAGCTGGGTGGCGCTCGCCTATGGCTTTAAATGGCTGTGGTCACCGCTGGTGGATCGCATGCCGCTGCCGTTGCTCTCCACGCTGCTGGGGCGTCGCCGTAGCTGGATGTTCTTCTCCCAGCTGCTGATTGCCGCAGCGCTGGTCGGCATGGCGTTCTGCGATCCCAAGACCGAGCTGGTCCAGCTGGCGATGTTTGCCCTGCTGGTGGCCTTTGCCTCGGCCACGCAGGATATCGTCATCGATGCCTATCGCATCGAATCCGCCCCCGAGCGGCTGCAGGCGGCGATGGCGGCCTCCTACATGACCGGCTACCGGCTGGCGATGATCATGGCTGGCGCGGGTGCGCTGGCGCTGGCAGCCTGGTTTGGTAGTAACAGTGGCTACGACTATCGTGGCTGGCAGGTCACCTATCTGGTGATGGCGGGTCTGATGTCACTCGGGGTCATCACCACCCTGTTTTGCCACGAGCCGGAAATCGATCTGGCCGAGCAGGGCAAACAACAGGCCGAGCGCAAGGCGCAGCTCCTGAAAAAAGGGTGGCCTGCGCTGCTGGCGAGTGCGGGGGCCTGGGGCTATGAGGCGGTCTGGTGTCCGTTTGCCGACTTCTTTCGTCGCTATGGCAGCTCGGCGCTGCTGATCCTGTTGCTGATCGCCTGCTATCGGGTTGCCGATGTGGTGATGGGGGTGATGTCCAACAGCTTCTATGTGGATATGCAGTTCAGCAAGACCGAGGTTGCCACCATTACCAAGGTGTTTGGCGTCATCATGACGCTAGTGGGGGCGGCGCTGGGGGGCGTGCTGGTGATGCGCTTCGGTACGCTGCGCATCCTGTTCCTGGGGGCGCTGCTCACCGCCAGCACCAACCTGCTGTTTGCGCTCCTTAATCAGGTTGGTCACAACCTGGAGCTGCTGACCCTGATCATCTCGCTGGATAACCTCAGTGCCGGTATCGCCACTGCGGCCTTCGTGACCTATCTCTCCAGCCTGACCAATGTGGCCTTTTCGGCCACTCAGTACGCCCTGTTCAGCTCGGTGATGTTGCTGCTACCCAAGTTGCTGGCCGGTTTTTCCGGGCAGGTGGTGGAGCAGATTGGCTACAGTGCCTTCTTTGTCGGCACCAGTTTATTGGGCTTGCCCGTGTTGTTGTTGATTGTGCTGGTCGCCAGAAAGGGGGGTGAGTTGCTCTCAACGGCTGACGAATAGCAAGCGTTTGCGCGGTGTCGGAGGTGATTAGATTCACACTTCCGGATAAAGTTCCCGAGAAGTTGTTTCACCCCCAATTTTATTTGATTAGAATTCCTTTCGCTCCTTGTGGGCAGGCTACGGAAAACCTCAACTAACGCACAAGAGACCAATAAAATGGCCAAATTTACCAAGACTCTGATCGCTGCCGGCCTGATGGCTGCTGCCGCCACCCCGGCCTTCGCTGCTGACTACAGCGGTGATATCCACAAGAATGACTACAAGTGGATGCAGTTCAACGTAATGCACACCATCGACCAGCTGCCCTATAGCAAGGCTGATGGTGGCTATAATGACACTTATTTCGAAATGGAATTTGGCGGTCGCTCAGGCATTTTTGATCTGTATGGTTACGTTGATTATTTCGATATTTTTGACTCCAAGGACAGCGACAAGCACAAGAAAGAAAACCTCTTCATGAAGTTTTCTCCGCGCGTATCTCTGGATGCATTGACCGGTCAGGATTTGTCTTTTGGCCCGGTGCAAGAAGTTTACCTTGCCACACTGTTTAACATCGGTGGTATGCAAGGCCTGAATGATGCATTTGTAGGTCTGGGTGCTGATGTTATGGTGCCGTGGTTTGGCAAAGTAGGGATGAACCTGTACAAGCGCCATGCTAATGAAACTTTCGATTTCAATCCTGAAGCAAAAGGTTGGAATGGTCAGCAGTTCTCCATGAACTGGTTCAAGCCTTTCTATACCTTCTCCAACGGCAGCTTCGTCTCTTACCAGGGTTATCTGGATTACACTTGGGGCATGAAAGCTCCTGCTCATTCCGATGGCTTGGGTACCTTCCACGGTATCTACTGGCACTCCGACCGTTATGCCGTTGGTTACGGTCTGAAGTACTTTAACGAAATCTACGGTATCGACAACTCTGACGCGCTCAAGTCTACCGGTTTCGGTCACTACTTCTCTGTTACCTACAAGTTCTAATAAAACTTGGGGTACAAAAAACCGGAGCAGCTGCTCCGGTTTTTTTATGGCCGCGATTTAGATAGCGTGGCGCGAGTCATCAAGTGCGCCACGACTGAATGGACAGATTAATCGCGGAAATTCTGGAACTGCATCGGCTGACCCAGTTCGGCGCCACGGACCAGCGCCATGGTCTCTTGCAGATCGTCACGCTTCTTGCCGGTGACACGGACTTCATCACCCTGGATGGCGACCTGTACCTTGATCTTGGAGTCCTTGATCAGCTTGACCAGCTTCTTGGCGATCTCTTTCTCGATCCCCTGCTTGAATTTGACGGTCAGGTGGAAGCGCTTGCCGGAGTGAACGGAGTCCCCCACTTCCATGGAGCTGTTTTCGATGTTGCGCTTGAGCAGGGCACCGCGCAGGATTTCGACCATCTGCTTGAGCTGGAAATCGGCATCGGCTTCCAGTTTTACCTCTTCCTTGTTCAACTCGAAGCTGGCTTCTACCCCACGAAAATCGAAACGGGTGGCCAGTTCACGATTGGCGTTGTCGACTGCGTTCAACACCTCGTTCATTTTGACTTCAGAAACAATATCGAATGACGGCATAGCCGAAGCTCCTCATGTTGCGTTATCGGGGGGCAAATCTACCAGAAAACGGGCAAATTTGCTGATTTTGATGGGGTTGCTCTGTTAGAATCCCCTGCGCACAGGATTGACGGACCCGTTAGTGTCCGTTGGCGACATCTTCACTTATCCCCGGTAACAGGTTGAGAGGATTGCAACCCTTACCCTGACAGAGTCACACCATGCCAAGCGGATTAAAAAATTCCCGACAGCTCGTTACCCCGAAATGGTCGCTGTTGGGTTGTGGCGCCCTCGGCGGCGTTTTTGCCTCCCTGCTGACCCAGAGTGGTCAATCCACCTGTGTCTTGTTGCGCGAACATCATAAGTCCACGCTCCATCCGGGGATCGATTTCACTTCGTTGGAGGGGCATGTCCAGCTGCTCAATATCGAGCGCGGATTTGTCAGCAAACCCGGCAAGATCCAGCGTCTGCTGGTGATGACCAAGGCCAGTCAGGTAATTGCCGCACTGACGCCGCTGTTGGGTAAGCTCGATGCCGGCGTGCCGATCGTGCTGCTGCACAACGGGATGGGGATTGCCGAGCTGGTGGTCGAGATGTTCCCGCACAATCCGGTGATTGCCGGTGTCACCAGCCATGGTGCCATGCAGTGCGGCCATTTTGTCTTCCGTCATACTGGCAAGGGGGAAACCTGGCTTGGCCCGATCAACGACGCCGCCAAGGCCCATGCCGCTCTGGCTGACGAACTGGCGCTGGCACTGGGTCAGGCTGGCTGGGATGAGCAGGTATTGACGCGCCAGTGGCAAAAGCTGGCCATCAACTGTGCCATCAATCCCCTGACGGCCCTCTACAAGCTGAAAAATGGCGAGCTGGCGGGCCCCCGTTTTGCCGATGCCCTGCAGCAGATCTGCGTGGAAGTGGCGGATGTGATGTGCGCCGAAGGAGTTGCGACCACGGCAGAGGAGTTGCAGCGTCGGGTGCTGACAGTGGTGGAGCTGACCGCTGACAATTACTCCTCCATGCATCAGGATATGGAGCTGGGACGCGAGACCGAGATTGAGGCGATCACCGGCTTCCTGCTGGCCAAGGCTGCCCGGCATGGCATTGCCGTACCGGTCAATCAGGGGCTCTATCAGGCGATCAAAGAGAAGAGTCAGGTCGCCTGATACGTTACATGGCAGAGCAAGCAGCAAGGAGGCGAACGTGAGTGTACTGGTGCTGGTGGCCCCCGGGTCGGAAGAGATAGAGACGGTCGCCATTGTCGATACCCTGGTGCGAGCCAGCATCGAGGTGGTGCTGGCTTCTTGCAGCCCCGCCGGATCCCGGCAGGTGAAAGCATCGCGCGGGGTACAGCTGGTGGCCGATTGCCATATCGACGAGCTGACCCGCCGGGACTTTGAAGCCATCGTGGTGCCCGGCGGCTTGCCCGGCAGTGAAGTGATCCGCGATACCCCGCTGGCCATCGATCTGCTCAAAGAGCAGGCCATCCTTGGTCGCTGGCGCGCAGCCATCTGCGCCGCTCCTGTGGTGGTGTTGCAACATCACGCTCTGCTGGGTGATGCCATCGTCACCTGTCATCCCGGCTTTCAGCCCCGACTACCGACATCGCAGCTGTCACATGAGCGGGTCGTCAGGGATGAGGCTCATCGCCTTATTACCAGTCAGGGGCCGGGCAGTGCCATCGAGTTTGCGCTCGAACTGGTCCGGGTGCTGCGTGGGGATGAGGTGGCGGCCACTGTCGCTGGCCTTATGGTGCTGCCTTGAGCGCACTCTGTTGCTGAATCCAGCTGGCCATACTTTGAAAAACGGGCCCCGGTCATCTTGATCGGGGCCCGTTTGTTATCTGCCGTTGTCGGTCACGCCATCTTGTCCGGCTCAGTAGTCGTACTGTGAGCACTGTTTTTTGTTGTACTCAGTTTTCCAGCGTGCCAATTCTTGCTCTGTGCCGAGCTTGTCCCCTTTCTTGATGGCCTGTTCCAGTATCTCAATCCGGTCGTACAGCCAGCGGCACTCTGCCGTCGGGTTGTTCTTGCCGATGCCGGTCAGCGGCAGCAACCCGAGTCCCAGCCAAAGATATTTCATCCCGAACGCTCCTTGTCATTGTGGTAGTAAAGGTCTCCTTGGAGTCTACCACTTTAGCCGCAACGAGAGAGATAGAGCTGCGGTTATCCTTGGGGTAAGATGATGCCGTGTCTGTTTATTTATACAGTGGTATGCGCAAGATCATCCATATCGACATGGACTGCTTTTTTGCCGCGGTGGAGATGCGCGACAATCCGGCGTTGCGGGAGGTGCCGCTCGCCATTGGGGGAGCCTCAGAGCGGCGCGGCGTCATCTCGACCTGCAACTACGTGGCGCGCCGGTTCGGGGTGCGATCCGCCATGCCGAGCGCCCTGGCGAAAAAACTCTGCCCGCCGCTGGTACTGATCCCTGGGCGGATGGCGGTGTACAAGGATATCTCCCGTCAGCTCAGGGCCATTTTCCTGCGTTATACCGATCAGGTTGAACCGCTGTCGCTGGATGAGGCCTATCTCGACGTGACCCACAGTCGCTGTTGTGGTGGCAGTGCCACCCTGATGGCACAAGAGATAAGGCAAGCCATCGTCACCGAACTGGGCTTGACCGCCTCGGCCGGAGTGGCCCCTAACAAGTTTCTCGCCAAGCTCGCCTCGGAGCAGCGCAAGCCCGATGGTCTGTTTGTCATTCGCCCCGACGAGGTGGCCGAATTTGTCTGCCAGTTACCCCTCGGCAAACTGCCCGGGGTGGGGCGCAAGACTGCCGAGCGGCTGGAGGCGCAGGGGCTTTACACCTGCGAGGATGCGTTGGCCTTGTCGGGACAAGAGTTGTGCAGTCGTTTTGGCAAGCTGGGGGAGATGCTGGCGACCCGGATCCGGGGAGTGGATGAAGAGCCGGTGCAGGCGCACCGGATTCGCAAAACTATCGGGGTGGAGACCACCCTGGCGAGCGATGTTTGTGAAGAAGCCGCCTGCCTGACGGTATTGCAGCAACTGCTGCCGGAGCTGGAGCGGCGATTTCAGCTGGCGTGTCCTGCCGAGCAGGTGATGGGACAGGGGATCAAGCTCAAGTTTGCCGACTTCCACCAGACCACAGTTTATCGCAGTCAGGGTGGCTATCAGCCAGCTTTGTTTGTCCCCCTGCTCAAGGAGGGGCTACTGCGGGCGAAAGGGCGTTCGGTTCGTCTGCTGGGATTGGTGGTGGGTTTGCCAAAAGAGGGCGAATTGAATCAACTCTCACTGGATTTGTTGTGATCTAGTTAAATTCATCCTAATAAGATCGGTAGCCTATCCATATCTGTATGACGCAGGAATATTGACATGAGTGCTCTTTCTGTACAGGGACGGATCACCCTGATCGCCGGTTGCTGTCTGCTGGTCACGGCCGCGGCGCTGGTTATCTCCTCAATTTATAATGCCAACAACATGCAGCAACAGGTGCGACAAGCCACCTTGTACGAGGCGCAGCAGTCGGCCGAAAACTGGATGAAGGCGATGGGGGCGGAACAAGCGGCCAAGGTGACCAGCTACCTTGATGAAGCTTATTTCCGGGCCAGCTTGCTGGCAGATAGCGTGCTGTTCCAACGCAAGAATGCGGCGGAGAACTTTGTCCACTCGCAGGCGCTGCGTAGCGCCGTCAACCAGCAACTGCACGATGCCGTTGCCTCATCGACCAACCTGCTGGGTGTCTATGCGGTGTTCGAGCCTGATCAGCTGGATGGGGAAGATAGCTATTATCAGGGATCCACGGCGCTGGGTTCCAACGACAGGGGGCGTTTTTCCAGTTACTGGGCCTATGACAACGGCAAGATAGAGCCGGAAGTGCAAAATGAGGATGTACTGGCCGATGAGAGCCTGACCGAGGCCGGTGGAATCGAAAATGAGTGGTATCGTTGCAGTATTCGCACCCGGGCCCTCTGCTTGCTGGAACCCTATCTGGACGATGTTGGCGACAAAAAGGTATTGATGACCTCGGTGACGATCCCGCTGCAGGATCAGGAGACCTTGCTGGGGATGGTTGGGGTCGATATCTCGCTGGCTACCTTGCAGAGTCTGGTCAGCACCATGGATAAGGCGCTCTATGACGGCCAGGGTCGAATCTTGCTGGTCAGTCACGAGGGGCGTGTAGCGGGTGCCGATGAGTTTGACGTGGTTATGGGGCGCAGGCTGGATCAGAAGTATCAGGGGTTGGCCAGTGAGTTGCAAGGCTGGCTCAGCCAGGGTCAGGTGCTGACTCGCTGGAGCCGCGATGGCGCCCTGTTGCAGAGCTTTGTCCCTGTATCCATGCGTGGTACCGACCGTAAATGGGGCATCTATATCGAATTGCCTCGGGGCGTAGTGTTGGCCTCGGCTCAGCAGCTACAGGATGACCTGATCAGCGAAGCCAATCGTAGCCTGGTCTCGCAACTGTTGGTTGGGGCGCTGATTTCGTTGGTGGCCTTGAGCTTTATCTGGTTGATGGCGCGCCAGATTGTGGCGCCTATTCGTGCCGTCGTTGCCCGCCTTAAAGATATCGCCAGTGGCGAGGGGGATTTGACCCAGCGTATCGAGATCCAGCGGCAAGACGAGATTGGCGAGCTGGCCATCTGGTTCAACAGCTTCCTCAACAAGCTGCAATCCACCATCAGTCAGGTGATTGATATAGTCTCCGGCACCCGTAACAGTGCCGAGCGCGCGGCGCAGGTGGCTGAGCGCACCAGCAGCGGCATGCAGACCCAGTATCAGGAGATAGACCTGGTGGCAACGGCATTTGAAGAGTTGAGCGCCACGGCGTTGCAGGTTTCCGGTAATGCTGGCTCGGCGGTAGAGGTTGCCAACTCCACTGATACTGCGGCGCAAGAGGGCAAGTATGTGGTGGCCGATACCCGGGAGGCGATGCGCAAGCTGATGAACATCATCAACGATGCCCAACCGGTGGTGGAGCGGCTCTCGGCCAACAGTGAAAACATCAATGATATTCTCATCGTGATCCAGGGGATTGCGGAGCAGACCAACTTGTTGGCGCTCAATGCGGCTATTGAAGCGGCGAGGGCCGGTGAGCAGGGCCGTGGCTTTGCCGTGGTGGCCGATGAAGTGCGCAATCTGGCCGGTCGTACCCAGAATGCTATCGTCGAGATCCAGACGTTGATTAGCCAACTGCAATCCGGTACCAGCGCCGTGGTCAAGGCGATCCGCGATGGTCACGGTCAGGCTGATGAGACGCTCGCCAAGGTAGATCTTTCGGTACAGGTGCTGGAGCAGATCATTCATTCGGTCTCCACCATCCATCAAATGAACGAGCAGATTGCCCGGTCGGCACAGGAGCAGAGCAGGGTGGCGGACGAGATCAACCGCAACGTCAGCAACATTCGAGATGTGAGCCATACCATTCGGGCCGAAGCGGCGATGTCCGCCGAAAATGGGCGCGAGCTTTCTGCACTGGCGGACAGACAACAGCAACTGGTGGGGCAGTTCAAGGTATAGAAGGGATGAAAAAAGGCGCCATCCAGCCGGAGGCGCCAAACACATTCAGATGACAGACTGGGTCAAATCGGGAGGATTTGAGCCCTCTTCCCGCAGAGGAAGAAACACAACACCACAATCACTGTCGAGAGCCTCACGAAAAACACATGCAAACCAACATGTAGTAGAAGAAGTGCGCCATATGACAACTGATTGCGGGGTGAATTATGTTTATTCACTGGTCGACCCGCAACCGACAAATTATAATGCGCCCCATTAGAAAAACTCATCGTCGGCTGGTGTCATGTCTCGTCGTTTACCTCCGCTCAATGCCCTCAAGGCGTTTGAAGCCGCGGCTCGTCACTTAAGCTTTACCCGCGCAGCAGAAGAGTTGTTTGTGACTCAGGCTGCCATCAGTCACCAGATCAAGGCGCTGGAGGAGTATCTTGGCATCAAGTTGTTCCGCCGCAAAAACCGCTCCTTGTTGCTGACCGAAGAGGGGCAGGGCTATTTCCTGGATATCAAGGACATCTTTGCCTCCATCTCTGAGGCGACCGACAAGCTGCTGGCCCGCAGTGCCAAGGGGGCGTTGACTGTCAGTTTGCAGCCGAGTTTCGCCATCCAGTGGCTGGTGCCGCGGTTGGTCAAGTTCAGCGAGCGCCACCCCGATATCGACGTGCGGATCAAGGCGGTCGATCTCGACGAAGGGTCGCTCACCGACGATGTGGATGTGGCCATCTACTACGGGCGCGGAAACTGGCCTGGTCTGCGCTCGGACAAGCTCCATACCGAATACCTGATCCCGGTCTGTTCCCCCTTGCTGTTGACCGGGCCCAAACCGCTGCGTACGCCGCAAGATTTGACTCTTCATACCTTGCTGCACGATACCTCCCGACGTGACTGGAAGGCTTGGTTCCGTCAGCTCGATATCGATGCCCCCAACGTCAATCAGGGGCCCATCTTCAGCCACTCCACCATGGTGATTCAGGCGGCGATCCACGGTCAGGGAGTGGCACTCGGCCACAGCGTGCTGGCTCAGCCCGAGATTGAGGCCGGCCGCCTTATTTGCCCGTTCGAACAGGTGCTGGTTAGTAAAAATGCCTTCTATCTGGTGTGCCAGGAGCTGCAGTCGGATCAGGGCAAGATCGTTGCCTTCCGCGACTGGATGCTGGAGCTGGTGGAGCAGGAAGAGGCGCGTCGCAGGGCAAGGCTCGCCGATGCATGAGGTGATCCGCGAGGGGGCAGTTGATGCCCCCGTTCGCATTTTGCTGGCCCACGGGGCAGGCGCGGGGATGGATCACGTTTTTCTTGCCGAGTTGTCACGCCTGCTGGCTGGCCCCGACATCGAAGTGGTGCGCTTCAACTTCCCCTATATGAGCAAGCGAGCTCTGGATGGCAAGCGTCGCCCGCCAGACCGGCAACCTGTCTTGCTAGCCCACTGGCGCGAGATGGTGCGGGAATTTGCCCATCACCGGCTGTTTCTGGCTGGCAAGTCGATGGGAGGGCGGATGGCGGCCGAGATCAGTGACGAGATCTATTGCGAGATGAATGCTGCAGGTTTGCTCATTCTCGGGTATCCTTTCCACCCCCCGGCTCGGCCCGACCGTTGGCGGGGCGAGGTTCTCAAGCAGATCAAGACGCCGACCCTGCTGCTGCAAGGGGAGCGCGACACTTTCGGTTCTCGCGTCGAACTGGCCGATTTTCCTTTCTCATCCGCCGTATCGGTTCACTGGCTGACCGATGGTGATCATGGTTTCAAGCCGAGAAAGAGCAGTGGTCTTTGCGAGCAGGATAATCTGCAACAGGCCGCCAGCCGGATACGGCAATTCGTTGGTGTTGTGCCGGTGCCGGTTTGACGCATCGGGGAATTACAGAAGGAGAGTCAGGATGAGTATCCATCGATACTGGCTGGTGCTGGCCGGTTTTTTCGGGCTGACGGCAACCATGCTGGGGGCTTACGGCGCCCATGGACTGGCCGCCACCGGCATTTCTCCCGAGCGTCTGGCGGCCTTTAATACCGCCGTGCAGTATCAGTTTTTTCACGCATTGGCCCTGTTGGTACTGAGTTGGTGCGGGGGGCGCAGCAGGGTGATCCACCTGGCTGGCACCGCTTTTGTGCTGGGGATCCTGGGATTCTCCGGCAGTATTTACGCCATGGTGCTGCTTGGCAGCAAAGGGCTGGGGTTGATTACCCCGGCCGGTGGCCTCTGTTTTATGTTGGGATGGGCGGCCCTCTGCTGGGCTGGCTGTCGTCTTGGAGGAAAAAATGAATAATCTGCTGCTTTATTGCCGCCCCGGTTTTGAGAAAGAGGCGGCTGCAGAGATCACCGAGCGTGCCGGTAACATGCAGTGCTACGGTTTCGCCCGGGTCAAGGACGACAGCGGTTATGTGATCTTCGAACTGTATGACGAGGAGCAGGCGGACCTGCTGGCTCGCAAGCTGCCGTTCCGCGAGCTCATCTTCATCCGCCAGATGCTGGTGGTCACCCATGAGCTGAAGGATCTGGATGTCGCGGACAGGATCTCCCCCATCCTTGAGGCGGTGAGTGACTACACCATTTGCGGTGATCTGCGGGTCGAAACCGCGGATACCAACGAAGCGAAAGAGCTGTCGGCCTTCTGCCGCAAGTTCACCGTGCCGCTGCGTCAGGCGCTGCGCAGCAACGAGATCCTGACCAAGAAGGAGACGCCGAACCGTCCGGTGTTCCACGCCTTCTTTATGGCCAATGATCATGTCTTGTTGGGCTACTCCTATTCGTTCAACAACTCCGGATTCCACATGGGGATCCCGCGCCTGCGCTTCCCGGCCGATGCGCCGAGCCGCTCCAGCCTCAAGCTGGAGGAGGCGTTTTACGTGTTCGTGCCGCGGGAAGAGTGGGATGTGCGTCTCTGCTCCGGCCTGAAGGCGGTGGATCTCGGTGCCTGCCCAGGTGGCTGGACCTATCAGCTGGTGCGTCGTGGCATGATGGTGACGGCGGTCGACAACGGCATGATGGCTCAATCCCTGATGGATACCGGTCAGGTCAAACATGTGCGCGATGACGGCTTTGTCTGGCGTCCAAGCAAGAAGAACACCTACTGGCTGGTGTGCGACATGGTCGATAAACCGGCGCGGGTCGTTCACATGATTGCGGACTGGTTCCGGGAGAATGATTGCCAGGAGGCGATGTTCAACCTCAAGTTGCCGATGAAGAAGCGTTACGCCGAATCAGTGCACAATATCGAGGTATTGCGGGAGATGCTCAAGGAGATCGACAACGCGTTCGTGATCCAGGCCAAGCAGCTCTATCACGATCGGGAAGAGATCACCGTGCATGTTTACAACAAGTACTGGGTCTCCAAACTCGAGCCCAAGGCGTGATGTAGCCGTCCTGCCCGTACGATAAGTATCAAGGCCGACAGGGAAACCTGTCGGCCTTTTGCTATTCGGGGGCAAAAAATCAGAAACGGTAATCGAGGCGTAGGGATGATTCATCGTCAGTCACCTTGATCTCGATCTGCAGCGGGATGGTTTTGTCGACCGGATTGAATTGCATTTTGATGCCATCCCCTCTCAGTCTGATTGCCGTATGCAGTCCACCGGCTTTGAACTTGACCTTGGGTCTGAAGCGTTCAACCGACAAACTGATGCTCTTTTCCGGGGTCAGATTGAGCTGAGGGTAGGAGGTGATCTTTTGGTTACCAAAGTTGTCGGTGGAGACTTCAATACCAAACGACAGGGGTTGGGGCGCTTTTAGCAGATCGTTGGTATCCAGGCTCGAGCGCCATACCTCGGTGGCAGTCCGTTTTTCCTGCTGCGGCAGTTTGGCGGTCAGGGTTGGTTGAGCCTGTTCGAAGGCACTGGCTGTGCCACAAACCAGCAGCAGACCCGACACCAGATAGCACCCATATCCCTTCATGAAAAACACTCCCTGTTCTTCTTCTCTATTGAACATAGTTGCGGTTTCGGGAGTGGCAAAGGAATCGTAAACATAAAAAAGGGAGCCGAAGCTCCCTCTTAAAATCAATGAATTAACTCACTCACAGTCTATCGATGATGGCTTGGGTGAATTCGCTGGTGGAAGCCGTGCCACCCAGATCGCGAGTGACCCGATCACCGGATTCTATGGTGGCTCGTACTGCCTCGCGGATCCGCTCGGCTTTGTCCTGCATACCGAGGTACTCCAGCATCTGAATGGAGGCGAGGATCACCGAGGTCGGGTTGGCGATATTCTTGCCTGCTATGTCAGGCGCAGAACCGTGGACCGCTTCGAAGATGGCCGCGCCATCGCCGATGTTGGCGCCGGGCGCCATGCCAAGGCCGCCGACCAGACCGGCGCAGAGATCCGAGAGGATATCACCGAACAGGTTGGTGGTGACCATGACATCGAAACGCTCTGGGTACATCACCAGGTTCATGCAGGCGGCATCGACGATCATCTCCTCGCTCTGGATGTCCGGGTAGTGGCTGGCGATTTCACGGGCCACTTCGAGGAACAGGCCGGAGGTCGACTTGAGGATGTTGGCCTTGTGGATGATGGTGACCTTCTTGCGCCCCTCCTGGCGGGCCAGCTCGAAGGCGAACTTGACGATGCGCTCGGCCCCTTCGCGGGTGATGATACTCATCGCCTCGGCGCTCTTGTTGTCATCACTGCGCTTCTGCCCAGCACCCGAGTACATCCCTTCGGTGTTTTCACGCACCGTGATGATGTCGATGTTGTCGTAACGGCTTCTGGTGCCCTTGAAGGAGATGACCGGGCGCACGTTGGCGTAGAGGTTGAACTTCTTGCGCAGGGAGACGTTGATGGAGGTAAAACCACCGCCGACCGGCGTGGTCAATGGCCCTTTCAGGCTCACCTTGTTCTTCTCAATCAGATCCAGGGTAGCCTGGGGCAGCAGCTCGCCATGCTTCTCGAGAGCAACCAGACCTGCATCAGCATATTCGTACTCAAAGTCGCAGCCCGCATGGGTCAGGATCTGGATGGCTGATTCAATGATGCTGGGGCCGATGCCGTCGCCGGGGATCACGGTAATTTTTCTTTTGGACATGAGAGGGTTCCACTTCCAGGGTATAGGGGAGGATGGGGCTGCTTTATAGCATTTACTCAGCAAACCAACCACATTCCTTTACATTCTACTCACTTTTATCAACAGCGAGGGTGAGTCTCGTCATGGTTCACGCCCTTGTCTGCATTTTTGTTCGGCCATTTAGTCCGGCTGGGGCGGGTAGCGGATGTCCCGCAGGTTGAATCCCAGCACAATATCCCGCTGCAAGCGCACCAGCCGCTGGGCCAGCAGGGCCTCATCCTGATGTTGGCGCAGCTTGAGCAGTGGCTTGGCGGCGTCCTCTTGCTGGCAGGCCTCGAGCATGGCTGCCAGATTGCCATATTGCTGCAACAGCTGGGTGGCGGTCTTGGGGCCAATCCCCGGAACCCCCTTGATATTGGAACCGCTGATACCGGTCAGGGCCCAGAAGTCGACCAGCTGATTAGGCGCTACCCCATATTGCTGCTGGACGAAGGCCGCATCCAGCCAGCGTTTGTTGAAGTAGTCGCGCACCCGGATCTGCGGGCAGATCAGTTGGCAGAAGCCCTTGTCGGTGGAGATGATGGTCGCCTGATGGCCATGGCTGGCGATGCCGCTGGCCAGGGTGGCGATAAGGTCATCCGCTTCATCGGTCTCGGAGAGCAGGGCGTCGACCCCGCACTCCCAGAAGGCATCCTGCAGGGTCGCCAACCCCTCACGCAGTTCAGGGGGCATGGGGGTTCGCCCCTCCTTGTAGGCCGGATAGACCTCCTTGCGCCAGCTATGCACCTCGCCATCGCTCTCTCCGTCAAAGATCGCAATGACATGGGTCGGCTCGCTATTGGCCAGCAGCTTGCGGCAGGTATTGATAAGGTTGGCGCGGGTTGCAACCAGCGCCTGGGCAGGGGTCAGTGCCTGCTGGGCCTGTACCGCGTGCAGACGGCGAATGAGGTTGAGGGCATCGATGATGAGCAGGTGTGGCCGGATAGTTGACATGGGGCACTCTTGGCGGTCGGGACGCCCCATTGTAACAAACCGCTCGCCTTATGGGGGATTGATGGCAGTAGGGAGGGCATTGAGCCAATAAAGAGGGGCGCCGATGCGCCCCTCTGTCGATGATGTATCTGTAGCCTAGCGGACGATTTCGTAGCAGGGCACATACTGGCTGCCCGGCAGCTTCATCCGCTGCTGCTTGACGAAGCTCTCCAGCAGCTTGTCCATCAGGTGCATCAGCTCCTTGTCGCCGTGCAGCTTGAAGGGGCCCTTCTTCTCGATGGCGCGAATGCCCCCTTCCTTGACGTTGCCGGCGACGATGCCGGAGAAGGCACGACGCAGGTTGGCGGCCAGCAACTGGGGCGGCTGGTTGCGGTGCAGATCCAGACTGGCCATGCTGGCGTGATCCGGTTCGAAGGGGAGCTGGAACTCCGGCTCAATCTTGAGGGACCAGTTGAAAGAGTAGGCATCGCCGACCGATTTGCGGTATTCGCGGATTTTCGGCATCGCCTCTTTCATCACCCGGGCCACTTCCGGTGCATCGCCGACAATGATCCGGTAGAGCTTGGTCGCCGGTTCACCGAGGGTCGCCTTGATGAAGTCGTCGATGGCACGGAAGTAGTCGGCACTCTCTTTCGGGCCGGTCAGGATGATGGGCATCGGCTGCCGCTCGTTGGCCGGATGCATCATGATGCCGAGCAGATAGAGCAGCTCTTCTGCCGTGCCTACTCCGCCCGGGAAGATGATGATGCCGTGGCCCAGACGCACGAAGGCTTCCAACCGCTTCTCGATATCTGGGAGGATCACCAGCTCGTTGACGATGGGGTTGGGCGGCTCGGCCGCGATAATGGAAGGCTCGGTGAGGCCAATGTAGCGCCCGTTTCGTACCCGCTGTTTGGCATGGCCGACGGCGGCCCCTTTCATCGGGCCTTCCATGGCGCCCGGGCCGCAACCGGTACAGATGTTCAGCTCACGCAAGCCCAGTTCACTGCCCACCGCGCGAGTGTACTGGTACTCGATCTCGTTGATGGAGTGGCCACCCCAGCAGACGATCAGGTTGGGATCGGCGCCAGGCAGGATCACCTTGGCGTTGCGCAGGATGGCGAACACCACGTTGGAGATATGGGTCGAATTGGTGAGGTTGACCAGCCGGTTCGATTCAAGCTGGTTGGAGACGTAGAGAATGTCCCGCAGTACCGAGAAGAGGTGCTCCTGAATGCCGCGGATGATCTCGCCATCAACAAAGGCGTGCTCGGGGGCATTGAACAGCTCCAGCTTGACCCCGCGCTCGCGCCGGATCACATGAATATCGAACGATTTGAAACGCTCCAGTATCTCCTTGGAACTGTCGGTATGGCTACCGGAGTTGAGCACCGCCAGCGAGCAGTTGCGAAACAGTTGATAGATATCGCTGGAGGCGGTTTGCTTGAGACGATCCACCTCGAGCTGTGACAGCAGGTCCATGCTGCCAACGGGATTGATGTGCGTAATCATAACTTCCCCTTTCACTCGCTTGTTATCGTTGTGTTTTTCCCTGGGGAGAAAAGGGGACGCCATGTTGCATCCCCTGAGATCGATAGTAGTGGTAACAGGGGGAGGAGGAAATAGGGTAGCGATTGTTAGCTGCTTTTTTCGCCAATTATCAGGCCAGCGTGACCTGATCCCGGCCACTGTTCTTGGAGTGATAGAGCGCCTTGTCTGCCCGTTCGAACACGTCCGAGGGGTTGTCACCATCCTGGAATAGGGTGGCACCGATGGAGATGGTGATCTCCACCTTGGCATCGCGAAAACGGAACGGGATGCTCTTGATGGTCTGGCGCAGGGTTTCCAGCGGCTTCTGGAACTTGTCCGGGTTGATATTGGGCAGCAACACCACGAACTCTTCCCCACCAAAACGGGCGATGAAATCGGTGTCACGCAAGGCACTCTGCAGCGCCTTGGCGACCACTTTCAGCGCCTTGTCACCGGCCATATGGCCGTAGTTGTCATTGATGTTCTTGAAGTGATCGATGTCGATGATCGCCATGCAGAGCGGAGTTCGATAACGAAGCCAACGTTTGTACTCCTGCTCCAGCCGTTCATCGAGGGCGGCCCGGTTGTGCACCTGGGTCAGACTGTCGAGGAACAGCTTGTGTTTTTGAATGGTCAGCCGCTTCTTGTACTCGGCGGTCTCCTCCTTCATCAAGCGCAGCTTGGACTCCATGGTGGAGAGGCGGGTGAGCAGGTGACGCTCCCGTGCCGCCGTGTTGTCACGCTCTTGCAGTAGCTGGTTGATGGCCCCCATATGACCAGAGATGGCGTGCTTGAGCGAATCGATGGAGTGATGGCTGGCCAGAGAGTGATCGATAGCCTGCAATTTGCTAACCAGCGCCTCACGAGTCTCTCTTGTTTCGTCTTGCAGTGCACGCCCCTCATCGAGTGACTCGGTAAAGCTGACATGCACCGCAGACAGGCTCTCGTTGAGGCCGCTTAGGAAGGTACGGGAGGCTTTGCGTTCCTCGCGGGTGCCTTCGATGATGAGCTCGATCACCTGCAGGCAGGTTTCCGCCAGCAGGGCAGGGTTGATCCCGATCAGCAGTTGGCGGCGAATGTCGCTCAGGCTCTCGCCGATGGCACCGGCAAAGTCGAGTTCGGTGATGAGACGCTGCAGCTCATCGGCGATACGGGCGTGATCCTTGAGATCAAACGGGTCGACATCAGTCAGGCCATTGCAGCTGGTAGTATCGTTTTCATGTTGGGCTGCACCCGACGGAGCCTGTATGGACGGGTTTGGTTGCAGCTGGATCTTGATTGCCTGCTGGTAGAACTCAAGCAGCTTGATCACCTTCTTCTGGTGAGCGGCAATACCGTAGCCAGTCGGACTTGTCAGAAATTCCTTGAGGGCGTTGTGGGTCTCTTCGGGGAAGTCCTTGATGGTTTGCAGCTGTTTGGAGCCAAGTTCGAGGGCGGTCTGAGTCAGGTTTATCGACTCTTCCAACGCATTGTTGTGCTGCTGCAGCAGTTTTTCAATGGCCAGCAGATCCTCATCCAGTGCGGTAAAGGCGGGATTGTTATCCAGTTTCTGCTTGAGCCTAGCGAAGCGATTGTCCAGCTCGCGGTCGAAGCCGCGGCAAGAGAGCATCAGCTTGTTGATAAACTGGATGCCGCGGGCACGCTCTGCATCGGAAAAAGACAGCACTCCATCCAGCTCCAGTTGTTTCTGCTGAAGGGATTCCCTGAGCCTGGCCAATTGTCCTGCTACGGTAGCGATGTCATTCATTATCAGGTCGCCCTGTTGTCATTATTGTTTTTGGTGTCGGATAGCAACAGTGGTCGAACCTGGTTTCGAGCCTCGTCTGTTATCTACATTGCCTGATGGTTATCGGCAGCTGGCTCTCGTGCCAGGCTGTGCCAATTAACCCATTGCTTTTCATGAGAAGAATTGACTTTTACCAGTCCCTTGTCAATTGCCATCAGGGCGCATTGCCACACATCCCCATTAAAAAATGCCGCCTGTTGGCAATCGATGGCCGCGAGCTCCAGCCAGGCGTTTTGCTGGCTTTTTTCACTGGCCTGAATGGCTCCTGATAGGGCGAGGTAGCAGAGGTCAAACAGACCATGGTGATCGAGCGCAGTCGCCGCCTTGGGCAGGAAGGGGTGACTGACAATCCCGAGGCTGATCCGGCGATCCAGTGGATAGGCGCAAGGGAAGGCGGATATGGCTGCCAGCAGATCTCCCGCCAGTTGATGCAGGTTGGTGACGTGGCGCTGTGGCACCACATAGAGCAGATGCCCTTCACGCAAGTCATAGATACGGCCATCTTGCGGGGTCAGGGTGTTTATGTAGGCGCCGAAGGCCTGCTCGATTTCACTGCTGGCCTGATAGCCGTGGCGCTCCAGCGTATTGACCAGAAAAGGCACCCGGAACAGCAGGTAGTGCAGCTTGTCATCAAATTCGCTGGTTGGCTGTTCACTGAGATACCAGCGCTCCGATTTCAGCTGGCGCTTTGCCATCTCCCGCGGCCAGCGGTTCATCAGCCGCTGCCAGTTGGCCAGCCCCGAGCGTGGCTCGATCAGCAGGGCCTCATTGGTCCGTTTTAGTTGCAGGCGGGCAGTACGCAGCTTGAGCCAGAGGGTGAAGAAGAGGTAGATAAAGAGCGCCAGCAGCAGGCTGGTAGTGATACTCGACCAGAGATAGCGCTCCTGCTGGTGCTGGCTGTTGTTAAGCCGCTGCTCCAGCTCCTTGATATGCTGCACCCGTTCGATCTGGACATAGTTATCGCGGATCGCCGCTTGCTCCATGGCCAGCTCCTGCTGGCGCACCTCCTCGCCAAGGCGATGGAAACGCTTGTAGCTGTCGAGAGCCTGGCGCAGGTATCCCTTCTGTTCATAGGCAAGGGAGAGCAGGCGGAAAACCTCGTACTGGCGGCGAGTATCGCCAAGCTGATTAGCCAGTGCCCGGGCATTCTCCAGCTGCAGGATGGCGATGGCGGCCTCCTGTTTCTTCAGATAGAGCTCGCCGAGCAGCAGCAGGGTGTCGAGCAGCGGCTCCTTGGCATCGTTCAGCTCATGGGACTGGCGGGCCGAATTGAGGTAGTTGCTGGCCAGCGAGAGGTTGCCGCTTTGCAGATAGGTTTTGCCAATCTCGTACTTGAGCAGGGAGGCTTGCGGCCGGTTGCTCCCCTCATCGAGCAGGTCCAGTGCATTGAAGAAGTAGACCAGCGCCATATTGAGGTCACCCTGCTCCCGGTTGAGTCGTGCCAGTACCATCAGGGCGTCGCACAGCAGAACGGGGTTGCCGATGGAGTGGAAGTAGTTGGCCGCCTCATTGGCATACT
This sequence comes from Aeromonas sp., assembly GCF_050633025.1. GTDB lineage: Bacteria > Pseudomonadota > Gammaproteobacteria > Enterobacterales > Aeromonadaceae > Aeromonas. The sequence goes on from NZ_JBODRQ010000011.1 coordinate 37,934, forward strand.
GCAGCGCTTTCTGAGGCTCCTGCTCCTGTTGGTAGAGCTTGACTATCTGGTTCGACAGCAGGCCGAGAAAGAGCGGATCATCGAAGTTTTTGGCCTGTTGCTGGGCATCGATATATTCCCCCAGCGCCAACTGTGGTTGCTGCAGTGCACGATAAAGGTCGCCGCTGATGGCGCTGACCCAGGCACTGGCGAGAGGATAGGAACTCTTGGCAGCCCAGATCCGTGCGTCTGCCAGATTGTTTTTGGCATCATCGAAGTGGTGGTTCTCGATGTCGTAGCTGGTGCGTTGCAGGCGGCCATAGACCTGCAACTGGCTCTGCTTGAGAGGGGGGGCGGCCAGCTGTTTGTCCAGTTGATCCATCAGGGCTCGGCTGGTGCTCTGGTTATCCGGCTTGAGGGCCTGACTGCGGATCTTGAGATAGAGGCCGTGGGCCTTGAGCGCCGGTTGCCGCATTTTGTCTGCCAGCGTCATCGCCTCATCGAGTGCTTGCTGGGTAGCCTGATATTGGCCCAGTTGCAACAGACACTCCCCCTTGAGCATATGGGCGCCTATGGTCTGGGTCACAGTACTGTAATTCAGGAGGGGTTCGCGATAACCGAACTCCTGGCGATTGCTGATCGTGTGTTGTGGATTACTGGCTGCGCGGGTCAGGAAGGCGGTAGTGATCTGAACACATCTGGCAGGATCGGTCAGTACAATCGATTGCGCCTGTTGCAGATCGACAGAGAGTTGCTCCTTGTCCAGATCCAGATCCGGAGCTGACAGGGAGGACATCATCATGGCCAGAAAAAACAGTTGATTCATTGGATTAAGGACAGCACAGGGGTGAGGGCATGTTATCCAACGCCCCCCTGTGCGTCCAGAGTTTACTCATGCTTCCCCTGCAGATAAGAAGAGGGCTTCCAACCAATGTCTGCTCTGATTTGTTATCTCTGCCTGTATTACTGACGGATCAGCCGCAGATTGGCGGGCACCGCTTCGAAATTGGAGCGGAACGGGTTGATGTCGAGGCCGCCACGACGGGTATAGCGGGCATAGACGGTCAACTGCTCAGGCTGGCAATAGTGCTTGAGGTCGATAAAGATCCGCTCGATGCACTGCTCGTGGAACTCGTTGTGCTGGCGGAACGAGATGAGATAGCGCAGCAGCTTCTCCCGATCGAGTTTCGGCCCCTTGTAGCGGATCACCACAGAGCCCCAGTCTGGCTGGCTGGTGACCAGACAGTTGGATTTGAGCAGATGGCTGTGCAGGGTCTCTTCTACCTGCTCGCTGCTGGTGGCGCCTTGCAGCAGATCAGCATCAAATTCGTAATTGTCTACCTCGATATCCTGCTCGTCGATGCACTCGCCGGGCAGGGTTGCGATCTGGTGCGGGGCCTTGTCGAGGGGGAACAGGGTCACCTTGACCGGCTCGCCGGCGCAGGCGCCGAGATCTTGCTCCAGCAAGGCCACCACCGCATCGATGGAGTCGTAACGGGTCTGATTGAAGGAGTTGAGGTAGAGCTTGAACGATTTGGACTCGATAAGATTCGGGCTGGTGGCTGGAATGGTCACTTCGCCCACGGCCACCATCGGTTTGCCCTTGGCGTTGAGCCAGGAGAGCTCATAGAGGGTCCAGACATCGCAACCTGTAAAGGGCAGATTGTCGTCCAGCTGGAGGTCATCCCGGTTCAGGCTGCGGGGGACAGGTTGCAGCAGGGAGGGGGTGTACTGGCTGATGTAATCGGATTGCTGGCCCAGGCTCAGGCCGGTCAGGGCGCTGGCCCCGGCGTATCTATCTTGTTTGCTCACAGGGTTGCTCACGTAATCTGCTCATGATGAGTGGAATGAAACGGGCCATTGCAGGGCCGGATGGTTGCAGCCGTTTGGCTTGGGCGTCGGCCTCTCTGTATCCCGGGGTCTGTTTCCCGGGTCGCAAGGTCGGCTGGCAACCTTGTCTGTTACCGGGTTTGGTGGTGCAATAGCGGACTTTGCCAGCAATTGTGGGGATTTTCGATGTCGGATCAAGTTTTGTCTGCCCTGGAGCACTTTTTTGCCCGCTGGCAACGGGATGGCGAGGCCAGACGAGGCCTGCCCCTGTGCGAGTGGGAGGCGGACTGGCGTTCCCCCTGCCAGCTTGGTGAGCCTGCCGATGGTCGGGTGGCCTGGCGCCCTCACCCGCGCTCCGAGCCCGGCGATTTTACAGCCATGGCCGATGCCCTTGAGCTGACAATTCATCCCAGCGCCATTGCCCTGTTCGGGCACTGGTTCAGCCGCCCCATCCCCTGCCTTTTCAAGGGGCTGCGCCTTGAACTGATCCTGCCGTGGAACGAGGAGGATCTCGACCTGCTCAGGGAGAACCTCATCGGCCACCTGCTGATGCTGCGCAAGCTAAAACGAACCCCCTCCATCTTTATTGCCACCACCCGCAACGAGATGACGCTCATCTCGCTGGATAACGAGAGTGGTCAGGTGTGGCTGGAGTGGCTCGATTCTGGTCGCCGTCTGCCGCTGGCGCCCTCCTTGTCAGCATTCCTCGAACGGCTGGAGACTTTGCCTGCCTAAACACCATAACACATTGAAAAAATGTAGGTTCGATTAGCCGCGAAGCGGCGTAATCGGACGCGGTAACATCATCTCTGGGGTGACAACCTGATAGCACCGTATCGGATACCGCCCCTCAATCCTTGAAATCCCAGGAGAGGTTGGAGACCAGGCGGCAGCTGTCGCACTTGAAGTCGAAGATCTCGTGTAGCGGCTCTGCCAGCGCCCACTCACCGCCACAGCTGGGGCAGGGGCGCGCCTTCTCCTCGGCGGCGCTCAGCCCGCCCACCCGATAGAGGTAGTAGTAGGTGGGGATGCCGCTCAGCACTTCAAGCCGCTTGGCGAGATCGCTGCCGCGCCGGTAGAGGCGGCTGCCCACTTCGCCGATTTCGTGCAGCGCCGCATGTTCGGCGATGGAGCCGTTCATCTGCAACTGATCGCACGCCTCCCAATCCTCCTGCCACTTGATGATCTGTTTCTGATCGCCGTTGGCGACCGCGGGCAGTTGGTAGAGCGGAATGGGGGCGAAGTGGTCGCCACAGCGCAGCGGCGAGCAGGTATGCAAAAAGCTGGTATAGAGCAACATCCAGTTCGGCCGCTTGCCCTGCTCGCCGCAAGGGTCGGTGCTGTCAGACAGTAAATCTGCCCCCTGCAGCTGGAGCTTCGGCGCCAGCAGCCCGGCCTGATTGAGCTGCTGTTCGGCCAGTCTGACCTGATCGCTCTGGTTGTCGGGGTGCAGGCTATCTTGCTCCGGGCAGACTACCTGACTGACGAAATAGCCGTTGTGCATGCTGGTGGGGAACTCCCGCCCGAGGATCTGGCCCTGATAACGCAGCATGTCGAGGTAGTTGACGATGGCCCGCTCGGCCTCGCCAAGGGAGGTATCGCGGTAACACTCAAAGCAGAGTTCGACAATATACATGGTTCAGCCTTGCCCCTGCTGGATGAGTAGGTCGGTCAGGCGATCCACCTTCTGTTCGATGCGTGCGAGCTGTTCGGCGAGTTGCTGCAGGGTGAGCTCCGGCGCTGGCTGAGGCACAGCCTCTGGCAGGATCTCGCTCTCGGCGGTCGCGACGGGCTGCTGCTTCCACTGGCTCAGCACTTTCAGCAGCTCGGCCATCGGCACGGGCTGGGTGAGGCGGGCCTTGATCATGGCGGTGGTGGGCGTCAGGCCCTTGGCGGCCAGCTCGTTGGCAATTCGGATGATCTCGTGGGCGGACATAAGCATGCTCTGGGTGAGAAGGGGGGATCGATATCGGGGCGGGATCTTAACCAAAGCCGGCAGGGGAGGAAAGGGGCGGGCGGTTAGCGGGGCTGGCGCAACATCACATCGAGCTGGTCGATCGCCTCGCACCAGTCGGAGTCGTTCCACAGGGCGTCGCGCAGAAAGCTGGCCTGGGCGGCGTTCCAGAAACCGGCCTCCGGCAGCAGGGTTTCATTGTCGAGGTGATGGTCGTGCACAAAGCGGTGCAGGCTCAGCTCGTCGTTGGCCATCCCGAGCTGGGCAAACAGGGCTGGCAGATCGTGGACAAGGGGTTTCATCTCGTCTCTCCCTTTGTTTAATCCCTGAGATTATAGACAGGCATAGCCTCCGGGCGCAGAGACGAGATTGGGGATCAGGCAGAGGGGATGCGATGGGGTGGCAGATCAACGCCCACGACGTGCAGCCCCTGCATCTTGAGGGTGCCCTGATAGTGGCTCTCGCCATCGCTGGAGAATTCAAACTGATAGTGGGTCAGCAGCCGCAGGGGATTATGTGCCAGCTCCCGCCGATGGCGAGCCAGTGACAGCAGTTGCAGATCATGGTGCTGGCAGTAGCGGCGCATGTATTGCCAGGCCACTTCTGCCTGTTGGCGTTGCAGCCAGAACAGGCCGGCTACGGCAATCAGCAACAAAATTCCGAGCATCTCTCCCATAGGCGGGCTTCCTTATCGTGATGTCGATAACCGGGAGTCCTGCTCGGCACTCCCGATCTCCTTTTCTATTTCCCGCCGTGCTGCCTCGTTGCGTGAGGGTGAGGCGAGGGATCAGGCTGAGGCAAACAGACGGCCGATGGCCTTGCCCAGCGCCTCGCTGCGGTCGGGGTCGCGCAGTCTGGCCAGCATATCATTGCGCAGGGCCGGTAAAGTGACCAACTCGGCAAAAACCTGATTGAAGAACTGGGTCGGTTGCAGTGCCAGCTGTTCCAGATAGTCGCCGAGCAGATTGGCATCTTTCAGATCGGGCCAGAGCCGACCGGCAATGGCGAGCAGCAGCGCCGGGCTCGGCTGAGTTTGCAGCAGGGTCAGCAGCTTGTTGGTGCGCAGCGTGCTGCCGGGGCAGGAGGCCATGGCGCGGCAGAGGTAGGCCAGGGTCTCAGGGTTGGGGGCGGCGCACTCCTGCTCCTTGCCGATCCGCTCAAGCAGGGCGCCTTGTACTGCCGGCGGCAGCGGGGCGTTTTCAAGGCTCTGGCAGAGGGCATAGAGCGGCTCTTGCGGCAGTTTGGGCAGCGCCTTGCAGATCAGCGCCAGATTGCGCTCATCATGCAGTCGCTCGGCCAGATCGGCAAAGCCCTGCAGCCCCAGCGTTTGCCAACCGGTGTCGCTCGGGGCAGCCAGATAGTGGCAGAGGGCATCGTAATAGGCAGAAGGGGCCTGTTCCAGCTGGCGCGCCAGCTTGGCGTGCAGACTGGCCATCTTGGCCTCAGCCGGGCGGAAGGTGTAGGGATTGTCGGCCAAGCGCTGTGCCTTCTCTTCATCCAGGTCGCCGGTCAGCTTGTAGCCCAGGGTCTCCACCACCTGATCCATGAACAGCTTGGGGCCGTTTGACATCAGCAGGCCGCGCTCATCGAGGGCAAACTTGAGGAACCAGAGGTAGTGGCGAGACTCGCTCGGCTGGAAGAAGTGCACACCGAGCCAGGCGTGCTGTTGCAGCGGCCAGGGGTAGGGCTCCTGCTGCTGTTCGATGCGGACAAAGGTGTCGCTTGCCAGTGGCTGCACCTGGCGGCCCATGTCAAACAGCTGGAACTGGGTGCCAGCCTGAGTCAGAAATTCGGTCAAGGTATTGATGGCAGTAGGCGTCGCAGACATGGTGAGATCCGGCTAATGGTGATGCGGGCCGATTATAAGGCCCTTGCCGAGGATAGCCAGTGGCAGCAGACGCGCGTTGCGGCTGATATCAACATGGCAGGCATGCGGGGGCAGGTGTATAGTATCGCCCTTTTTTAACGGCGGCAGGCCGTGCTGGCTGCCGTGTATGTCGACGAGCCGGCTGAATCGCCGGTGCTGCGCGACCGAATGTACCGGCATCCTGGCTGACCCTGTCGGGTCAGCGGATCAATCTGTGGTGATGAGGAAGAGAGCGAGATGAATCAATATTTGCTGGTAGCTGGCCTGTTGGGGGAACTCACCGCCGAGTTGCAGCGCCTTGAGCGCTGGCAAGCTGACCATCCCGGTGACGAAGCCCTGGCAAGCACCCTGCCTTTTTGTGTCGATACCCTGAGCTTTGATCAGTGGCTGCAGTTCGTGCTGATCCCGCGCATGGAGCAGCTGGTGATGTTGCAGGCTCCGCTGCCCACCAGCGTTTCCCTCTATCCCATGGCCAGCGAAGTCTACAAAGAAGAGCTGGCCGAGGTGGAGGCGCTGCTGCGCCTGATCGCCCGCTTCGATCTGCTGCTCTCCGGCAAAGTGAGCGAGCAATGATGCCAGAGCAAATGCGAGAAGAGAGTGACTTGAAGCTGACCCTGCTCTATCAGGATGAGTGGCTGGTGGCGGTCAACAAGCCCTCCGGTCTGCTGGTGCATCGCAGCTGGCTCGACAAGGGCGAGACCCGTTTTGCCATGCAGATGACCCGGGATCTCATCGGTGGTCGCCATGTCTATCCGGTGCATCGCCTCGACCGTCCCACCTCTGGCGTGCTGCTGTTTGCGCTCGATCCGGTGATTGCCCGCGCGTTGACCGAAGCCTTTACCCAACGTCAGGTGCACAAGGAGTATCTGGCATTGGTGCGCGGCTGGGCGCCCGAGCAGGGGGTGATCGACTATCCCCTCAAGGAACAACTGGACAAGATTGCCGATGCCATGAGCAACCCGGATCGCCCGGCGCAGGATGCCGTCACCACCTTCCGTCGCCTGCATCAGGTCGAGCTGCCCCACGCGGTATCCAAAAAGCACCCTACCAGTCGTTACAGTCTGGTCAGATTGTTCCCGAAGACCGGCCGCAAGCATCAGCTGCGCCGCCATATGGATCACCTGTTCCACCCCATTGTCGGGGATACCACCCACGGGGATGGTCGTCACAACCGTTTCTTTCGCGAGCACTTTGGCTGCGAACGGCTGCTGCTGGTGGCCCGCACCCTGAGCTTTACCCATCCGGTGCTCAAGGTGCCGATGCGGATCCATGCGCCACTCGGTCAGGATGTGCTGCGCCTGTTTGCCGAGCTGGGCTGGCCCGCCAGCGAGAGCGACTACTAAGCGCCTGCACCTCTACCCTGAACCGGTGGCATCTGACGCCAGCTTGCTGATAGAGTTGCTCAAAAGAGTGACTCAAGCAGGGAGAGGAGAATGGCGCAGATCGATATCGTGGTAGGAACTGTCTATGGCGCAGCCATGCTGGTGGCCGAGACCCTGGCAGATGAGCTGGAACGCAAGGGGCATCACTGTTCTTTGCACGAAGAAGCGCGGCTGGCGGACATCGACCCCGGCCGTTTTTTATTGCTGGTCAGTGCTACCACAGGGCAGGGGGACATTCCTCCCAATCTGCAGCCTTTTGCCAGCGAGTTGGCTGACAAGGCACCCTGGCTCAAGGGACTGCGTTATGCCCTGATTGCCATGGGTGACAGCAGCTATGACCATTTTTGTGGCGCGGGCCGTCGGCTGGACGGATTGCTGCAAGAGCTGGGGGCCACGGGAGTGATCCCCCCGCTGGAGCTGGATGCCTCCGTGCACGATGAACCAGAACAGGTGGCACTCAGCTGGCTGAGAAAGTGGGATATTCAGCCTTGAACATTCCCTGAAATAGAGTCATCACTCCCCTGCTCCTCAATCGGCAGGGGATGGTTATTTGCACAAATGTCATCTCACTCAGCAAGCTTATTCCCATGCTTATTGTCGATCGTGGCGGAGGGATATTTTCCCCTTTTGGCAGGCCATAGGCGTAATGGTTTCGAGCGCACCGCAGACCCCTCGTCCAAATAAAAGTTCCATCTTGAAAGCGATCTCAGTCATGTTTTTGTCATTCGATCGTAAAATAACGACTTTGGCTCAGCCGCAAATTAATTGCTGGTAACGCTTTCAGCTTTGCTATTATTGCCTTTTTTGCGTTTTCATTGATTTTTTATTGCCCCGCTTGTCGGTTTTTCATCTGCTGATGCTATGGCGAGCGTTTGCCGGGCGATTTGTCGCCATTTTGTGAGTCGCTTCATATTTGTCGTGAAGTAGGCTCCCTATAATCGACCTCGGTTATCACCAGCAGGATTGCGTGGTGGTAAGAAGTTGAATATTCAGGATCACACTCCTCACTGCGGGAAATAAGGAATATGACAATGAAAATGAAGTGGCTCCCGATTGCAGCAGCTGTTACTGCCGCCCTGGCTTCCCAAGCCGCCTTTGCCGTAGATTTCCACGGTTATATGCGTTCCGGTGTCGGTGTTTCCGATAACGGGGATATGCAGACTGACGTAAGCAAACAGAAAGTCGGTCGTCTGGGTAACGAGAACGATACCTACGGTGAAGTTCAGCTGGGCCAAGAGGTTTACAACAAGAACAACCAGACTTTCTATGTAGATTCAATGGTTGCTATGACTGCAAACCAGAAAACTGGCTGGGAGTCTACCAACGGTGATTCTGCACAATTTGTTGTTGCCCAGTTTAATGCCCAAGCCAAGGGCATGTTTGGTGGCAATGAGACCCTGTGGGCAGGTAAGCGCTACTACCAGCGTCATGACATTCATATCTCAGACTTCTACTACTGGAACGTATCCGGCCCAGGTGCTGGTGTAGAGAATATCGAGATGGGGCCTGGTAAAGCTTCCTTTGCTTGGGTTCGTAGTGATGAAGGCGGTGTAAATACCAATATTCTTGATGCCCGTTATGCCGGTATCCCTCTCTGGACTGATGCTTCACTGGAACTGGGTGTGGACTATGCCCTTGCTAATGACACTGGTGAGCAAAAAACTGCCATTAATACTTCAACTGGCGCTCAGGCAGGTGGAAGTTCCGACGGCGCAATGTTAACGGCTGAGTTGACTCAATCAATGCTTGGTGGTTTCAACAAGACGGTAGCTCAGTACTTCACCGATAGTTACAGCACTAATGCTGTGTACTATGGTGCCGGTGGTTGGACTAGCCAGAATGGTGATGGCGGTAATGGTTTCCGCTTGATCAACTGGGGTGTGCTGCCGGTTGGTGACAAGGTTGAGTTTGGTCATCAGATTGTCTACGGCCAGTCTGACAATGTTGTCATTGAAAAGAACAAGGTGAAGTATAAAGATTCAGATGCGGACACCTTCTCTATTGTTGTTCGTCCGATGTACAAGTGGAACGATGTGATGAAAACCATCGCAGAAGTTGGCTACTACAAAGACAATGAAACTCTGAATGGTGTGAAAACCAGTACTGATGGTGCCAAATATACACTGGCACAAGCTTGGTCTGCTGGCTCCAGCTTCTGGGCTCGCCCGGAAATCCGTGTGTTTGCCTCTTATGTACAGCAGGATGACACTTTCCGTCCGAGCACCACTGGTGGTCTGAAGCAGGACGATGCTTGGAACTTCGGTGTACAAGCTGAAGCTTGGTGGTAATCTCACCATCACCTGATATCAAGTCGCCCCCGCTTGTCGGGGGCTCTTTTTTTCAAGATGGCGTGTAGGGTATGCAGATGAAATATAGCAAGGTAGCGTTGACGATTTTGTGTTCCACTCTGATGACGGCGTGTGCGTCTCTTGAGGCTACTGTGGCTCCCACCCAGGAGTACAAGAGTATCCTCGATAGCCGTGCCAGCGCACTGCAGCAACTCGGCACCGCCACAGTATGTTGCTCTAGTATCAATGAGTTACAGTATCAGCCGTTGGCGGCTGAGCAGAAAAAAGTGATTGCTATTGATGGCAGCTCTCCGGCGTTCAACTTCCCGGAAGGCAAGAGCTATTACGCAGCGTTCAAGCTGCCGACCAATTCCGGCGATCTCAAGATCACAGTTGCTGGTCTGATCGACAAGACGTTGTTTAACCCCACTGTGTTGCTGTTGGACTCCCAGTTCAAACCGACTCGTACCATAGGTTCCGACATCATTACCTATAAGCCGGCCAGAATGCTGGATGGCGATCGGGTTGAAGGGGTCTTTACCATCGACCGCTCCTATGTTGGCAACCCGAACAACGAAACCTATATGGTGATTTACACTACTCAGGCAACTTTGAGCCAAACCACCCAAGCGATGAGCCCCTCCAAGATGATGGCCAAGTCATTGAGTGTGCAGGATTATGGCGCCAAGGATCCGCTGATCCCTCACTCTGCCTGGGGTGTGGTTAGCGTTGATGTGGAAGACATGAGCTCCACCAAGCTGGGTGATAACTTCTACAAACCGGTTTACCAGGAAGCGATCAATGCCAATACGCCGATCGTGGATACGACGCCCAACAAGCTGGTGGTGCCTGTCGC
>NZ_JBODRQ010000012.1:0-46459 GCF_050633025.1 Aeromonas sp.
TGTTATTAATTATGGAGTTACAGTTTTAATGGATATTGATACATGGGTGAAATGGATCGGTATTGCTTCAAGCATAGCAACCGTAATAATTGCATGGTCAGCCTTGTATGTCGCAAACAAGCAATTAAAATTAGGCTGGAAACAGTTAGAGGCTAATATTGCTGAAACTAGAAACACAACAGCTCACAATTTATATCACCAATATTTATCTATGTGTATTGATAAACCAGAATTTGCCTACGGTATGGAAAAACCTGAAGAAAGGACTATAGATTATGGAAAGTATTGCTGGTTTATTTCATCAATGCTATTTACGTTCGAGCAGATACTGGAGACTAACTCTCTAGATAAAAAGTGGCAAAGCACTATTAAATCTCAATTATTTAGGCACCGTAACTTCCTTTCAAAATCGAGTACTGTAAGAGAGCGGAATTGGAACGATAAATTACAAAAAATAATTAACGAAGTAATTATATGACTGCCATAAAGCTCCTATGGGCGCCCTTTTCTCCAAAATGAGAGGCTGTTCCCCACCCCTAAGTAAGTCACAGAAAAAACCGCAGCCTTGAGCTGCGGTTTTTATTTCTATTCCCCAAACACTTTTGCACTCAATTTTTCCCCCCTTGCACAGTTCTTCCTTTTCAGCGGGAAAAGCGGTCAACATGCACGCTACAGCCGCGGGCGGGCACGGTATTGGTTCCCCCTGCAAACCGCCGAGTCGAGTGCAACGGGTCAGGAGCGCCATCAGGGATGATGGCGCAGCCGCAGCCATGGATGGCGTAGGCCAAAGTGCCGTCTGCGGCGCTCCGTCCGACCCGTTGGACGAGACGAGGGAACCCGCGAAGCGGGCGGTTTGCCGGGGGAGAAGACTTTTGGTGTTATTTGCCAAAGAGAGTGGGTCTTTCAAAAGTCACTCGCCCCAGCCCGAAGGGCGGGCGAAACACCTTCGAGGGCAAGGCCCTCGCGTCCTGCATGGCAAAGCTATGCCAATCAGGAGAGAGGGAAGGTGTCAGCCCTCCGGCAGACCACAAACAAAAACCGCAGCCCTAGGGCTGCGGTTTTTTCATTGGCTCAACCTGTTGGCACCAGACGCCAACAAGACCATTGGCCTTAGGCACGGCGCCAGCTGGTCTTGCCGGCGCTGTCTTCCAGCACGATACCCATCTCGGTGAGACGGTTGCGGGCGGCATCGGCCGCAGCCCAGTTCTTGTCGGCACGGGCCTGATTGCGCTCGGCGATCAGGCGCTCGATCTCGGCAACCTCTTCGTCCGCTTCGTCACCCTTGAGGAAAGCCTCGGGGTCTTGCTGCAGGATGCCGAGCACGGCGCCCAGCTCGCGCAGACGGGCGCCCAGCGCGGCGGCAACGGCCATGTCTTCACCCTTCTGGCGATTGATCTCGCGCACCAGATCGAACAGGGCGGAGTAGGCTTCCGGGGTGTTGAAGTCGTCGTCCATCGCTTCCTTGAAGCGAGCCACCTGCTCGTCGCCACCGGCAGCAGCGGCTACCGGCAGATCGCGCAGGGCGGTGTACATGCGCTCCAGCGCGGCGCGGGCTTGCTTGAGGTTATCTTCCGAGTAGTTGAGCTGGCTGCGGTAGTGGCCAGACATCAGGAAGTAACGGACGGTTTCGGCATCAAAATGGGCCAGCACATCGCGGATGGTGAAGAAGTTGCCAAGGGATTTGGACATCTTCTCTTTATCCACCATCACCATGCCGCTGTGCATCCAGGTGTTGACGTAGTCGCCACCGTGAGCGCAGCAGGACTGGGCGATCTCGTTCTCGTGGTGCGGGAACTGCAGATCGGAGCCGCCGCCGTGGATGTCGAAGTGGTTGCCAAGGTGCTTGGAGTTCATGGCGGAGCACTCGATGTGCCAGCCAGGACGGCCCGGGCCCCAGGGGCTTTCCCAGGTCGGCTCGCCGGGCTTGGACATCTTCCACAGCACGAAGTCGAGCGGGTTGCGCTTGGCATCGACCACGTCGACACGGGCACCGGCTTGCAGCTGCTCCAGATCCTGACCGGAGAGCTTGCCGTAGTCGGCGTAGGATTCGACGATAAACATCACATCGCCGTTGTCCGCCACGTAGGCGTGCTCTTTTTCCAGCAGGGATTGCACCAGCTCGATGATCTCTTCGATGTGCTGGGTGGCACGCGGTTCGATATCCGGGCGCACCATGCCGAGGGCGTCGAAGTCGGCGTGCATGTCGCCAATCAGACGCTCGGTCAGCTCGTCGCAGGTCACTTGGGTCTCGGCGGCACGCTTGATGATCTTGTCATCCACGTCGGTGATGTTGCGCACGTAGGTCAGGTCGTAACCTGCGTAACGCAGGTAGCGAGCCACCACATCAAAAGAGACGAAGGTGCGGCCGTGGCCGATATGACAGTGATCGTAGATGGTGACGCCACACACATACATGCCCACCTTGCCCGGGTGGATAGGTTTGAATTCTTCTTTTTGACGAGTGAGTGTGTTGTATATCTTCAGCATCTTCTAACCACTGCCTGTGAGTAAAATGGTTGGTCATAATACCCCGTTCGGGGGCAGAAAACGAGGCAGAAAAGCGGGCCAATCCCGCCTGCCAGCACGGTTACGGCGCCAGAGAGACTATGCCGCCAGCCCCTGATGGGCTAGAATTGCCACCACTTTATGCCATACACCTGCGGGCACTTCGTCGCCCGCATCAAATGAAAGGACATATCATGGTCACTCTGCACACCAATCACGGCGACATCACCCTCACCCTGAACGCTGAAAAAGCCCCGGAAACCGTGGCCAACTTCCTGCAATACTGCCGTGACGGTCACTACGACAACACCATTTTCCACCGCGTCATCGACGGCTTCATGATCCAGGGCGGCGGCTATGCCCCGGGCTTTGAAGAGAAAGACACCCGCGCCTCCATCAAGAACGAAGCGGCCAACGGTCTCTCCAACAAGGTCGGCACCATCGCCATGGCTCGTACCATGGAGCCGCACTCTGCCAGCGCCCAGTTCTTCATCAACGTTAACAACAACGACTTCCTCGACTTCAAATCCGCCACCACTCAGGGCTTTGGCTACTGCGTATTCGGTGAAGTGACCGCCGGCATGGACGTGGTCAACAAGATCAAGGGCGTCAAGACCGGCAACTACGGCCGCATCCACCAGGACGTGCCGGTAGAAGACGTGGTGATCACCAAGGTGACCCTTGCTGACTGATCTCTGCCGACTCGGCACTGACAAAACTGCGGCCCCGGCCGCAGTTTTTCCATCTGCCTCCCCCACTGCCAGCCCAAACTGGCGCCGCCTCGACTATCTGGCCCACGGCAACCCGCGCCAGCGCTCGGCTCATGCCCTGCTCACCGCCGGGTTGTGGGATGAGCTGGCAGCGCAGTGCGCCGACATGGCGCTGGTGAGCACGCTGGCCATCGGCCTCGATCGGCCGGGTAGCGATCTCGATATTCTCTGCCAGCATCCTGTTCCGGCCGAGTTTGCCGCTACTTTTGCAGATCAAGGGTGGCAGGCGAGCCACAAGGGCGACAATATCTGGCTGCTGGAGCGCACCTTTGCCTGCCTCGACCAGAGCTGTGCTGATAGCGGTTCTGACAAGAGCAATGCCAGCTGGCCGCTGGAGCTCTACGTCACCCCCGCCCCCATCGAGACGCTGAACGGCTGGCGCCACCTCACCCTGATGGCCGCGTTGATCGAGCGGTTTGATGATGCCTTCTACCGCGAAGTGCTGCGTCTGCGCCTTGAGGAGGGATTGAAAGGGGAAGCGGCCATGTGCCGGTTGCTGGGTCTGGCGGGCGATCCTTACGCCGCGCTGCTGACGCTGGAGGGACGCCATCTGGCCGAGCTGGCATGGCAGCCGCCATCCCGTGACGATATCCATACCTCAACTGGCGCGATGACGCCCGCAGCGCACTGTTCGTCCCCTGTTGTTTCTACTACTTCTGCCACCCCCGTTTGCCCTGTTTCGACCGAGAGCCCGACCCCCACATCATGAGCACCCTCTTTATCAGTGACGTTCACCTCTCTGCCCAGCGGCCCGATATGACCGCGGCACTGGTGCGCTTTCTCGAGCACGACGCCCCCGGCGCCGATGCCCTCTATGTGCTGGGGGATCTCTTCGAATTCTGGATTGGCGATGATGACCCCAATCCGCTTCATCAACAGATAGCTGACGCCTTCTTGGCCCTGAGCCAGCAGAACGTGCCCATCTACTTTATCCACGGCAACCGTGACTTTCTGCTGGGGCAACAGTTTGCCAAGCGCGCTGGGATGACATTGCTGGGTGACCCTTGCGTCATCGAGCTCTATGGGGAGCGGGTAGTGCTGAGCCACGGCGATCTGCTCTGCACCCTGGATGAGGGGTATCAGAAGTTTCGCCGCATCACCCAGCTCAAATGGCTGCGCTGGCTCTTTTTGCGGCTGCCGCTTGCCCGCCGTCAGGCCATCGCCTGCAAGATGCGCGGCCAAAGCCAGATGGAAAATGCCCACAAGAGCCAGATCATCATGGATGTGACGCCCGCGGCGGTGGACGACACCCTGCGCGCCCACGACTGCCGGATGATGATCCACGGCCACACCCACAGACCCGCCATCCACGACTTCACCCTCGATGGCCAGCCGGCGCGGCGCATCGTGCTGGGAGACTGGTTCGAGCAAGGCTCGGTGCTGGTCTGTCGCCCCGGCGAACAGCGGCTGGAAATGCGGGCGCTGGCAACAATCGATCCCGCCGCTCACCCATCCGTCTGACATCCCCCTGTGCGGGTTGCAGGCAAAACCTGCAGCCCGGCATCCCCCGTTAACCCGGTGAACCGACTCATTACGGTGAGCTCAGGCTGGTATGGCCTGTGCTGATGGGGTGCTCGCCCCATCCCTATCGGTTCTGCTGCGCCAGCAACACCAAATACGGCAAAAGCTGGCCAAAAAAAACATCCAAGATGCTGAAAATAAAGCCAAACGTTCATTCAATCAGCGTTGAAATAAGCAGGGCTGCTCATTAGACTACCGACTCCCCTACCCGTCGTAACACAAGGAACGTATCAAACAATGAAAAAGACGGTTCTCACCCCCTTACTGACGCTGTTGATCACAGGCTGTGGCGGCGGTGACGGCGAACAGGAAGAGACCTCTACTCGCCCCCCTGTCACCCCCAACTATTTCGAGGCATCCAGCCAGAGCAGCGCGGGCGGACAGTTGAACCCCACCAGCCTGCGGTTGGCGGCGGGTGAACAGGGGCGCTTCTCGGTACAGGCTGACAGCGGTTACCTCCTGACCGGGATAAGCGGATGCGATGGCACCCTGGACGGCCTCACCTATACCACAGGCCCCATGAGCAGCGATTGCCAAATCTCGGCCAGCTTCACGCAGGAGAGTGCCGCCGTCTATTTCAACGCCACCACCCAAGCTTCTCAGGGGGGCGCACTCAGTCCCGACTCGTTGCGCCTGAACACCGGTGAGCGGGGCCGTTTCACCGTGCAGCCCGAGAGTGGCTTCGTGCTGGCGCAGCTCAACGGGTGTGAGGGCACACTGGCAGGCAACACCTACACCACAGCCCCCATGCGCGCCGATTGTCAGGTCTCGGCCCGCTTTATCAGCGATGCCGCCAATGCGATTGCCCGGGAAGATCATACCCTTGCCAGCGAGCAATCCCTGATCGCCCATGCCCGTGCGGCGATTGCCAACAGTGAGGCGCACCGCACCGCGCTGGTTGGCAGCCTCTATCAGGGGATGGCACAGATCAGCTGGAACCCGGGCCACGATGCCATCACCTTTTCCAGCTTCCAGCCGGAGAGCACGGTGACCCTGCTCCCCTCCAACATCAATGGCAAGGGGGAGAGCGAGATCCGGGGGCTGGTGATGCTCTCCGAGCAAGACGATTACCGTCAGGCCGCCATGGGGGCGAACCTGTTTTCCGTTGACCGCACAGCGCAGAGCGAGGCGCTGCTCAAGGGCCTGATTGGCTGGCTGACCCGGGGCAAGGATAGCGATGGCCTGCGCATCCTCACCGCCCAGATGCCGAGCCGTAGCGATAGCTGGTATTTTCCCCATAACGAAGGCGTGCGAGACTGGCTCAAGACGATCTATCCCGACAAGCACAATATCAACCAGGCCAATACCTGCGATTATCAGGCGCTGAGCGACTGCATTGATACCATGGCGCCGGAGCTTATCGTGATCAGCGATATCGACCGCCAGGGGCTGGGGTATCAGGGGATCGCAGAGGGGATCGCCAAGGCCAAAGCGGCCGGGATCCCGCTGCTGCTCTCCAACTACCGGCGCGATGCCAGCCCGCTGCTCAGCCCCCTCTATCTCGATATGGGGCTGGTCACCTGGGGCAACTACTGGTCAAAACTCAGAACCAGCAATCTGGCAGTGAACACCATCATGGCACCCGACGCCCAGCTGATGGCGGTCGATACCCTGCTTGGCAACCTTCTGGATCGCAACTTCACAACCCAGTGGCTCGATAGCTGCAGCGGCAACTTCATCAATTGCGGTGAGTCGGAGAGCTTCAACCAGCAGTTCAAGCAGGGGGCAGACTGGCTGAGAAATGGGGCCAGCACCCTCGACAAGGCAGGGATCAGCCCCTTTGTCCGTGACGGCCTGACACTGCTGCCCGCCACCCTGCTGCTGGCGGATAAATATCGTGCCACTATCGACTACCCGATTGCCTGGGATGAGCATCAATCCTGGCAGCAGGCGATGTTTGCCGACTGGCTGGTGAACTATGCCCGCACCCGTACCCCGGCCCAGCCCGATCTGGGGGAGTACGTCACTGATCGCAGCAAGGTGGTCAAGGGAGAGGCGGCTCACTATGCCTATCCCACCACACTCACCGACAGTCGGCGTATTGCAGTTCCCTACAGCGGGCAGTGGACCACCACCGGCTGGTATGCCCTGCCGGGACAGACCATCACCCTGAGACGCACCGATAACGCCGATGTGTCCGCCACTGTCCGGCTCAACTACCACAGGCCCAATACCAATCGTGCCTATCAGCAAAAGGTCTATCGGGCCCCGCTGGAGCTGACCACCGGGCGGCTGATCTTGGCAAAGGGGGGCAGCGTTACCTTCACCTCTCCCTATGGCGGCCCAATCTACCTCTATCTGGAGGGGGGGGCCGAGTCGCTGGCTGTCCAGGTGAGCGCCACTGGCGTCACCCGTCATCCGGCCATCCTGGATTTCAGTGATGAACAGCAGATACGCGAGTTCAACGAGCGGCTGGAGCAAACCGAGCTGCCCCATATCGATCTGCGGGCCGATGGCGCCGAACAGCATCTGCGCCGGGACCGTTTCACCAAGGCAGTGGGTGGCGCGATCCCCGATACCAATGCCCTGCTCGACAGCATCGCCCGGGATCACATCAATGGTGTCTACACCTTGGCGGGCCTGAAAATTCAGGGCAAGGGGCTCGATGAGTCGCTGCCGGTAGATGTTAAAAACGCTTGCTTGGCACTGCTGGGGGAGGGTTGTCTCGATGAATCACTCCATACCCGCACCATCATCCAGCATGCCAACTATGACCAGAATGCCCATTGCGGCAGTGGTTGCAGTGGCAACCCGTGGGACTCTTCCGGCAGCATCAGCCCGACCGGCTGGCTCGACAATCACGAACTGGGCCACAACCTGCAGACCAACCGGTTGAACGTGCAGTACGCTGCGGCAGGCGATGCCGACAACTGGAGTGGCTACGACAGCCGGGCGGGGGAAAACTCCAACAACATCTTCCCTTATGTGGTGAAGTGGCGCGCCCATTATCTGAGAGATGGCAATACGGCGCCCATCAAGGATGGACACATGAATCACAAGGATCTCTTCTATGTGTTCATGTCTGATGCGGCGCAGGTACGGGACAGGAGTGGCAACCGCGTCGTGCTCGGGGCCAACTGCCAGGTGCTCGATACCGGCGAGAGTCGCTACGAAGCCCCCTGGAAGAGCAATGCCTATGCGGTCCATAACGGCTATCGCATGGCGTTTTATATCCAGATGGCATTACGCGCCCATGGTATGACCCTGGCTGATGGCTCCCGGCTGAACGATGGCTTCACTCTCTTCACCCTGCTCTATCAGCATTCACGGATCTTCGGCGCGGCAGCCGACAGTGAAGCGCAGTGGAATGCCAACAAGGATAGGCTTGGCTTTAGCCTGTTCCCCTACTCGGGGCATGTTGTCTATGGCGGCAAACGGGTGCGCGACATACCGGGCAATGACTTTATGCTGGTCGCACTCAGTCGGCTCACCGGTTGGGACTGGCGCAATCACTTCGATCTGCTTGGCCTGCGTTACTCAAGCCTCGCGGTCGCTCAAGTGCAGGCCAACCAGCGTTATGGCCGCCTGCCGATGGGGATGTATGTGCTAGAGGATGACCTGCCCCCAGCCAACATGAGCGAAGGCGTCACATTCCTGCCGCTCTCTGAAAGCGACAACACCACCCTCTGGCCCCGCAACAGTGGCTCGCCAAGCGCCTGCCCAACACCCTGAATAGGGTCATCGCGATAACCATAACAAGCGCCCGGCAGGGCGCTTCTTTTTTGAACGCCCTCACGATGTTGCCAGCGGCAAGATCAGCCTGACCAGCAAGCCCCCCAGCTGGGTGGCAGGCAGCAATACCACCTCGCCGTGGTGGTAGTGGGTGATGTCGCGCACCAGCGCCAGACCCAGCCCAGCCCCCGGCTGTTCACTCCCCTGCTCGAGGCGCTGGAACGGCTGCCAGACTCGCTCCGCCAACTCGGGGGCGATGCCGGGGCCGCTATCCTCCACCTCCAGCCAGATCTGCCCGTTGCTTCGCACCACCCGCGCCGTCACGGTGCCGTGGGGTGGGGTGTATTTGATGGCGTTGTCGAGCAGGTTGGCACAGAGCTCCCCGAGCAGCAGCGGCTCCCCTGCCACCATGATGGCGGACTCCTCCCCCTCGTAACCGAGATCGATCCCCTTGCTGCGCGCCTGCGCCAGCCGTGACAGACAGGCCTGCTGCACCAGCGCCGTCAACTCAATGGGCTCACGCTGGCGCAACCCGGAGCACTCGTCCGATTTGAGTCTGGCCAGCAGCAGGAGCCGCTCGGTCAGGGCGATGGTGTGATCGAGCCGCACCGCCATGGCATCGAGGCTTTCGCTCATCAGGGCCGGGGCGCCACTGCTTCGCGCCACCTCCACCTGGGTTTTCAGGATGGTGAGCGGCGTGCGCAGCTGATGGGCGGCATCGGCACTGAAGCGCTCCTGCCGGGCCACCAGCTGGCGCAATCTGGCCAACTGGCGGTTGAACGCCTGCACCAGCGGCCGGGTCTCTTGCCAGGGGAGCAGATCCGGCAAGGGGGCGAGATTGGCGGCATCGCGGCGCAGGATCTCCCGCGACAAACGGCGCATCGGGGTGAGCAGCCGCTTGAGCAACAGATAAGCGAGCAGCAGGGTGAGCACCACCAGCGCCCCCTGGGTCAGCAGGGCCGACCAGAGCAACTGCTGTGCCAGTTGCTGGCGACCGAGCAGGGTTTCCGCCACCGTGATGCGGGCCATGCCGTTGACGCCCCCCTCACCCACCGGTTGCAACAGCATCACGGCGCGGATTGGCGCCTCCTGATAAAGCCCGTCGTAGAAGTAGGCGAGCGCCGGATAGCGGTCGGTCAGGGGCGTACCGTCCGGCATGGGGGGCAGATCGTCAAAGCCGGAGATGACCCTATCGTCGATGCCGCGCACCTGATAGAAGAGGCGATCGCGCATGTTGCGCTCGAAGCTGTCGAGCACCACGTAGGGCACATCCACCTTGAGAACACCATCGCTTGCCGTCAGCCGCTCGGCAACGGTGCGGGCCGAGGCGAGCAGGGTACGATCATAGGCCGAGGTAGCCGCAGCCAACGCGCCGTAGTAGCTGTACCAGGCCGAGGCGGCCCAGAGGATCAGCAGGGGGCCACCCAGAAACAGCAGCAGTTGATGGAGCAGGGAGCGACTAATGGGAGGCCTCCGGCGCCGCTTCCAGCAGATAGCCCAGCCCGCGCAGGGTGGTGATCACCACCCCGCTGCCCACCAGCTTTTTGCGCAGCCGGTGGATATAGAGATCGATGCTGTCGAGCCCTACCTCGTCATCGAGGTTGAACACCTGCTCGAACAGCTGCCCCTTGGCGACCGGCCGCCCGTGGCGGTACATCAGCGCGGTCAGCAGCGCCAGTTCGCGCGGAGTCAGGGCAAGGCGAGCATCGGCCAGCAGAAAATAGCCGTCGGGGTGCAGGGTCAGACGCCCCAGCCGCAACTCGGCACCGCCACTTTCGCTGCGCCGCAGCAGGGCCCGCAGCCGGGCATCCAGCTCCCCCAGATCGAACGGCTTGGCCAGATAGTCATCGGCTCCCGCATTGAGGCCGCAGATCCGCTCCTCCACCGCGCCGCGGGCGGTGAGCAGCAGCACCGGCACCCCCTGCCCCCGACTACGCAACCGGCCGAGTACCGCCAGTCCGTCGAGCTTGGGCATCTCGATATCGAGCACCGCCAGCGCGTACTGTTCGTGGCGCAGCAGGTGATCGGCCCGGGCGCCGTCAGCCACCCAATCCACCGCGAAACCGGCGCTGGTGAGCGCCCGCGACAGCCAGTGGGCCAGTTCGTGATTGTCTTCTGCCAACAGCAAGCGCATCCCTCTCCCCTTGTTCCTAACCGCAGCATTCAGCCGAAGTGCCTCAATTGCCCCCCTTCGTCACTGCTATTGCGGGAGAAGGTGCGATCTAGGTCACACTCCCGGCTATTGGTCAGCGATTGAAAGGTGAATGAAAGGTTGCTGTTTTAACAATTCCGCATCACTTCGTCTATCGACGGAGTCACACCCAGGAAAAACAACGACAAGATGGAGCACACAACCATGAAGCAACGCACACATCATGCCCTCGCCCTGCTGACCCTGCTCGGCGCCCTGCCACTGCAGGCGGCCGAGAGTGCCGCTACCCCGAGCCGTACCGAATGCATCGCACCGGCCAAACCGGGCGGTGGTTTCGATCTCACCTGCAAGCTGCTGCAGGTGAGCCTGCAGGAGACCGGCACCATCGACAAACCGATGCGGGTCACCTATATGCCGGGCGGGGTCGGCGCCGTGGCCTACAACGCCATCGTGGCCCAGCGCCCTGCCGAGGCGGGGACCGTTGTCGCCTTCTCCGGTGGCTCCCTGCTCAACCTCTCCCAGGGGAAATTTGGCCGTTACGGGGTGGACGATGTGCGCTGGCTGGCGGCGGTGGGCACCGATTACGGCATGATCGCGGTGCGCCACGATGCCCCCTATCAGAACCTCAAGGAGCTGGTGAGCGCCATGGAACGCGATCCCAACAGCGTGGTCATCGGGGCAGGCGCCTCCATCGGCAGTCAGGACTGGATGAAAACGGCGCTGCTGGCCAAACAGGCCGGGGTTGATCCGCACAAGATGCGCTACGTCGCCTTTGAAGGGGGTGGCGAGCCGGTCACCGCGCTGCTGGGCAACCATGTGCAGGCAGTCTCCGGCGATCTGAGCGAGATGGTGCCCTATATCGGCGGCGACAAACTGCGGGTGCTGGCGGTGTTCTCTGCCGAGCGGCTGCCCGGCAAGCTGGCCACCATCCCCACCGCCAAGGAGCAGGGTTATGACCTGGTGTGGCCGGTGATCCGCGGTTTCTATGTCGGCCCCAAGGTGAGCGACAGCGAATACCAGTGGTGGAAGCAGACCTTCGATCAGCTGGTGAAGACCGACACCTTCAAGGCGCAGCGGGATCTGCGCGGCCTGTTCGAGTTTGACCTCACCGGCGAAGCGCTCGACAGCTATGTCAAGGAGCAGGTGGCGCAATATCGCGAGCAGGCCAAAGCCTTCGGTCTGGCCAAATAGGAGCCGCAGCCATGAGCGATCGCATCTTCGCCGCCATCTGGCTGCTGCTCTGTCTGGCAGGCGCCGCTATCGCCTGGCAGATCCAGAGCGAATACAGCTATGAGCCGCTGGGGCCACGCCCCTTCCCGCTCGGCATCATCGGCCTGATGGCGCTCTGCGCCCTGTTGCTGCTGCGCCGCCAGCCGGACACCGTCAGCTGGCCGCCGCTGCGTACCCTGCGCCACCTCGCCATCATGGTGGTGGCGCTGGCCGGGTACGGTGCCAGCTTCGAGTGGCTGGGCTTTCCGCTGGCTACCACCCTGCTCACCTTTGTGCTTGGGCGCCTGTTTGGCGCCTCGGCCAAAGCCGCCCTGCTCTCCGGCGTCGTCGGCGGTCTGGTGCTCTATCTTGCCTTCGACCGGCTGCTGGATGTCACCCTGCCCCTCGGCGTCTGGTTCTCTTAAGGAGTCAATATGGATACCTGGATGTACCTCTCCCAGGGCTTTGCGGTGGCACTCACCCTGGAGAATCTGGTGATCGCCCTCATCGGCTGCTTTGTCGGCACCGTGGTCGGCCTGCTGCCGGGCCTTGGCCCCATCAACGGGGTCGCCATCCTGTTGCCGCTGGCCTTTGCCCTGAAACTATCCCCCGAATCGGCGCTCATTTTGCTCGCCACCGTCTACATAGGTTGCGAGTATGGCGGGCGGATCTCCTCGATCCTGCTCAACGTGCCGGGGGATGCCGCCGCCATCATGACCGCGCTGGATGGCTACCCCATGGCCCAGCAGGGCAAGGCGGGAGTGGCCCTCTCCATCTCGGCGGTCAGCTCCTTTGTCGGCTCCATGCTCGCCATCGGGGGGATCATTCTATTCGCCCCGGCGCTGGCGCGCTGGTCCCTCGCCTTCGGGCCGGCGGAGTATTTCGCCCTGATGGTGTTCGCCATCGCTTGCCTTGGCAGCATGATGAGCCAGAATCCGCTCAAATCCTTTATGGCGGCGCTGATTGGGCTGGGGCTCGCCACCGTCGGGGTGGATGCCAACACTGGCGTCTATCGCTTCACCTTCGACAGCGTTCACCTCTCGGACGGGGTGCAGTTTATCGTGGTGGTGATCGGCCTCTTCTCGGTGAGCGAGATCCTGCTGATGCTGGAACACACCAGCGGTGGCGGCAAGCTGGTGCGCACCACCGGGCGGATGCTGTTCAACTTCAAGGAGTTGGTCTATTGCACCGGCACCATGTTGCGCTCCTCCACCATCGGCTTCTTCGTCGGCATTCTGCCCGGCGCCGGTGCCACCATCGCCAGCGCCATCACCTACATGAGCGAGAAACGGCTGGCCGGCCCGAATGCCAAATTCGGCGAAGGGGACATTCGCGGCGTGGCCGCGCCGGAGGCGGCCAACAACGCCTCAGCCTGTGGCTCCTTTATCCCCATGCTCACCCTGGGGGTGCCGGGGTCGGGCACCACGGCGGTGATGATGGGGGCGCTGACCCTCTATAACATCACCCCCGGCCCCACCATGTTCACCGAACAGCCCGATGTGGTGTGGGGATTGATCGCCGCCCTCTTGCTGGCCAACGTCATGCTGCTGGTGATGAACATCCCCATGGTGGGGATCTTTACCCGCATGCTCTCCATCCCGCTCTGGTTTCTGGTTCCCGCCATCGCCAGCGTCTCGGCGGTGGGGGTCTATGCGGTGCACAGCACCACCTTCGATCTGCTGCTGATGGTGGGCCTCGGAGTCTTTGGCTACCTGCTGCGCAAGATGCACTTCCCCATGTCACCGCTCATTCTGGGCTTCGTGCTGGGTGAAATGCTGGAGCAGAACCTGCGCCGTGCCCTCTCCATCAGCAATGGCGACAACGCCATCCTGTGGAGCAGCGGCATCAGCCAGATCCTGCTGGTTCTGGCTATTGTAGTGATCGCCCTGCCCCCGCTGGTACGCCTGCTGCGCCGCCGCAAAGCCGCTCCGCTGATCCCGGACGCCCGCCCGGAGCAGGGAGCCTGATCCGATAGAAAGATGACGGGATATATTGATACAAAAGGGCGAGATCTGAACGATCTCGCCCTTTTTCCAGACCGCATCTATCTATTACTAACGGTATAAAAACACCCGATATATCAACGCTAATCGCCCCGTTTTCTCTGACACATCAAGAGCTTCAAACTGACGTCATTCAACAAGTGTTATGAGCAAGAAGAAACGTTGCACGGAGGAATTCTTCTTGAAAATCAAGGCGGCCCTCCCCGGAAAGCCGCGATGAACCTCTTTGTTAGCTCGGCACCACAAGTGCTCAATCAAAGTTGACACAAGCAGGCTTTTATTAAAACAGGCACCGATTGACAACAAGTTTTTTTAGATGCCCAACTTTGATTTTGTGATATTGTCAGAGATGAAGCGACCATATTCTATTACTCAAAGGAAACTTATGTTGAAAAAAATTTTCATGCTACTTACCCTGGCATTTCCACTACATGCACACGCGAACTCTTTTTACGTCAAGGCTGACTCTGTTAATAATGCTGATGTAGATAAAGTCGCACTCTATTTCAATGCTGGCATAAATCCGCAGACTGTAGCTTGGCTATTAGCTGCTATTGATGAAATTGATGGTAACTTTCGCAACACAAAATATATAGACATATACCTCAATAGTGAGGGGGGCGATATGGATTCGGGGTATAT
The DNA here is from genome assembly GCF_050633025.1 of Aeromonas sp. Classification (GTDB taxonomy): domain Bacteria; phylum Pseudomonadota; class Gammaproteobacteria; order Enterobacterales; family Aeromonadaceae; genus Aeromonas. The sequence continues at coordinate 14,475 of NZ_JBODRQ010000012.1, forward strand.
AGCCTACGAGGCGTTACGTAAAAACCCGATGAAGCTGAATATGATTAACGCATCAATGGTTGGCTCTGCTGCAACCATGATTTATTGTGCCTCGAGTGCGCGTTATGCCATGCCAATGGCATCTTTCTTACTGCACCCTGCTGCTGCGGCAAATGAAATCAATGATTACCTGAAGCCGGATCAGGCACAGCGTATTTTGGACGACGCTGAAAAATACAACTCGCTCTTTCGCACCATTTACTCCTCCTGTACCAAAATTCCGGCAGAGGAGCTAAAGGCCATTACCTCGTCTGAGAGTCGACGTGCAACCTACAATATCGAAAATGCCAAAAAAGTAGGCCTCGTGAATCAGGACATGAAAAAACCGACAACATATCCCGTGACCTATTACATCACGGATATGCAGAACTAATTTATGCCAATCCCGCCATGCCAGCCATTTCAACATACAGGAAGGGCCAGGGCGGTTTACAAAAAACAAGCTGAGTTCTGGCAACAGCGTGAACATATTTCGTGAGTGAGCCAGTCGTCTCACTGGCTCAATGAATATTTGCTGCTTTAGCTATCAAAATGCTGCATCGCGCGCTCAGGGTTGCGCATCTGGCTGGCTGACGGGAGCCGCCTTGATAAAAGCCTGTAGCTGCTCGCAATTGGCAACGATACGGTTGATGGTCGGATACGCTTCCAGTGCCATATCGTAGCGGCGGGCGTTGTAGACCTGGGGCACCAGCATGCAGTCGGCCAACGTTACCTCATTACCAACGCAATAGACACCGGCTGTGGTCATCAGCAACTGTTCCAGCGCAGTGAAGGTCTCGTTAATCCAGTGGTGATACCAAACTGCCTCCTGATCCTTGCCCACTCTGAAATGCGTCTCCAGATAGTTGAGCACCCGCAGATTGTTGAGAGGGTGAGTGTCGCAGGCGATCATGTTGACAATCTGGCGCACTTTGGCGCGCGCCTCGGGGGCCGAGGGCATCAGGGGATGGGCAGGATAGGTTTCGTCAAGGTACTCCATGATGGCCACCGATTGGCCAATCTGTACCTCACCATCAACCAGAAAGGGGACCAGCCCCTGCGGATTGATCCGTATGTAACTCTTTTCGCGCTGCTCTCCCTGCCGCAAATTGATCGGGTGCTGCTCATAATCCAGCCCCTTGAGCTGCAATACGATCCGCACTCGAAAACTGGCTGACGAGCGCCAATAACCAAACAACTGCAACATATTTCGTCCCTCTTTTGTCAGCTGACAGGCAGACCCACCACTTGTCGGCACCCCATCTCTCGGGGATCATCACTCTGTCTGGCTGCCACTCTGCACCACTTGCTGGGAGAGTGTGCCAAACAGGCTCCTGCCATTGCGATCCAGCATAGTGATGGCCACTCTATCACCAAATTTCATATAGGGGGTTATAGCTTGATCACAATCAAGAATTTCCAGCATGCGGCGCTCGGTGATGCAGGATGAACCGGCGCTGCGATCGTAATTTGAGACGGTGCCCGAGCCGATGATGCAACCGGCACCAAGGGGACGGGTCTTGGCCGCATGGGCAATCAGTTCAAAGAAGCTGAAGGTCATGTCCACCCCGGCTTCTGGCGCACCAAACAGGGCACCGTTGAGGTGAGTCAGAAGCGGCAGATGCACTTTGCCATCACGCCAGTCATCGCCGAGCTCGTCCGGAGTGATGGCCACCGGCGAGAAGGCGCTGGATGGTTTGGACTGGAAGAAGCCAAACCCCTTGGCCAGCTCGCCCGGAATGAGGTTGCGCAGGCTCACGTCATTGACCAGCATCAGCAATTTGACGTGGCTAACAGCCCCCTGCGAGCTCACCCCCATCGGCACATCGTCGGTGATGATGGCCACCTCCGACTCGAAATCGATCCCCCACTCCTCGGAACCCATGACAATCGGCCCACGGGGGGCGAGAAAACTGTCGGAGCCCCCCTGATACATCAACGGATCGTACCAGAAGCTTTCCGGCATCTCGGCGCCGCGCGCCTTGCGCACCAACTCCACATGGTTGACGTAGGCGCTGCCATCTGCCCACTGGTAGGCGCGCGGCAGCGGAGAGAGGCAAGACGCTTCGTCAAAGGGGAACACCTCGGCCGCACGGCCCTCGTTAAGCTGCTGATAAACAGCCTCCAGCTTGGGGGCAACCTCGGCCCACTCGTCGAGGGCGGCCTGCAAAGTCGGGGCAATCTCGCTCACCCGCACCGCCTGGGCCAGATCCCGGCTCACTACCACCAAAGCGCCATCGCGCTTGCCATTGTTCAATGTTGCCAATTTCATAAGCGATTCCTTATTTGCCGGCAGCCGCGTCCGGGCGCTGCCAGCTGGAGACATACCGGGTGTTCTCGATCCCTTCACACAGGCTACCGACGTTCAGCGCATCGCGGGTGTCGAGCATCACCGCCACCTCGTCGGTGAACTTCTTGGCATAGGCCTGCCCTGCTGCAAACGCCTTGGGATGGGGGCCGTGGGTGAAACCGGCAGGGTGGAAGGTGACCATGCCCCGCTCGATATTGTCCCGGCTAAAGAAGTCCCCAGCGTGGTAAAAGAGCACCTCGTCATAATCGTCATTGCTGTGGTAAAAGGGCACCTTGAGGGCGCCGGGATCGCTCTCGATGGGGCGCGGCACGAAGGTGCAAATCACGAAGCGGCTCGCCACAAAGGTCGAATGAGCCGACGGCGGCAGATGGTAGCGGTGGCTCATCAGCGGGCGGATATCCCGCCAGTTGAGGCGCACCACGCACAAATCCCCGTGCCACCCTTGCGCATCCAGCGGGTTGAACGGCCAGGTGATGACGCTAATCTCGTCGTGGCGCTTCACCTGCAGCGACCAGGGGTTCTCATCCTGCTGGGCCAAAAAGCGTTCGTTGATGGCGGGCACATCCAGCGCCGCCGGGTCGAAGATGGCGTGATTGCCCACCAGCCCCTTGTCCGGCAGCTGATAGCTGTCGTTGGTCGCCTCGATCATCAGGATGAACATGGGCGCCGTCGGCTCGATGCGCCACATGGTGCCACGGGGGATCACCACATAGTCGCCGTCCCGCAGAGTCAGATGGCCGTAATCGCAGAAGAACTCACCGCCCCCCTCGTGGATAAAGAGCAGCTCGTCGCCGTCGGCGTTGCGCACCAGAAACGGCATCGCCTCGGAGAGCCGCCAGATGCGATAGCGGCAGTGGGGATTGCTGAGAATGTCGGGGGCCACCCAGGGGGAGAGGGAACTCACCTCCTCTTGCAGGGCATTGAGGTCAAACAGCCGTGGCCGCAGCGGCCCCTCCCAACTGCTCCAGTCGGTGGGGGCATGCTTGTGGTGCATGTGGGTGGCGGGGCCGAAAAAGCCGCTGCGCCCCAGTTCGCGCTCATAGATGGCCTGTTCGGGCAGATCGGCATGGGCCTGTCGGGAGTGAGTCCCCTCCCGATGGGGGAAGTTAATCCAGTTACGCATCGCTCGCTCCCTCTTTGCGGGCACCCTTCTCATCCTCGCCGCCATCCAGCACGCCACGGCGGATCTGGTCCAGCTCGATCGATTCAAACAGCGCCTTGAAATTGCCCTCGCCAAACCCTTCGTTACCCTTGCGCTGGATGATCTCGAAGAAGACAGGGCCAATCACGGTATCGGTAAAGATCTGCAGCAGAATGCCATCCTTGGTGGGGGAGCCGTCGATGAGGATGCGCAGCTCTTTGAGGGCCGCCAGATCCTCCTGATGCCCCTCGACCCGGCTGTTCACCTGATCAAAGTAGGTATCGGGCGTCGGCATAAAGCCGGTACCGCGGCTGCGCAGGGTGCGGATGGTGTGGTAGATATCGCTGGAGGCCATGGCGATGTGCTGGATCCCCTCCCCCTTGTACTGGCGCAGGTACTCCTCAATCTGGGACTTGTCATCCGCCGACTCGTTGATGGGGATGCGGATCTTGCCGCAGGGGGCGGTCATGGCGCGTGAATGCAGCCCGGTCAGCTTGCCCTCGATATCGAAGTAGCGAATTTCACGGAAGTTGCCGATCCGCTCGTAGAAGTTGGACCAGACATCCATATTGCCGCGATGGACGTTATGGGTCAGGTGATCGATCTCGATGAGACCTGCATCCACCTCCGCCATCCGGGCCTGCCAGTCGGGGTAGAAGACAAAATCCACGTCATAGATGGAGCCCTTGTCGCCATAACGGTCGACAAAGGAGAGCGTGCTCTCGCCGATACCGTAGATGGCGGGAATATTGAGCTCCATGGGGCCAATCTTGCCGATAAAGGGCTTGGCCCCCTTGGCGATGGCATACTGCTGGGCCTTGCCCGCATCGCTCACCCGAAATGCCATGCCGCAAACGCTCGGCCCGTGCGCTCTGGCAAACTGCTCCGCCTGGGAGTGAGGCTCGGCATTGACCACAAAGTTGATATCCCCCTGCCGGTAGAGCCAGCACTGCTTGTGTTTGTGCTTGGCGACCTCGGCAAACCCGAGCGAAACGAACAGGCTCTTGAGGGCGGCAATCCCTGCAGGCCAGGGGGCTGTGTACTCGACAAACTCGAAGCCGTCCGTCCCTAACGGATTAGAGCTCAGCGGATTGATGGTATGGGTGGCGGAAGAGGTGGCATTCATCGGGCGCTCCTTGCTCTTGATTCGGTTAAAACGGATTGCGGCACCCAGCGGCGCGGCAAGTGTTAACAACTTGTTTCATTAGAAGCAGGGCGTAGCAGGAAGAGAAGAGGCGGGTTGCAGATAGTTTTTCGCAGCTGGCAGCAAAAAATGTAAATAGATTGTGACAATGAAGCCACAACCTTGCGGATCAAACGGTGACGACCCGCAGGACTGTCAGCTTTGGCTTACAGTTGCCAGTTTTTGACCAGCAGATGGGGCAAGCGGGCCCGGGCTTTTTGCAGTCGCGTGGGCGTTGGATTGATCAACCACGCCTCTTCCCCCAACCCCAGCAGCGGCAGATCGTGCAGGCTGTCGCTCAAGGTCAGCTCGGCATCGAGGGCGCAGATTTCGGGCAACAGCTTGTGCTGACCGTGGCAATAGAAGCGCGGCATCAGGCCGCCAAAACGGTAGTACATCTGCGAGCCAATGATCCGGTGGGGCAACTGGCCGGGCAGTTGCTGATAGAGCTGGGCTCGCACCAGCGCGCAGGGGCTGGCAGAGATCACCCAGCAGCGCGCCCCCTCGCTTTGCAGCAGCTCGCGAGCCTGACGATACAGCCCCGGCCTGGTGCTGCAATAGGCACGCACCAGCTTGCGCCAGCCGAGAGGAGAGAGCCCCAACGTGATGGCCCACCAGATAAGGGAGATACCGCTCCGCCGCGGGCTGGGAACCAGCTGACTTGGCAACAAATAGACCAAACCACCGAGCGCAATCACTGGCAACAGCAGCAGCGGCCAGATCCGGCGGCGCAGGATATAGCACAGCAGACCGGCGTGGCTGTCGCCGGGGGCCAGGGTGTCGTCAAAGTCGGCCAGGATCCAGCGCGGCGCACGTCCGTCAGGATCACGCTCTTTCGCTGAATGGATAATGGTGTCAGGCGCTGGGCGCATCAGCATCAGGGCGCAAGGGCTGCGATGGCTGCCGTGAGCTCGGGGGTGACAAATGCACTCCCCACATCGGGCGGACAGACAAAGTCGAACGGCTCGCCCGCCAGGGTAAAACTCAGTCGCCAGGCGTGCAGATAGCCGCGATCGGCTGGCGTACCGCCATAGCGCTCATCCCCGAGAATGGGGGCGCCGATGCTTTTGAGGGCAACCCGGATCTGGTGGGTTTTGCCGGTCTGGGGCTTGATGCGATAGAGCCGCAGCCCCTCGCGCACCGACACCGAATCAAACCAGCTGATGGCAGGATTATCCAGCGTGCGCACCAGCATCCAGCTGCCGCCACGCCCCTTTTGCATATCCCCCTTCACCCATCCCTGCTTCTTCTTCGGTTTACGATCGGAGAGCGCCAGATACTGCTTGCTCACCTCACGGGCCGCAAAAGCCATACTCAGCTCACGGTTCGCCTCTGTGGTGCGGGCCAGCAGCACCAGCCCGGAGGTCATCTTGTCGAGCCGGTGAACCGGATAGAGGGTCAGCCCGGTATCGGCCTTCACCCGATTGACCAGCCCCGGATTGACCGACTCCCCGTCGCCCTTCTCGTCGTGCATGCCGATGCCGGGCTGCTTGTCGATAACCAGGAAAGCGGGATGCTCAAACAATATCCGGTACATAAAACCTCGGGAACTGGGGAATAAGGCATGCAGCCAACAACTGGCGGCGCTCGGGAGTGCTGCATTCTCCCTGCTCATCCGCCATTTGGCAAACCGGGCGGGCAGAGGATGAAGATAAAAAATGGCCCCGCCTGCAACAGGCGGAGCCATTTTCGCTCATCTTGGCAGATCACACCTTACACATTGCGCGGGCGCAGATGGGCGTGCCAGCGCGCTTCCCACTTCTTGAACAGCCAAACGATGACAAAGGTGAGCAGCATATAGAGCAGCCCTGCGGTCAAAAAGGCCTCGAACGGACTGTAGTAGCGGGAGTTGATGATCCGCGCCGCGCCGGTCAGATCGACGATGGTGATGATGCCCGCCACTGCCGAGCCTTGCAGCATGAAGATCACCTCGTTGCTGTAAGCCGGCAGTGCCCGACGAAACGAGTTGGGCAAAATGATCCGGGTCAGGGTCTGCCAGCGGGTCATGCCAAAGGCGTTGGCAGCCTCAATCTGGCCGCGCGGCATATTGTGCACCGCCCCGCGCACGATCTCGGCGGTATAGGCGCCGGTGTTGAGGGTGAAAGCCAGCAGCGCACAGAACCAGGCTTCGGAGAAGAGCGACCAGGCGGCACTGTTCTTCAGCCACTCCCATTGGGCAGCGCCGTAGTAGATGATAAAGAGCTGCACCAGCAGCGGGGTGCCACGAAAGAAGTAGATATAGGCCCAGATCGGCCCCTTGATCAACCAGTTGCGGCTATTGCGCAGGATGCCCATGGGCACCGCCAGCATCAGACCGAGGATCAGAGAGAGGGCCACCAGCCAGACGGTGGTGTAGAGCCCCTCCCAGTAGGTGGGCCACTCTTTGAGAATGATGGAGAAATCCATGGCTTACCTCGTCTTTATCGCATAGTGACGCTCTGCCCACTTGAGCGCCGAGGTGGAGACGGCAGTGAAGATCAGGAAGATCAGCGCCACCGCCATGTAGAAGGTGAAAGGTTGCTGGGTCGATCCCGCCGCCAGCGAGGCTTTGCGCACCATGTCATCAAGGCCGATGATGGAGACCAGCGCCGTGGTTTTCAGTAGCACCAGCCAGTTATTGCCAAATCCCGGCAGGGCGTGGCGCATCATCTGGGGAAAGAGGATCCGTACAAAGAGTTGGCTCGAACGCATGCCAAAAGCGCGCGCAGCCTCCAGCTCCCCCTTATCCACCGCCAGAATGGCGCCGCGGAAGGTCTCGGTCATATAGGCGCCGAAAATAAAGCCGATGGTCGCCACACCGGCGGCAAACGGGCTGATATCTACATAATCCGGTAGCAGAGAGACCCAATCCTGATTGGGATTGCTCTCCAGTAACCAGCTGTTGTAAGTCTCGTTGACCCAGGTGCAGATGCCGTTGATCAGCACCTGACCGCCGAAGAAGAGCAGCATCATCAGCACCAGATCGGGGATGCCGCGGATCAGGGTGGTATAGCTGCTGGCGATGGCCCGGGCCCACTTGTAGGGAGAGAGTTTCGCCAGCGCCCCCAACATCCCCAGCAGCAACGCCAGCAGCAGGGAGGCGAGCGCCACTTCCAGGGTGACCCAGGCGCCTTGCAGCAGCGAGGCTTCGTATCCTTTCAAATCAAACATATGCAGCTCCATTGCAACTTATCGAGTGGGCTGATGCCTCTGAACAACAAGAGAACCCACATCCTTAATACGGTCAGATGCAGCTCCATTGCAATTAATAGGGCCCATCGCTCCACACGGAGAGAACGGGCCCGATGACGACTGACGAGGTGAGCAGGTCGGCCTGTTAGTCGCTATCTAGGTGGCGAATGACTCACCGTTACACGGCTCCAGTCTTTACTCGCCGTATACGTCGAACTCGAAGTACTTGTCGTTGATTTCCTTGTACTTGCCGTTGGCTCGCAGCGCCAGAATAGCGGCATTGAATTTCTCTTTCAGATCCTTGTCAGCCTTGCGCACCGCAATACCGGCACCCTCACCAAACCACTTGGGCTCGGTCAGTTTCGGGCCGACGAATTCGAAGGCATCGCCCCCCTCTTTCTTCAGCAGACCATCGGTGATAGCGGCAGAGTCGGCGAGCACATAGTCCACACGACCGGATTTCAGGTCGAGATAGGCCTCGTCAGCGGTGCCATAACGCTTGATAGTGGCATTGGGGAAGTTGTCAGTAATAAAGGTATCCATGGAGGTCGCACGCTGTACCGCAACGGATTTCCCTTCCATAAAGGCTTTGTCGAGCTTGACGTCAGTTCCTTTCTTGGCAACGAAGCTGGCCGGAATGTGCTGATACTTCTGGGTAAAGTCCACCTTCTTCTTGCGCTCTTCGGTAATGTCCATGGTGGCGATGATAGCGTCAAACTTGCGCGACAGCAGCGCCGGAATGATGCCGTCCCAATCCTGCTTGACCAGAGTGCATTTCACTTTCATCTCTTCGCACAGGGCGTTGGCGATGTCGATATCAAAGCCTTTCAGCTCGCCACTGGGCTCGGTCCAGGAGAAGGGAGGATAGGCACCCTCAACCCCGACCCGAACCTCTTTCCACTCCTTGGCCATCAGGCTACCGGACGCGAGGGCAGTGGCTACGGCTGTCACCAGCATCAGCTTGTTCATGTATCTCTCCTTGATAAAACAGTTGATTGAATAACCGATCATCCCGCCATCAATAGATGGAGGAGATGAATTGCTTGAACCGCTCAGATTTGGGATGGGCGAAAATCTCCTTGGGGTTGCCCTCCTCCTCCACCCGCCCCTGATGCAAAAACATCACCTTGTTCGATACATCCCGGGCAAACGACATCTCGTGGGTCACCACCAGCATGGTGCGTCCCTCTTCGGCCAACTCGCGCATCAGGCCGAGCACCTCCCCTACCAGCTCGGGGTCCAAAGCCGAAGTGGGTTCATCAAACAGCATCACTTCGGGATCCACCGCCAGCGCACGGGCAATGGCGGCCCGCTGCTGCTGACCACCGGATAGGTGCCCCGGGTAGTAGTCACGCCGTTCCCAGAGTCCAACCCGGTTGAGCAGTTGCTCCGCCTTGGCCAGAGCCTCTGCGCGAGGCACCTTGAGCACCTGGATCGGCACTTCGATAATATTCTGCATGATGGTCATGTGTGACCAGAGATTGAAGCTTTGAAACACCATGGCCAGCCGGCTGCGGATCCGCTCCACCTGACGCATATCCTCCGGCAGCCGCTCGCCAGAGCGACTGGTTTTCATCCGTATCAACTCACCATGGAGGGAGACTGTGCCAGATGAGGGGGTTTCGAGCAGATTGATACAGCGCAGAAAAGTCGACTTCCCCGAACCCGAGGAGCCGATAAGGGAGATGACATCCCCCTTGTGGGCAGTCATGTCGATGCCCTTGAGCACTTCGTGGGTGCCAAAATACTTGTGCAGATCACGTACTTCCAGTGCGGCAACGTCGCTCATCCATTACAACCTTGTCTGTCCCTAAACGCCGCAGGGGCGTGACTCAACCATCGCTCATTTAACAAAACATTAACCGATGGCAACCTTCAGCGAAAATATCACCCGGATAGTGAAAAAACAATACAGAACAAGGGTCTTCAATAGATTTGCTCTATTTTTATTCGCTTGCGGAGTATTTTTCAGCACTTTGTTTGCATAAACAGCCATTTCAATGGCTATTCCGATACCGCCTTTTTATACCCCAATCATATCAGTGGCAAGAGAAAAGCGTGATGTGTGCCAAACAGGCACCAAAATGGCTTTATGCATACCTTTGCTGAGCACAAGATCATCCATCAAAACGGATCTACTTGATTTTATTGGTTCAGTTGAGTTCGCAGAGATGCTTAACAAGCAGAGGGGTTGTGGCAAAAAAGTAACAATCCTCCCCCCAAAGGGCTGTTTTCGGCCATGAAAGCGAGAGATATGTGACACAGAGCCAATAAGTAATGATAAGGTTGTGTTTTTACCAGTTTTTGTGATCGAGGCCTCGATGCTGCTCAATGTGTTGCTAATCCTGTTGCCACTGGCAATCGGCTATCTGATTCCCCTCTCCTCTGCCCGGCTGATCAAGCTGGTCAACCAGAGTCTGGGCAAGATGGTCTACCTCATTCTGTTTTTGATGGGGCTCGGGCTTGCCTATGTGGAGAACCTTGGCAGCAATCTGGCGGTGATCTTCAAGGTCGCCGGGGTGATGCTGACCGCGATCACGGTCTGCAACCTGCTGGCCCTCTGGTGGCTCGACAAGCGCACACCGCCGACCCATGAGGCGAGTGATACCAGGATGCCGAGCAAGCTACACCTGCTGTGGGAATCGCTGCAGCTCTGCTTTGTGGTGCTAGGCGGTGTGCTGCTCGGGCTGCTGGTGGATCTGCGCACACTGCCCATCGACAAGTGGAGTGAGTGGGCCCTGATGCTGCTGCTGTTTCTCATCGGGGTGCAGATGCGCAACTCCGGCATGCGGCTGCGCCAGATCCTGCTCAACCCCTGGGGGATGAAGATCGCCGCCACCGTCATCCTCAGCAGCTGGCTGGGCAGCCTGCTGGCGGCCCAATTGCTGGGCATGCCCTTTGCCCATGGTCTGGCGATGAGCTCCAGCTTCGGCTGGTATTCGCTATCCGGCATTCTGGTGGCCGACAAACTGGGCCCGGTGCTTGGCTCGGCCGCCTTTATCAATGATCTGGGGCGCGAGCTTATCGCCATTCTGATCATTCCGGTCCTGATGCGCCGCCACCCCTCGGCGGCCATCGGTTACGGCGGCGCCACGGCGCTGGACTTCACCCTGCCGGTTATCCAGAAATCAGGGGGCATTCAAGTGGTGCCGGTGGCCATCGTCTCCGGCTTTATCCTGAGCCTGCTCGGCCCCATCCTGATCCTCGGGTTTCTGGCTATCTAGGCGGCCTCATTCAAACAAAAAGCCCGACACGGTTGTCGGGCTTTTTGCTTAGCAAATGGATGCGCGCAATAAATCACTGCAAGCTCAGCTACGCCACTGACCGCCGCTCATCACCCGCGCAATAGCCAGCGAAGATGACTTGATCAACAGCAAGTCGGCATCCTGACCGACCCCGATCCGCCCCTTGCTGCCGAGCCCCAGCGCCTGCGCCGGGTTGGCGCTCACGACCGCCAATGCCACCTCGAGCGGCACCCCGAGCTGGCAGGCACGAACGCACTCCTGCCACAGGCTGGCGATCTGGCCGCAGCGCATCTCGATAAGGCGTCCCTCGCCATCAAAGCGCGGCAGGCTGGTGTTGGCATCCGAGCTGAAGCTGATGCCATCGGCTGGTACGTTGGCGGCCAACAGCTCCACCAGCGCATCGGCCGCCAGCCGCTCGCCATCCTCTACCAGATCGGGAAAGCTGGCAGTGGTGAGAGCGACCCAACCTCCCGCCTTGCCCCATTCGATCGCCTCGGCGAAGAGCCAGGGGTTGCGATTGCAGTGGGTCGGATAGAGCTGGCGCAGCGGTATATCGGTCTTGTCACGCAGGGCCCGTAGTGGCGCCAGTGCGCCCTGACCATCGCCCAGATGAAAGAAGCTGACCCCGCTCTTGCCCGCGAGCAAGCCGGCCACCCGCGCCTCGCTCACCAGACGGGCCAGTTCATCGTGGGTCGGCGCACTGGATCTGTGGTCGCTGATGGCCACCTCCCCCACCCCCAGCACTTCGGGGATAAGGATGATGTCGGACTCCACCGTGCCGGTGATGCTCTTGACCGGCAGATGATAGGAACCTGTATACATGAAGGCGTTTACGCCGGCGGCGCGAAATTCACGCACCTTGCCGAGCACCTGAGCCGGCGAGCGGGTCAGGCTGTCGGTACCAAGCGCCGCCACCAGCGTGGTCACTCCGGCCTTGAGCGCCTCGCTCGCCGCCAGTTCAGGGGTGCGAAAGGCAAAGCCCCCTTCACCACCGCCTCCCGTGATATGGGCCAGCGGATCAACCATGCCGGGCACCAGATAGTGACCCCGTCCATCGACGTGCATCAGTGGCCAGTCGGCGGGCACACTCATCCCCTTGCCCATCCAGGCGATGCGGCCATCCGCCACCAGCAGATCCTGCTGGCCAAGGTAGGCGGGGCTGAAAATTTCGGCCCCCTTGATCAGGGTCAACATCATGGTTACTCCTCGCTCAATACCGTGACACGCCATCAGGCAGATGAACTATTTACCCACTATTGGCGCGCCGGTGAAAGCACTTCCTGAACAAGACTTTCATGAGAGATGGAAGATCCGCTACTCTCGGCGGCACTATCCGTTCGCAGGCCCTGCTTTCATCATGAATTTTCTGGCTCACCTTCATCTGGCTGCCCACACCCGAAGCTCCCTCACCGGCAATCTGCTCGGCGATTTCGTCAAAGGCACGCTGCCCACGGGGCTTGCCGCCCACTTCGATGAGGGGATCTGGCTGCACCGCAAAATTGATGCCTTCACCGACAGCCACCCCGAGCACAAGGCGGCCGTCGCCTGTTTCGAGGCCCCCTGGCGCCGCTTTGGCGGCATAGTGGTGGATATGATCTACGACCACTGGCTGAGCCAGCACTGGGAGCTGTTCAGTACCGAGCCCCTGCCCCGCTTCCTGCAACGCAGTTATGAGCAGCTATTGGCGGATCACCCACGCCTGCCGGATGGACTGCCACTCCCCCTCAAGCGGATGGCCGAGCAGAACTGGATCGCCTCCTACCGCCACAGGGAGGGGCTGGGGCAAGCGCTGAATGGCATAGGTCGCCGACTGCGCCGCCCGGTACAACTGGGAGAGGCGCTGCTGACCCTCGATGAGTCGCAGTGGCAAACATGCGAGGCGTGGTTTCTGCGCTTCTATCCCGCGCTGATGGACTTTAGTCAACAGCAGCTGGCCCAATATCGGGCAGCCCAAGGGCACAGTGATCCCTCTGGATAGAGCTGCTTCCCCATAAAAAACGCCCCTTGCGGGGCGTTTGTCATCAGTTGGCTTCGTCTTTCTTCTTGCGAATGCTTAAGCCCAGTTCCCGACCACGCAGTCGGGCGTAATAGATGGTGCCGACAAAGGCGAGAGTGGTGAAGACCAGCTCCACCACCGCCAGCCACCGCTCCCCCTCATCCGTGGTGATCAGGGTGAGGGCGTGCAGGAAATAGGGCATCAACACGAAGTTGCCCCAGGCGTGGGTGTAGGGGTTGCCCTGCACGATTCCCTTGAGGGGGAAGAGCAGCGGCACAGTCCAGAGCACCGGTAGCAGCCAGGGATTGAGATCGGGATGGGGCGAGAGCCACAGATGCCAAAGGATGACCCAGCCCAGCAGGCCGAAGAAGCCGACCAGAGTCAGCCAACGTGCGAAGCGGGTGCTCACTTGAGGATCTCCAGCACCTGCTCCGGCGGGCGACCAATGCGGGCCTGACCATTCTTGATGACGATGGGACGCTCGATCAGCTTGGGATGCTGGTGCATGGCACGAATAAGGGCATCACCGCTGACATCGGCCAATCCCAGCTCCTTGTAGAGATCCTCCTTGGTGCGCATCAGCTGGCGGGGATCGTTAAAGCCGAGCAGAGAGAGCAGGTTGCGGATCTCCTCTTCGCTCGGGGCCTGCTCCAGATAGAGCACCACATCAGGGGCGATCCCGTGCTGTTCCAGCAGAGCCAGGGTTTCGCGACTCTTGGAGCAGCGCGGATTGTGGTAGATTTGGGTCTCGCTCATGGTAACTCCCTGATTAATCGCAAGATGGGACTAGAAACGGCGCTATTGTAGGGGAAAGTGATGGTCAGGGTAAGCGGCAGTGGAAAGGAATTGAAACGAATTTGTTGGCTGATTGTGGCGGGCCTGCTGGGCGCCTGCACACCCGCCCCCGAATTTACCGATGCAACAGGGCAGTCGGTCAGCGTGCGCCACTTTGCCGGCAAGCCGCTGCTGGTCAACTACTTCGCCCCCTGGTGCGCCCCCTGTCTGCGGGAGATGCCGCGCCTCAACAGGCTGGCAGCGGAGGGCCAGATCACAGTGGTGGCCATCAACTACGACCCGATCACACCAGCAGAGCTGGACAAGCTGGCCGCGCAGTACCACATCAAGGTGCCGCTCCTTATTGCCAATGAAGATGCCAGGCTCCCCTTCCCTCGCCCAAGCGGGCTACCCACCAGCTATCTGCTCGACAGTGAGGGCAAGCTCACGCAGACGCTGGTCGGCGAGCTCGACCAGCAGCAGATCGAGATGCTCAAGGCGACCGCCAGCAGCATGAGTCACTAGCCCATCGCTGCTATCACCGTCCCCCACATCAACGCCACCGCCATAAACAACAAGGGCGCACCATAGTGCGCCCTTGTTTGATAGGTTTCGTTAGCCCTTGAGGCTGTCGAGATCCTTCTTGGCCCGCTCCAGCTCGGTGATGCGCGCCTCCAGACGAGCCAGGGTCATCCGGTCGCTGGTGGTACCGCGCGCCACGATCAGCTCATCGATGGCCGCCTGATAATCCCCGCGCAGCGCGAGCATTTCGGCCCGCGCCATATGCAGATCGGTCATTCTGCCCGCCTTGCGATAGGCATCGGCTAGCAGGTTCCAGGCCAGATTGTTCTCCTCATGGGCACGGGCATAGGGGTCAAGGATGGCGATGGACTTCTTGTAGTTGCCGCTCTCGAGGTAGGCGTTGCCGAGGTTGACCACCACCACTTCGTTATCCGGCATCCGGCTGCGGAACTTCTCGAGGCGAGCGATGGCCTGGGCGCTGCGCCCCTTGGCCAGATCGATGTCGGTCTGGGCATCGACGATAAAGAGATCTTCCGGATGACGGGCCGCCAGCTCCTGCATCAGGGTATCCGCCTCGTCGGTGCGCTTGAGCTGGATCAGCGCCAGCGCCTTGCCATAGATGGCGGCATCCTTGAGCGGATAATCCCCCTTCTGGATCCGGCTATCGAAGTAGCTCAGCAGCCCCTGCGGGGTATCGGTACCAAAACGCACCTGAATCCGCACCTTGGCCAGCCAGAAGTCGAGGCTGGTCGGCAAGTCGCGGCGGCCATAGCTGCCTGCACGGGCGCGAGCCTCGCTGATCCGGGTCTCCGGCAGCGGGTGAGTGAGCAGCATTTCCGGCGGCTTGCTGGCGTAACGGTATTCGGCAGCCAGTTTCTGGAAGAAGTTGGCCATCCCCATGGGATCGAAACCGGCATCGTAGAGGGTCTTCATGCCGATCCGGTCCGCTTCATATTCGTTGTCGCGGGTGTAGTTGATGGCCGACTGCATGGAGAGGCCCAACGTGGTCTGCAGCGCGGCGATACCGGCGGTCGGGTTGATCACCGCCAGCGCGATGGAGCCCACCAGACCGGCCAGGGTCACCGCCGAGCTGCTCGCCTGCGCCTCCATATAACGGGCGATATGGCGCTGGGTCACGTGGGTGATTTCGTGGGCCAGTACCGAGGCCAGCTCGCTCTCGCTGTCGGCGTAGAGGAACAGACCGGTATGCACCTTGACTCGCCCGCCAAGGAAGGCGGCCGCGTTGATGGTGGGATCATTGATGAGGAAGAAGGTAAACGGGAAACGCACCCCATCGGCGTTGGTCAGCAGTCGCTGACCCAGATCGTCAATGTACTGGCTAAGCACCGGATCATCGATGATCGGCAAGCCGGCACGGGCAAAGCGCATGAAGGCGTTGCCATAGCGTACCTCCTGCTCGATGGGCAGGGCCGATACCCCGGCGGTGCCTATGTCGGGAAGCTGATTGTTGGCCTCGGCATGAAACGTGGCGCCCATCAGGGAAGCCAGCAGGGGAAGCGATGCCATCAGGGGGGAAAAACGTGCCACGTTATCTCTATCTCCATCAGAAAGGGCCTCGGCAGAATACCCTTGCCCATCAAGGGCTACAAGCGTTGTTTCATGCTCCTATCACGGCCATAATAGCGGCCACCTGCCTGATGGAGCCCCCATGGAAGTTCTCGACCTGACCCCCTGGCGTTGCCCCGAGCCGCTGATCCGGCTCAAGCTCTGGTTAAGGGAGGCCCAAAGCGGTCAAACCGTCACCATCCTGTTGGCAGATGCGGGCTCCCGGCAGGATATTCCGGCCTATCTGCACCGTCAGGGCCACCATGTCGAGATGCAGCAACAACCAGACAATACCCTCTCTTTGCAGTTGGTTGTCGGGGCGAAACAACCATCTTGAGCCCCAGTGATGTAAGGATGCCGTCATGTTAGAAGTATTAAAGCGCTGGTATCAGACCCGTTTTTCCGATCCCGATGCCGTTACCCTTTTCCTGTTGCTGGTGTTCTGCTTCACCATCATCTGGCTGTTTGGCGATCTGCTGGCCCCCCTGCTGGTGGCGCTGGTAATGGCCTATCTGCTGGAGTGGCCGGTCGCCCGGCTGCAAAAAGCGGGGCTGTCGCGCACTCTGGCCACCAGCGTCATTCTGATCCTCTTTATTGCGGTGGCGGTGGCCTCCTTGCTGGGTCTTATCCCGACGCTGGTCAGTCAGGGGATCAATCTGGCCAAAGAGGCGCCGGCCATGCTGACCCACGCTCAGGATTATGTGCGCACCCTGCCGGACAAATATCCCGAGCTCATCGACGTCAGTCTGGTGGAGACCGTCATCGACAACATCCGCCAGCGCATCCTCAGTGGCGGCGAGCATCTGGTTAGCGCCTCCCTCAGCTCGCTGGTCAACGTGGTGGCCATCATGATCTACCTCATTCTGGTGCCGCTGATGGTCTTCTTTATGCTCAAGGACAAGCGGGTACTGATGGGCAACCTGCGCCGCTTCCTGCCGCGCAACCGCACCCTGGTCAACCGGGTGTGGGTCGAGATGAACAACCAGATCATCAACTACATCCGCGGCAAGGTGATCGAGATCCTCATCGTCGGGATTGCCACCTATGTCCCCTTCGCCCTGATGGGACTGCGCTACTCGGTGCTGCTGGCGGTCGCGGTCGGCTTCTCGGTGCTGATCCCCTATATCGGCGCCGCCGTGGTGACGGTGCCGGTGGCCATGGTCGCCCTGTTCCAGTGGGGCCTCACCCCCGAGTTCGCCTGGCTGATGGTGGCCTATCTGGTGATCCAGGCCCTCGACGGCAACCTGCTGGTGCCGGTGCTCTTCTCGGAAGCCGTCAACCTCCATCCGGTGGCCATCATCATCGCCGTGCTGGTCTTTGGCGGCTTGTGGGGATTCTGGGGGGTCTTCTTCGCCATTCCCCTCGCCACCCTGGTCAAGGCGGTGATCAATGCCTGGCCCCAGCGGGAAGAGGCAGCCAACAGCGCAAGCTGATACCGCGCCATGATGCAAGCGCTATCAAAACGGGAGCCATTGGCTCCCGTTTTGGGTAGGTCACATCGCGCCAATATGGCACCACACCGGGTCACAGGGTGGCCAGAAACGCGCTCAACTGCGCATTGACGAAAGTGGGATTCTCCAGCGTCGAGATATGCCCGGCAGCCGGGATCTCCTTGAACGGACAACCCAGCACTTCGGCCATCAGATAGCCCTCCAGCACCGGACGGGCCTTGTCTTCGCAACCGGTCATCACCAGCGCAGGAACCGTCACCTCTTCCAGCCACTCGATACGATCTTCGCGAGTGACAAAACTGCGCCCCACCGTCACCATGGCGGCAATCTTCTCGTTTGGCCAGGCAGCAAGGCGTGCCTTGAAGCCACTCATCAGCGCCTCATCAGGCTGATTGGCAAAAAAGAGCGGCGCCACCTGTCCGATGATGGGCGCCGGCACGGTGCCTAGCTGCTCGATCATCGCCAGCATGCCGAGGTAACGCTCGCAGGTGATCTGCGGTTCCAGGCCGACAAAACTGTCCATCAGCACCAGACCCTTGAGTCGGTTTGGCACCATGCGCGCCAGCTCCACACCCCACATGCCGCCGATGGAGAGGCCCACCAGTACGAACTCGTCAACCCCGAGGGCATCGAGCAGCGCCAGGTGATCCCGCGCCAGAGTCGCCAGGGTGCAGCCACCTTCGGGGAGCAGGTCGGAATCGCCGTGGCCCCACAGCTCGGGAACGATGCAGCGATAGCTGCCCTTGAGCGCCTCGATTTGCGGCGCCCACATGGCGCTGTCCCACAGATAGCTGTGACCAAACAGCAGTACCGGCCCTTGCCCTTCGTCCAGATAGGCCATCCGACGGCCCGCTATCTCCATAAAATGCTTCATGTTATCTCCTGTTGCCAGCGATGGGCGGGCAGTGTATCACGTCCCCCTTGGCAGGTGACGCCTCTCTAGTGCAAGCTGACAGTGACTCAAAGAAGTCACCCATGAAAGGATGCCAAAAGGAGAAGCCCATGGCGAAGGAGAAGAGCAAGAAGCGGCCGCGGTTGGACAAGAAGTGCTACGAGCACCACCTTACCCATCTGCAGGAGGAGCTGGTCAAGCTGCAGGAGTGGGTCAAGCAGGAGGGGCTCAAGGTGGTGGTGCTGTTCGAGGGACGGGACGCCGCCGGCAAGGGGGGCGTCATCAAGGCGATCACCGAGCCGCTCAACCACCGGGTCTGCCGTGTGACGGCGCTGCCCGCTCCCTCAGACAGGGAACGTTCCCAGTGGTACTTTCAGCGCTATGTCGCCCACCTGCCCGCCGCTGGCGAGATGGTGCTGTTTGACCGCTCCTGGTACAACCGCGCCGGGGTAGAGCGGGTGATGGGCTTTTGCAGCGACGCCGAGTATCGCGAGTTTCTGCGCGCCTGCCCCGAGTTCGAGCGGATGCTGATCCGCTCCGGCATCACCCTGATCAAATACTGGTTCTCGGTCTCCGATGAGGAGCAGGAGAAGCGCTTCAAGGAGCGGATCAACACCCCCATCAAGCGCTGGAAGTTCAGCCCGATGGACTTGCAGTCCCGCTCTCGCTGGGTGGAATACTCCCGCGCCAAGGATGACATGTTCACCTACACCGACACCGAGGATTGTCCCTGGTTCGTGGTGGAGGCAGATGACAAACGCCGTGCCCGCCTCAACTGCATCACTCATCTGCTGGGCAAGGTGCCCTACGAGACGATCCACTATGAGCCCCTCAAGCTCCCCCCCATCAAAACCGAAGGGTATGAGCGCCCGCCGCTGGCCAGCCAGACCTTTGTGCCCGATATTACCGCCGAACTCGAGGCTTGAACCGGGTTACCTTGCCTATCTGCATGTTCAAATCGCAGGCAATAAAAAGCCGGTCTGACGACCGGCAAAAAGGCATTGATTATTAAGAAAGGAAAACCAGCACAACAAAAAATCAGGTACGGATATATTTGGCGGTACGGGGGAACGCCTGCTCCTTGGCATCGAACAGGTAGCAGGCTTCGGCCGGGATACCCACGCTGTAGGTTTGACCGGTCGCCACATCCACATCCGAGGTAGCCTTGACGGTAAAGTCGTGACCATCCACATCCATATAAACGAAGGACTCGGCGCCCAGGTGCTCGGCCACCTGCACGATCCCGCTCACCTTGCTGTGTGCATGGGGGTGATCCAGCGGCATCAGATGCTCGGGGCGAATACCCAGCTCCACCTTGTCACCCACAGCGCCACTGCGGGCATCAACACGGGCACGCACGGTATCGCCAGAGGTCAACTTGACCAGGCACTCCTGCTCGCCAATCTCCAGCAACTCGCCCGCCAGGAAGTTCATCTTGGGAGAGCCGATAAAGCCCGCCACGAACTTGTTGTCCGGGTTGTGGTAGAGATCCAGCGGTGAACCGAACTGTTCCAGGTTGGTGGCAGCTTCGGCCTTGAGCGGGCTCAGCACCACAATCTTGTCGGCCAGGGTCATCGCTTCCACCTGATCGTGGGTCACGTAGATGATGGTGGAGTTGAGCTCTTTGTGCAGCTTGGCGATCTCGATCCGCATCTTGACCCGCAGCGCGGCGTCGAGGTTGGAGAGCGGCTCATCAAACAGGAACACCTGTGGCTGCTGTACGATGGAGCGACCGATGGCAACCCGCTGGCGCTGGCCGCCGGAGAGCGCCTTGGGCTTGCGGTCCAGCAGTGGCTCGAGACCCAGGATCTCGGCTGCGCGCATGACCCGAGCGTGAATGCTCTCCTTGTCCATCTTCTTGAGCTTCAGACCAAAGGCCATGTTCTCGTAGATGTTCATGTGCGGATAGAGGGCGTAGGACTGGAACACCATGCCGACGTTGCGCTCGACTGGCGGCACGTCGTTCATGTAACGACCACCGATGGTCAGCTCACCGCTGGTGATGTCTTCCAGACCTGCAATCATCCGCAGCAGGGTGGATTTGCCGCAGCCGGACGGGCCGACGAAGACGATGAACTCCCCTTCCTTGATGGAGAGGTTGATGTTGCGCAGGGTGTCCTTGTGAACAGCCGGATCGTAATTTTTGCGAACGTTGTTGAGTACTACTTCAGCCATGACGAGCTCCGCTCTTGAATCTTTGCAAATCGTGATAGCGGGGGGAGTCAGCTCCCCCGGCCATAAACTTAACCTTTCACACCGCCAGCAGTCAGACCGCCAACCAACCAGCGCTGTGCCAACAGGAAGACCACTGTGATGGGGAAACCGGAGAGCACTGCGGCCGCCGCAAAATCACCCCACAGATAGTTCTGCGGATAGAGGTACTGCTGGGCCCCGACCGCCAGGGTCAGATTGTTCACATCCTGAAGCAGGATGGAGGCCATGGGCACCTCGGTAATGGAACCGATAAAGGCCAGAATAAACACTACCGCCAGGATGGGCACCGACAGGGGCAACAGGATCAGACGGAATGCCTGCCACGGAGTCGCACCGTCGATGGCCGCCGCCTCCTCCAGGGAGGAGTCGATGGTCTCGAAGTAGCCCTTGATGGTCCAGACGTGGAGGGCAATCCCCCCCATGTACGCCAGGATCAGGCCACCGTGGGTGTTGAGACCGAGCCAGGGGATGTAGTCACCAATCTTGTTAAAGAGCGCGTAGATAGCTACCAGCGCCAACACCGCCGGGAACATCTGGAAAATCAGCATGCCCTGCAGGATGGTGGACTTGCCACGAAAACGCAGGCGGGCAAAGGCGTAAGCACAGGTGGTGGAGAGCGTCACGATCATCAGGGCAGTGATGCCGGCGATCTTGATGGAGTTCCACAACCAGGTCAGCACCGGGAACGGCGGCGGCGTGATGCTGCCGTCGGCGTTGGTGATAGACATGCCCAGCGCCAGCTTCCAGTGATCCAGCGTCGGATTGGAGGGGATGATCTCCCCTACCGCGAAGTTACCGTTACGGAACGAGATGGCGATAACCATGATCAACGGGAAGATGATCAATGCCAGGAAGCCCCACATGACCAGGTGGGTTGCCCACACCCGGTATTTGACTGATTTGGGTTGTACGATTGCCATGTTGAAGCCTCCTTACAGCTGCTTGTCGGCTTTGGACAATTTCAGGTTGAGCAGCGCCAGCGCACCCACGATGAGGAAGATAGCTGTGGCGATGGCACTGGCCAGACCGTAGTCCTGACCACCCGATCCCTGGAACGCAATCCGGTAGGTATAACTCACCAGCAAGTCGGTGGTACCGGCCGGGGTGCTGGCGCCTATGATGTCCGGCGCACCGTTGGTCAACAACTGGATAAGCACGAAGTTGTTGAAGTTGAAGGCGAACGAGGCAATCAACAGCGGTGTCAGCGGCTTCATCAACAGCGGCACGGTGATCTTGAAGAAGTTCTGTACCGGGCCGGCACCGTCCATGGCGGACGCTTCATAGAGATCTTCCGGAATCGCTTTGAGCAGGCCCATGCAGAGGATCATCATGTAGGGGTAGCCGAGCCAGGTGTTGACGATCAGGATCATCACCTTGGCCAGGAAGGGGTTGGTATACCAGTCCGGCTTGATGCCAAACGCCGCTTCCAGGAACATGTTGATCTCACCGAAGTTCTGGTTGAACAACCCCTTGAACACCAGGATGGAGATAAACGCCGGGATCGCATAGGGCAGGATCAACATGACCCGATAGAAACCACGCCCCTTAAGCTCTTCCCACTGCACCAGACAGGCCAGCACCATGCCGATAGCCAAGGTGAAGGCGACAGAACAGGTTGAGAAGATCACGGTCCAGATGAAGATCTGCAGGAAGGGTGACTGGATGCCCGGATCGGTGACGATGCGCGCGAAGTTCTTCCAACCGACGCTGACCACAAAGCCCGGAGCAATCCCCTTGCCGACAAACTGACCCTGTTCGTCGATGTACTGATAGAAGCCGGTCTCGCCATTGGGCAGCATCAGCTCGCCATTCTGGGTATCACGCAGCAGGTTGCTGTCTTTGATCACCACGCCGGACTTGAGCACGGCACCATCCATCAGACGGGTGTACTGCTGCTTCTGGGCGGCAAACTTGCGCAGGCTGCTCAGGGTCAGGTGGGTACCACCATCCGGCAGCACCAGATCAAGGTCACTCAGGTGAGTACGATGCTCAACAATGGCGCGGATCGGTGCGGCCTTGCTGGCAGCTTCGCCAGTGAAGGGCTGCAGTTCAACCACTTGCTGGGTGTTCTGCACACGGCCCTCGCGGGACGCCAGCTCACGGGCCTTGTTGGTCATCAGGGAGACAGGTTGGCTGATAAAGGATTGATCATCCTGTGTCAGCAGCAGCTGGAACTGGCCGTTGTCGCCACCCAGCAAGGTAAAATCGAATTCACCGCCCGCCACCTTGTAGGTTTTCTTCAGGTGGTAGTCCCGCGCCTGCTCCACGGAGAGCAAGTTGGACCCCGAATAGTTGGTGAAGGCAATGCCAATGGTGTAGGCAAGAGGGAAGATGATAAACACAACCATGCCAGCCACACCCGGAAAGATGTAGCGATGGGCATAGGTCTTCTTGTTCATGAAGACATACAGACCGACGGAAACCACCACCAGATCCAGCAGCGCGAATACCCACTCGCCACTGGCGTACATCATCACGGCTGCGTAACCGTTGAGGATGGCAACCAGGGCCGCGATAGTCCACTTAAGCCAGGTGTGCTTATCCTTCGGACCGGCATAGGACTCAACAGAAGGTACTACTTCCATGCCAATTAACCTTTATAACGCCAAGAGAGATTTGAGAGAGTGGGAGGCCATGACGGCCTCCCGGGTAGTACGTGCTTACTGAACGATACGCTTGGCAGCGGTATCCAGTGCTTCGTCAACACCCTGACGACCGGAGGTCACGTTCTTGAGGGCAGTTTCGAAGGAGGACCAGAAACGGCTCATCTCGGGAACGGATGGCATCGGCTCGCCAGCCTGGGCGTTCAGCATGGTGGCCTTGATGTGCGGATCGGATTCCAGAGTCTTCTGGAAGGATTTCAGCGCAACGGCACCCAGCGGCTTGTCGGCGTTAACCGGCGCCAGACCGGCATCGGTCAGCAGGTAGTTTTCCAGGAACTCGATAGCCAGATCCTTGTTCGGGCTGGCGGCGTTAATAGTGGCCCCCAGTACGCCAACGAAGGCTTTGGCCGGCTTGCCGTTCAGGGTCGGCAGCGGCGCTACGCCGTACTTGATGCCGCTCTTGTCCAGGTTGCTCCAGGCCCAGGGACCGTTGATCATCATGGCCACTTCGCCCTTGTTGAACTTGGCGTCCATCACACCGTAGTCGATGCCTTTTTCCAGGTGACCGGACTTGATCATCTCGGAGATGTAGCCTACGCCCATCTTGGCACCTGCGTTGTTCACGCCGGTATCTTTGACGTCATAACCGGTAGCGGTTTTCTTGAAGGCGTAACCACCGTTGGCAGCCACCAGCGGATAGCTGAAGTACGGGGTGTCATACGCCCACATGATGGCGCGCTTGCCGTTTTTCTTCAGAGTCTCGTCAATCTTGGCGATCTCTTCGAAGGTTTTCGGCGGCTCGGGCAGCAGGTCTTTGTTATAGATCAGGCTGACCGCTTCCATGGCAACCGGGTAGCCATAGGTTTTGCCATCAACAGTCATGGCATCCCATGCCAGCTGTTCAAATTTGCCTTTGGTGGCCGCATTCGGCGTTACCGGAACCAGCAAACCGGCTTTGACCCACTCACCGTAACGGTCGTGAGCCCAGAAGAAGATGTCCGGGCCGTTGCCAGTGGCGGCGGCTTGCTGGAATTTCACTTCAACCTGATCCGGGTGAGCCACAGTAACCTTGATGCCGGTTTCTGCTTCAAACTTCTTACCCACTTCAGCCAGACCGTTGTATCCCTTGTCACCGTTGATCCAGATGGTCAGCTGGCCTTCATCGATGGCAGCAGTAGCAGAGCAAGCGACGCCAAGAGTGGCCAGACCGATCAGGGATGACAGCAATTTCTTTTTCATGAGCCTTTCCTTGTATTAGTTCCGCGCTGTAAGAGCATTGTGTGCGAGATGAATATTATCCCAAGCAGCAAACGGCTCACATGACGCAACTCGCATTTTTGAAATGCAATTACGTATTTCCTTCCAGAAAGTTTTGAAAACATTTTCTTATTTCAGGGATTTACGGCCATTTATCGGCTTAATTCCAGACAAACACAGAATAATAATTACCAAAATGAAATAAAATTTCACGAATGAAAGGGTTTTCACCTCAATGAAAACCCTTTCATGTGATTTATTTTGTTTGATTTGTTAACAAAATACCGCGCCAGTTTCGAGGTCTGCCCAGGCGCGATAAAAAAAGAGACCCCGCCGGGGCGGAGTCTCTTTTTGCCAGAAATGACGAGTTGATCACACTCGGGAGCATGACTACGACTGGCGCAGCAGCTGATCCTTGAGGTTGGGCGGTACCCCCTTGATGGTCAGGGTGTCGGTTTGCGGGTCATAAAACACACGGCTGTTCAACAACTTCTGCTCAAAACTCAGGGTCAGACCGCCGCCGGAGCCGACAAATTTGGTCAGGCCGCGCAGGGTAGACCGATCCGCCGGGAAGCGCTCTTCCAGTTCATACTCCTGACCGATAAAGCTGTAAAAATCGAGGTCACCGTCGTCAGGCAATTCAGCAGACAGCTCCTTGATCTCGATCTCTTCACCGGCACTCGCCTGCTCGGTGCAATATTTGAAAACCTGCTTTTTATAGTCATTGCGCTCGGTCGGTTCGAGCTGGCGACTGTCGCAATAATCTTCTACCGCCTGCAGCAACCCTTTATTCTGGATCTTGGCATCCATTCCTTCACGGGCACCCAGCAGATCCATAAAGAAGTCGCCCAGCTTGCGACCAATGCGTCCCTTGCTGAAGGTGATATAGCGGCGCGAATCCGGCTGGGTTTTCCATTCGGTCAAATCAATGCGGGCCACCAGATTGAGTTTGCCGATATCCAGATACTGGATATGACGCAATTCCAGCGCTTCGCTGACGGTGACGCTCTCCTTGCCCTCCAGCAGAGCAATCAGCAGATAATCGACCCCGACATAATTGTATTTGGCAAACAGCAGCACCCCCTGCTCATCGAGGGCGTGCTCCACCAGCTGCTTGACCAGCATCTGGGTCACGGTGACCGAGAAAGGCACAAATTCGGTCTGCTCGTCGAGCAGCTGTTCGAGGGCGATACGAAACTCGGGGGAAGGCTGCTTGGGAGCATCGATACCGTCGGCCAGATCGGCGACGGTGGCCTCGGGGTTGGCAAAGAAGCCAAAGCCCTTACCGCCCTTGCCGTTATAGATCCGATGCAGTTCCGCCATCAGTCCCTGTACCGCCTCATCAGGGGGCAGGGTCTGGCTGCGGGTATCGGCGTGGGGTTGACCATCGCCGCCCTGGCGCAAGGAGTGAAGAATGATCTTGTCGATATCGAGACTCATGTCACAAAGCCATAGTGTTAGCCGAAAGGGTGAAGTATTATAAGGCGCTTTGAACCGAGATGAACTGAAGATTATGCCTATCGTATCAAAGTACAATAACGAGCAATTTGACGCCCTGATGAACGACCTGATCACCGCGCTGGAAAAGCATAAAGCGCCGGTAGATCTCAGCCTTATGGTGCTTGGCAATCTGACCACCAATATCATCAACGGTATGGCACCGGCCCAGCGCCAGGCCATCACTGAAAAGTTTGTCCAGGCCCTGACCGCATCGGTCGATAATCGCCACGACGCACACTGAGTCCCCGACTCTGTTGATTTGACGTTTCTCAACGCAGAGGGATCACTATGGTCGAAACCGGTAACCCCTATCGTGATAATGTCTCTCGCCTGATCACCTGGGGGCATTGGTTCTCCTTCTTCAACATTATTCTGGCCATGCTCATCGCCACCCGTTATCTGGGTGCCATCAGCTGGCCATCGACCACGCTTGGCGTGATCTATCTCGTTGTAAGCTGGATTGGCCACTTCTCGTTTCTGAGTTTTGTCACCTACCTGTTGACGATCTTCCCGCTCAGCTTCGTGCTGCCCAAGGAGAAGTCGTTGCGGTTCATCTCGGCCATCATCGCTACCCTGGCGCTGGTGCTGCTGCTGATCGACACCCAAGTATTCCGGCTGTTCAAGTTCCACCTCAACAGTCAGGTATGGCAGTTGCTGCTGGATCAGGCACAAACCGAAGAGGGCTCAATCTGGAGCATCATCTTCGTTGCCGTGCCCACCATCTTCCTGCTGCAACTGCTGCTGTCGGCCTATGTCTGGCGTAAGATCAACAAGCGCAAGCGCCGCCAGTACGGCAATCAGGTGGGGCTGGCCCTGCTGATCTGCTTTATTCTGACCCACCTAGTCAATAGCTGGGCGGATGCGACCCTCTATCAGCCCATCACCATGCAGAGAGCCAACTTCCCCCTCTCCTACCCCATGACGGCCCGCTCCTTCCTGGCCAAACATGGCTGGCTGGATCTGGATCAATACGAGAAGCAGGCAGCCTCCCAGGGGGATAACAGCGACAGCCGGATGCACTACCCGCTGCGCCCGCTCAACGTCAACGCGCCCCTGACCCACAACAATCTGCTGATTGTGGTGGTCGACTCATTGCGTTTTGACATGCTCAACAACATCAACATGCCCAATCTGCAGCGCTATGCGGATCAGCACCTGACTTTCCGCAATCACTTGAGTGGCGGCAACGACGATCTGATGGGGATGTTCAGCCTCTTCTACGGGTTGCCCGGCCACTACTACAAGGAGATCAGCAGTGACAAGCGTCCACCGGTGCTGTTCGACGAGATGCTGCGCCAGGATTACCAGTTCGGGCTGTTCGGTGCGATGGAAGATGCCCAGAAGTATCGCAAGAGCATTCTCGCCGGTCTGCGCAAACAGGTGTTTGTCTCCGAGCAGAGTGACGATGGCAAGCTGCTGACCGACTGGCAGCAGTGGCTGGAGAAGCGCTCTCCCGAGCGCCCCTGGTTCTCGCTGGTCTATCTCTCGAGCCCGGGCGACTACCAGTTACCCGCCACCATGAAGGGGCCGTTCCAACCGGAGCTTGCCAACTTCAATCCGGCGACCGCCTATCGGGCGGAGAACCTGCAAAAACTGGAGAACCGCTACAAGAACTCGGTCTTCTATACCGACCAGTTGCTTGAGCAGATGCTGACCAAATTGCAGTCGCAGGGGATGGACAGCAACACCATCGTCGTCATCACCTCCAACCACGGCCAGGAGTTCAACGACACCCGCAGCAACAGCTGGGGCGCAGGCAGCAACTACTCACCCTATCAGGTGCAGGTACCGCTGGTACTGGCCTGGCCGGGGCGTGGCAGTGACGTTCGGGAACAACCGAGCAGCCATTTCGATCTGGCGCCGACCCTGATGCAGGGGATGCTGGGCGTGCGCAATCCTGCGCGCGATTACAGCGTTGGCCGCTCGCTGTTTGATACCAGCCCGCGCAACTGGCTGCTGGCAGGGGATCAGAACGACTTCGCCATCTATGAAGGGGACACCATCACCCACTTCAACAAGCAGGGTGACTTCGAACTGCTGGAGCGCAACAGCTATCGCCCGATCAAGCACGGCACACCGGATATGGGCGCCATGATCGAAGTGATGAACGAGCTGAACCGCTTCTATCGCAACCAATGAAGTCCGCGCTGATGTGTCAATCAGCATCGAAAAATGACCAGTGATCAGCGTCCAAAATTGACCAGGGTTAGCTGGCTGATTTCATCTGATCTAACCCACTCTCGATGGACACCTGGTTAAGTGAGTAAAATCACTGACAGAGGTACATCATGACCAAAGCAACGAACGAACAGAAAACATCCAGAACCCGTTACTCTCAACAATACAAGGAAGAAGCCTTGGCTCTGGCCGAGCGCGTCGGAATGAGCAAGGCCGCCATCCAATTAGGCCTCAAAGAAGCCCAGCTCTACGCTTGACGCACCAAGGCCAAGCAACTCATGGATGCGGGGGAGCGCGAGCAGCAACTCGCCGATGAAAATGTCCGACTCAAGCGCCAACTGGCAGAGCAAGCAGAAGAGTTGGCTCTGGTAAAAAAAGCCGCCGCGTACTTTGCCAAACACCTGAAGTGAAGTACGCCTTTATGGCCGAGCATATCCGGCAGTTCAAGGTGACCACCATGACCCGCATCCTGGGTGTGGCCCGCTGCGGTTTTTATGCCTGGCGGACCAGGCAGGGCATGGTCTCTGCTCGAGCCCAGATGCGACATCAACTGGACGTTCAGGTGGCCGAGACCTTTGCCGCTGCCAAGGGGCGTTGTGGGGCTATCCGTATCACCAAAATCCTGGCGAAACAGGGCGCTGTGCATAACCGAAAAACGGTGGCCAAGAGTCTGCAGCGTCAGGGATTACGGGCCAAAGCAGCACGCAAGTTCAAGGCAACCACCCAGAGTCGGCACAACCTGCCGGTAGCCGGCAACCTGTTGGCACAGGATTTTAGCGCCAGCGCCCCCAACCAGAAGTGGGCCGGTGATATCACTTACCTTTGGACCGATGAAGGATGGCTCTATCTGACGGTGGTGCTGGACCTCTATTCCCGCCGCATCATCGGCTGGGCCATGTCCGAGCGCATGACGGCCCAGTTGGTCTGCGATACCTTACAAATGGCGCTGGAGCGACGTCGGAACCCCCGGGGGGTCATCGTCCATAGCGACCGGGGCAGCCCAGTATTGCTCCCATGATTATCAGGCGTTGTTGAATGCCCACGGCCTGCGCGGCAGCATGAGCGCCAAAGGCAATTGTTATGACAATGCCTGCTCGAAGAGCTTCTTTCACTCGTTGAAGGTGGAAGCAATCCATGGCGAGCGGTTCACGACCCGAGCCCAGATGCGGGCAAGGGTATTCGAGTACATAGAGGTCGATTACAATCGACATCGCCTGCACAGCACTCTGGGTTACCAAACCCCAGAGGAGTTTGAGAAGGTAGCTGCTTAACCCGGTGTCCACGATTACTGGGTCAGATCAAAAAAACTGTGTGGATCAAATGTGGGCACTGGAGAAAAAGAAAAAGGCCGCTATTTCTAGCGGCCTTTGTAACTCATTGATTTTAATGGTGCCCGAGGCCGGAATCGAACCGGCACGCCTCGAAAAGCGAGGGATTTTAAATCCCTTGTGTCTACCGATTTCACCACTCGGGCACCGCAATCGGTATCAAGCTCGCGTGGCGGGCTTGTCAATATGGAGGCACGTTCCGGAGTCGAACCGGACTAAACGGATTTGCAATCCGCTGCATAACCGCTTTGCTAACGCGCCATGCAAAAGAGAGTTGGCTCTCTATTGTCTGAATTTGGAGCGGGAAACGAGACTCGAACTCGCGACCCCGACCTTGGCAAGGTCGTGCTCTACCAACTGAGCTATTCCCGCATCGGTCTGGCTGATTGCCTGACTACGAGGACGCATTCTAGCGATGTTCCCCGCCCAGTCAACCAGAAATATTTAATTAACTGATCGTTCGAGCGTTTTTTGCCCTTTTTGCACACTTTTAGCATCTTTGGCCGTTTCTTGTCTGAAATTGCTAGAAACGGCCTATTACTGTCTAATCACTCAGCAGCTGGAGTGATGGGTCAGATCGCTCCACGCAGCCTTCATATACTGGAACATCGACCAGAAGGTGAGCACAGTAGCGACATAGAGCATCAGATAGGCGAGCCATACCATCCAGACGTTGTATTGCCAGATCAGGCCGGTGAGCGACACCATCTGGATCATGGTCTTCCACTTGCCAATCCAACTGACGGCCACCGAGGAGCGTTTGCCGAGCTCGGCCATCCACTCGCGCAGAGCGGAGATGATGATCTCGCGGCCAATCATGGTCATGGCGGGGATAGTCACCCAGATGGTGTTGTAGTGTTCGACGATGACCACCAGTGCAGCAGCAACCATGATCTTGTCGGCAACCGGGTCAAGGAAAGCGCCAAAAGCGGTGGACTGATTGAGCTTGCGGGCCAGATAGCCATCAAACCAGTCGGTGACGGCGGCCAGAATAAAGACGATGGCGGCAGCCAGATAGGACCATTGATAAGGCAGATAGAACAGGATGACGAAGACAGGAATGAGCAAAATCCGGAAAAACGTCAACTGGTTAGGTATGTTTGTCATTATTTTCAGCCACTTCTTGTTCATCGCAACATAGTGCGCCAAAGCCGATTTTCGATGCAACCGCACTGGCGCCCGTCTTGGTCTTGTAAATCCATCAAGCTTCTCAACAGCAGGGCCATTATGGCATTTACGGCCCCTCCGCGTCACGGCTCTTGTGCATCAAGGAGTTAGCGATTTTGTCATGCAACTAACCCTACTCAGGCGCTGTGCAAGCCATCGTGGATGGTCTGGGCCAGCTCTTGGCTGATGCCGGGCACCTTGGCCAGTTCATCCACGCTCGCCTTTTTCACCTCCTGCAGACCGCCCAGATATTTGAGCAGCGCCTGCCGCCGCTTTGGCCCCACCCCCGGAATATCCTCCAGACTACTGCTGGTGCGGGCCTTGGCCCGTCTGGCACGGTGGCCAGTAATGGCAAAACGGTGAGATTCATCGCGAATATGCTGAATAAGGTGCAAAGCAGGCATATCTGCCGGTAAATGCAGCTCTTCGTGGCTCTCTCCCATGATGAGAGTTTCCAACCCCGCCTTGCGGGTGACCCCCTTGGCGATGCCCACCAGCAGCGGATATTTACCGCCGAGGAACTCCAGCTGACGGGCCAGGATCTCTTCGGCGCGGCGCAACTGGCCGAGGCCACCGTCAATAAACAGCACGTCCGGCACCTTATCGGGCTCCTGCTGCTTGCCAAAGCGGCGCTCCAGCGCCTGCTCCATCGCCGCGTAGTCATCACCGCCGGTGATACAGTCGATATTAAAGCGACGATATTCCGATGAGAGCGGCCCCTCCCGGTTGAACACCACGCAAGAGGCTACCGTGCGCTCCCCCATGGTGTGGGAGATATCGAAACACTCCATGCGGGCGATGGGGCGCTCCAGCTCCAGCAGCTCTTCCAGCTGGTCGTAGCGAGCAGTCATCGTACTCTTGTGGGCAAGCCGCGAGCGTAGCGCCGTCTCGGCGTTGATGGAGGCGAGCTTGATAAAGCGGGCCCGCTCGGCGCGAGTTCGGCTCACCACCCGCACCTTGTAGCCTGCGGTCTGGCTTAGGGTCTCGGCGATGACGTTTTCGTCCTCAAGGGCCACATCGAGCAGCACCTCGCTCGGGATCTGCCGCCCCCCCTGCCCCGACAGATAGAACTGCAGCAGGAAGGATTGCACCACCTCGTCGAGCGGGGTGTCGGCCGGCACTTTCGGGAAGTAGCTGCGCGAGCCCAGCACCTTGCCCTGACGGATAAAGAGCACGTGGATGCAAGCAGCACCTTGCTGGAAGGCGACCCCCACCACATCCAGCTCGTCCAGTACGTTGCCGCTCACCGACTGCTGCTCGGTGACCCGGCGTAGCGCCAGGATCTGATCCCGGTAGCGGGCCGCCTCTTCAAAACGCAGATCGCCGCTGGCAGACTCCATCTTGCCCACCAGCTCGCCTATCACCTGCTGGTTCTTGCCCGCCAGAAACAGCTTGGCCAGCTCCACCTGCTGAGCATATTCGGCCTCGCTCACCAGTCCGGACACGCAAGGGCCGGCGCAGCGCTTGA
>NZ_JBODRQ010000013.1:0-45968 GCF_050633025.1 Aeromonas sp.
TATTAATGTAGCTAATCCAAGACTGCTGGATGCAGTAATTAGTAAGCGTGCAGGTAGTCAAGAACTATTGGAGTCTCTCCAAATGTCTGAAAGTTCAAATTACTCTGATAAGTATGCTATTGAGCGCTTGGCTGCAGTGATAGAGTTTGATCTCGCCTCGGAGGAACGTAGGAAGGTCATGCAGGATACCAGATTGGTAGAGTTCAGATTCGGACGGTTGCCGAGTCAAGTATTCGACTATTTCTATCGACTTTTAAACAACATTCAACCTGTGCGATGAGTTACACAGTTAGTAATTCGAGATATGTCGTTTAGAAGGAAAATGCTTTTAGACATATGTGGCCAAGGCTTTCTTTTCCTTTCAAGGCAGGTAAGCTGCGGGGCAAATAGCGTCAAGCAGGAGAAGGGACGATGACAGAGCAACATTTCGCCGGGACGATCGGCATTCTGGGGGCAGGGTGGCTGGGGCTACCGCTGGCGCGGGCCCTGCTGGCGGCAGGCAAGCAGGTGGCGGTGACGGTCAGCAGCGCCGAGAAGGCGGCCCGTTTGCAGGGGGAGGGGATCGCTGCCCATCCGCTGACCATCTCTGCCAACATGGGCTCTGCCGAGATGCCCGTAGCTGATCAACAAGCGCCGTGGCCCATCCCCTGCGAGAGTCTGGTGATCTGCGTACCGCCCAGCAAGACCGATGACTATCCGCAGGCGGTGGCAAAGGCCTGTCAGCTTGCCAAAGCGAGCGGCACCCGGCGAGTGCTGTTTGTCAGCGCCACCTCGGTATGGGGCGCAGGGCAGCAGGAGGGGGAAGAACCCCAACCCCGCCATGCCCGTGGCGAGCGGATGCTGGCGGCGGAGCAGGCGGTGCTGGCGGCCGGTTTCGAGGCGGTGATGATAGTGCGCCCCTCCGGCCTTTATGGCCCGGATCGCCACCCCGGCCGTTTCCTGGCGGGCAAGACTCTCGATGGCGGCGCTCAGTCGGTCAATCTGGTTCATCTGGACGATGTTGTGGCGGCCTGCATCTTGCTGCTGGAGCGGGGCAAGGACGGGGATGTCTTCAACCTGAGCGCGCCGGTGCATCCGCGCCGCGAGCAGTTTTATCCCTTTGCGGCCCGCCAGCAGGGGCTACCTGCGCCTGTCTTTATCGAGCCTGCCGGTGAATTTCAGCCCATCGACGGTCAGCTGATTTGCCAGCAGATGGGATTCAACTATCGCTGGCCCGATCCGGCCCACTGGTTTGCCGAGCTCGCCGCCTCGGGCAATTGAGGTTTGCCAAGGGGGTGATCGCCCCCTATCATGCCGCCATCCATGAGAGAGAGGCGGTAATGATGGTAGATACAAAACGTCACCCCGATGGGGAGTTGTTGCTGAGAACCCTGGCAATGCCAGCCGATACCAACCCCAATGGCGACATCTTTGGTGGCTGGATCATGTCCCAGATGGATATAGGTGGGGGCATTATGGCCAAGGAGCTGGCAAAAGGACGTATTTGTACCGTATCCGTCGAAGGCATGACCTTTCACAGTCCGGTCAAGGTGGGCGATGTGGTCTGCTGCTACGGCCGCTGCATGAAGATCGGCCGCAGCTCCATGAAGCTCAAGCTGGAGGTGTGGGTCAAGCCGGTACTGCGGGAAAACGATGCCCAGCGCTACTGCGTGACCGAGGGGATCTTCACCTATGTCGCCATCGACGAGCAGGGCAAATCCCGCCCGGTTCCGGTGAGTGCCTGATTAAATCAGCCGGGCATTGATGATGGATATTTCCTGCTCAAGCCCGGTTTTTTGCCGTATCATGCGTTCCAGCATCTCTTCCGAGCCCACATATTGCAGGGTGTCAAACAGGCAGAGATCGCATTGAGGGTCCCGTCTTATCTGATAGACGGTGGACAGCTCCACTTGATGACAATTTCCTTGTTGATCATAAAACGTCACGTTGTACCGAAGTTCTCTCGCCATTGACAGGCTCCTTCTGGTTGGGTGGAACAGGGACTATCAGCTTAGTCGGCGTGGATGACGTTTGTGATGGTCGCAACAAAAAGCAAAGGCGGGCGGTTGTTAGCCGATGAAAAATAGTTATCGCATTCTTGGTACCTCCCTGCTGACCCTGGGGTTGGTAGGCTGTTTCGAGGTTCCGGATCAGAACCATCTGGTCACAGCTCAAGGGATTGTGCCGGGTATCGACTGCCAGCGTCCGCCGCTGGTGGCGCTGGCGACCACGGCGCTGCCCCGTGAATTCGGCATCACGGTCTGGAACCTCTATAAGGGACAGCGCAAGAACTGGCGTGAAGGGATGGACAGTTATGCCAAGGGGCAGGATCTGGTGCTGCTGCAAGAGTCTGCCACCCGTCCCGACATGCTCGACTGGCTGCGCGCCGGTGATTTCCAGTGGCAACAGTTGCAGGCCTTCACCCAGGGCGGCGTGTCGTTCGGGGTGATGACGGTAGCCAAGACCCCGCAGGCGTTCGTCTGTGGCGTGCGCTCCCCAGAACCCTTGCTGCGCATCCCCAAATCCGGGCTGGTGAGCCTCTATCCGCTGCAGGGCGATCCTGACGGCGTGATGGTCATCAATATCCATGCGGTCAATTTCGAGCTGGGGATGGCCACCTTCCGCGAGCAGCTCAACGATCTGACTGCCTTGGTGCGCCGTCATCAGGGGCCGGTTATTCTGGCCGGTGATTTCAATACCTGGAGCGACAAGCGCCAGTTCTGGTTAAGCAAATTGGTGGACGAGCTGGGCCTGCAAGAGGCCGTGCCGGTGCCTGATCTGCGCCGCACCGCCTTCGGTCGCCCGCTGGATCACCTCTACTACCGCAATCTGGACCTGGTCGAGGTGAGTTCACCGGCCACCGACAGTTCGGATCACAACCCCATCATTGCGCGCTTTGCCGCTCAGTCTGTGACTCCCTGACCCCAGTCTGTGGCTCCCTACAAGGGATGGTGCGAGTTCCGCGTATAAAAAATCCGGCGCCTGATGGCGCCGGATTTTTTATATGCTCTGGCGGTCAACCCGCTCGGGATGACCCGCAGGCATTACTGGTAGAGACCCAGATTCGCTTTGGCGTAGGCTTCAAAATCAGTGCAGCCACCGATGTGCTGCTCATCCAGGAAGATCTGCGGCACGGTATTGACCGGCTTGCCGGCGCTCTTGGCCAGATCTTCTTTGGTGATCCCTTCTGCATGGATATCCACGTAGCGGAATTTGAAGTCATCGCGCTGTTCGGTCAGCTGCTCGGCGATCTGTACGGCACGGACACAGTAGGGGCAACCCGGGCGACCAAAAATCACTGCAAACATATTTTCTCTCCGTTTTTTAAGCCGTTTATGTATGGCCGTTGATATGAGGCAGGCAACAGCATAGCCCTGCCTCGTGGCGACTTGAAGCCGAAATTATCGATACCCTGATTCGAGTGGGCCTATTGGCTCAGCTCTCATCGGCGATCTGGATCGGCTGCTGCTGATAGATGCTCTCCAGCACCCCCTTCTCGAATACGGTCCAGGGCCACGGCGCCTTGCTGGCACGGTAGCGCTCATGGGTGGCCGGATCTTGGGACAGGCCGCGCTGGAACATCACGAACGCCTTGCGCTGGCCGCCTGCCGTGTCGATAAAGCCCACCAGATTGGAGGTGCCGGTGATGGTGCCGGTCTTGGCATGCACCTTGTTCTTCATCATGGGGGCGGTGACGCTGCGCCGCCACGCCAGGGTGCCATCCACCTGGGAGCTTGGCAGCAGCTTGATCAGGCCAAGCTCGGCATCATTTTTCTGGATGAAGTTCAGCACCGACATCATCTGACGGGCGCTGATGAGATTGTGAGCGGAGAGACCGGAGCCGTCTGCCAGAGTGGCGTTGCCCAGATCGATGCCGTTCTTGGTCAGGATGGCGCGCACCGCCATGGTGCCGCTGCGATAGCTGCCCGGCTTGTTGTAGTAGTGGCGGCCCACGGTTTTGAGGAAGGTATCGGCATAGAGGTTGTCCGATTTCTTCAGCATCTTGGCGAGCATTACCGGCAGGGAGACCGAGTAGTGGGTGCCGAGGGTCTCAGCCCCTTCAGGGGCCTTGTGAGTGACCCGCAGCAGGCCATCATGCTTGATACCGGCACGGTTCATCGCCCAGCGGATGTTGTCCCAGCCCCAGGCTTCCACGTCGTGGATGGCGAAACGCAGTCCCTGCGGCTCCTTGTTCGGGGTGATGCAGCCCTTGAGCTCGTAGAAGTTGCCCTTGGCCATGTCCACTTCCAGTGCGCAGAACTGGCGTGCCATGTCGCCATAGCTCATCACCTCCACGTTGTCGGCACCGATGCCGATGGGGACGCCGGTAGCCACATTGCCGACCGCCGGTTTGCCAATCTGGGTGGCAGTGATGGTGCCGTAGGCGCAGTTCTTGTCGATGATGACCGAGGAGACAGGAGCGGCGAAGCAGAGGGTCTGATCCCCCCACGACCAGCCGTTGCCGCGCTCGTAGCCGTTGTAGGCGCCGGTGTTGACGTAGACATTGCCCTTGATGCTGGTGACGCCGAGTTGCTTGAACAGGGCCAGCAGATCCATGCGGGAGAGGGTGGGGTCGCCGACGAAGTTGATCCAGATATCGCCGTTGATGGTGTCACCCTGTTTGGCACCGGGTTGGGCTTGAATGTCAGTGGCGAAGCGGAAATCGGCACCCAGCTCGAGGCGGGCCGCCAGCGCGGTGAGCACCTTCATGGTGGAGGCGGGGGCGATCATCTGATCCACGTGGCGGGCGAACTCGACGCCGTTATTGCCCTGCACCATGATGGCGTACTGGCCACCCTGAGGGGGCGTCAGCGGGGCGGCGTGAGCCGCCAGAGAAGAAAAGAGAGCACAAAAACCAATCAACAGCCGCTGCATAACATCCTCTAACGTGACGAAGGGGCCAGACCGATAGCACTGGCCCTGATAATTCAACCAGCCGATGCGGGATCGACGGGGGTAATGCAATTCATGCCATGTATGCCGGTCGCCATCACGCCAGCGAGTTGGCGGTGCGATAGCGACCCTCATAATCAAAAATCTTCTCTTTTATCTGCCAGAAGCGCCCCGATTTGCGGGCGATGACAAAATCCGGATGGCGAAACTGGCTTTGCGCGGCCAGCACGCTCGCCAGGGTGGCAAATTCGGGCTCCAGACCCGGGGCGGGCCAATGATGACGCACAAAGTGCTGTTGAAACAAGCGCCGCGCGCCCTCGGAGTGAAATCCGAAGTACTCATTGAGGGTGAGACCATCCTCATCGTGATAGATCACCTCCAGCCGCTCCCCCTGTCTGCCGCGTCCTGCGGTGAGGGTCAGCCCGGCGCAGCGGATCACCATGCAATCCTTGAGATTGAGCGCCTCTTTAAGCTTGTCGTCAGGGTCCACCAGCAGCTGATCGCAGCTCTGGCAGCGGCGGGCGGCAATGTCGTTCTCCGCGCCGCAGCAGGGACAGATCTTGGCGCGAAAGCGGTAGTCGCACTCCTCGCGGTTGCCCTCATCATCTTCAAACAGCCCCTGACAGCGGCGGCCGTAGTGCTCGATCACCTTGCCATCCTCGTCGGTCTTGCCCCAGAAGGTGTTGGCAAAACCGCAGGCAGGGCAGGGCACCTGCACCGGCTCTGTACCGGCGTGGGGGCGAGGCTCCCCCACTTCGGGGGCGAACAGGTTGAAGTTGTTGCCCGCATAGTCGAGCACCAGACAATCGGTCTTGCCCGGCGAGAGGCGCAGGCCCCGCCCGACGATCTGCTGATAGAGCGAGACCGACTCGGTGGGGCGCAGCATCACGATAAGGTCGACATGAGGGGCGTCAAAGCCGGTGGTGAGCACCGCCACGTTGACCAGAAACTTGAGCTCGCGCGCCTTGAAGGCGTTGATGAGGGCATCGCGCTCCGGCCCCGGCGTTTCGCCGGTGATAAGGGCTGCCTGCTGGCCTCTGGCACCCAGCAGACCGTGAATTTCACGGGCATGCTCGACAGTGGCGGCAAAGATCATCACCCCCTGCCGGTTGGCGGCATACTCCAGCACCTGACTCAGAATATGTGGGGTGACCCGCTCCTGCCGCTTTAGCTCGCCGTTGAGATCCGCCTCGCTAAAGAGGCCGTTCTCCCGCGGCACCAGCTTGCTGAAGTCGTAGTGGACTATGGGGGCATCCACCATGTGCGGCGGCGTCAGGTAGCCGTTTTTGACCATAAAGCGCAGGGGCAGCTCGAACACGCAGTCACCGAACAGTCGCTCACCGTGGCTTTTGACCATGCCGTGGTAGTGGCGCCGATAGATCCAGCCCAGCCCGAGCCGATAGGGGGTGGCGGTGAGGCCGAGGATCTTGAGGGCCGGATTGGCAGCCTTGAGATGGTCGATCACCTGATGGTACTGGCTGTCGTCATCCAGCGAGACCCGATGGCACTCGTCGATGATAAGCAGCGAGAACGCCCCGTCGAAGGCATCCAGATTGCGCGCCACCGACTGCACCGAGCCAAACACCACCTGGGCGCTCGCCTCCTTGCGATCCAGACCGGCAGCGAAGATATCGGCCTTGAGCCCCCACGCCTCGTACTTGGCGTGGTTCTGCTCCACCAGCTCCTTGACGTGGGCCAGCACCAGTACCCGACCACGCGCCTTGCGGGCCAGCTCGGCAATCACCAGACTCTTGCCGGCACCGGTTGGCAGCACCACCACGGCGGGATCCGGGTGTTTGCGAAAGTGGTTGATCACGGCGTTGACGGCGTCGGTCTGATAGGGTCTGAGAACGAACATGGGGGCGTGGAGTTTGGGCATGGTGCGGCGCAGGGTGGCGCCATTATAGGGTGCTTGCCGTCACAAAAACAGCGGGCCGGCATGATGCCGGCCCGCAGGGTGCTTGGGTGCTGATCAATGGAACGGGAAGATGTAGTTCATCCAGCTTGCCATGCGCAGCAGTACCTTGCGCATTACCGAGACGTGGTGGAAGTACTCGGTATAGACGGCGGCCTGGCCGCTGGCACCGGCAATCACCTGATACTTGGCCCACTCGGGGTCGGTGATGGAGATGAGCACTGGCATGCGGCCTGGGCGGATAGCGCTGGTCTGATCCAGCAGCATGGCGTTTGCCTGCACGTTACCGGCGGCGATGGCCGGGATCACTGCGGTCACCTTGCCCTTGAAGATCTTGCCGGGGATACCGTCGATCACCACTTCGGCCTCGTCACCCACCGCCAGACGCTGCATGCTGTTCTGCCAGAACCAGCCGACATAGGCGGTCTCATCCTTGTGGATGAAGGTCATCACCGGACGATACATGAAGGGGGTGGCGATCATGCCGGGACGCAGGGCCAGCTGCACCACATGGCCATCGCTTGGGGCATAGACCACGGTCTGGGCCAGCTGGTATTTGGCTTCATCGAGTTGGGCTTGCAGATCTTCCAGCATGGCGCGTTGCTGATCCATCTGGGCGGCGATCTCGTCCACACTCGCCTGGGTGACGTCGAGGTCGCGCTGCTTGCCGACGCCACGGCGCATCAGGTCGCTGGCGCGATCCCGGTCCAGCTTGGCGGAGCGCAGTCTGGCATCGATCGACTTGAGTTGATCCTTGTTGGCATTGAGCCGTGCAGTCAGGCTTTCCACTTTCAGTCTGAAAGGCTCGTCATCAAGGCGAAACAGTACGTCGCCCTTTTTCACCGGCTGGTTGGCTTGTACCGGCACCTCGACCACCCGGCCTTTGACCAGCGGCACAATCGGGGTTGAGAGGTAGTAGTTGCGCGCCATCTCGGAGTAGGGGTGGTTGTAGTTCATCAGCATGATGAGGGTGCCGATGAGCACGACGCCGCCGAGAGCTGCGGTCGGAACTGTCCACTTGTTGAGCGGGATCCGGAAGATTTTGAAGATGGCCACGCAGAGTGCCGTGTAGGTCAGGATCAGTAGCAGGTCCATGATTTATCCCTGTTGCTCTTGCTGTTCGATATGGTTGAGGCGGCCTTTCAGCTCGGCCAGCTCCTCTCTGAGGGCCGCGATATCATCTTCATCTTTTTGCAGGCGCTGGTTAAAGCCCCAGCCCCGATCGGGGCGATAGATGGTTGCCCAGATCCAGAGGAAGGGCCACAGCACATGCAGGGTAAACAAGCTGACCCAGCCGGCAACATGGATGGCATCCTGATGAGGGTGATTCCGATGTTTGGCGATTTCGTAAGGAATATCGTGGATCACGATGACTCCGTAGAAGATGACCAGCGCGACAAAGACGAGCAGGCCAAGGGCAAAGTAATCAAGGAACATGTATAACCTCCACTGGCTTTAAGCACAGCTTTATCATTAATTCATATATTCGGGAAATCAATTGAAAATCACATATTTATCGTCAGGCCACACGGAATCTTAAGGGCTTGTGCTGTATAGGAGCTTAAGGGAATAACGAGTTGTTTTATTGGTTTTTTGTCAATGTTAAAGGGGCCAGATGGCCCCTTTTTTATAACCGGATACCGGCATCACCCTTCGCTGGCATTGCTGACCAGCGGCTGGCGGAACTTCATCAGGAAGGCCACGGTAATGGCCGCCGTTGCTGTCAGGCCAATGATGGTGGAGATCCCCATCTCCAGTCCGAACCCGATGGGGGCATTGGCTAGATAGGTGAACACCACGGCAGTCATGAACATGGCGGGAATGGTGCAGACCCAGTGCAACTTGCCCTCTTTGATGAGGAAGGCGGCTGCGGCCCACAACATGATGACGGCGGTGGTCTGGTTGGCCCAGCCGAAGTAGCGCCAGATCACCCCGAATTCGGCCTTGGAGATGATGAAACCAAGGATAAACATGGGGATGGCGATTAGCAGACGCTTGGCCATCGGCTTCTGGGTCAGGTTCAGAAAGTCCGCCACAATGAGGCGAGCACTGCGAAACGCGGTATCACCGGAGGTGATGGGCAGGATCACCACGCCGAGGATGGCCAGAATGCCGCCCACTGTGCCGAGCAGGCTGGTGGAGACTTCGTGTACCACGGCAGAGGGGCCGCCATTTGCCAGGGTGGCGTTGAGCGCTTCGGGACTGTCGTAGAAGGAGAGGCCCAGGGTGCACCAGATAAGGGCGATGATCCCTTCACCGATCATTGCGCCGTAGAAGATGAAACGGCCGGACTTCTCGTTTTGCATGCAGCGCGCCATCAGCGGTGACTGGGTGGCGTGGAAGCCGGATACGGCACCACAGGCGATGGTGATAAAGAGCAGCGGCCAGAGCGGCAGTTCGGTCGGGTGCAGGTTGGAGAAGTTCATCCCTGTGTTGTAGAAGCCTTTGCCGGAGACAATCAGGCCAACGATGAGGCCGACCGACATGAAGACCAGCAGGGCGCCGAAGATGGGATAGAAGCGACCGATGATCTTGTCGATGGGGACTATGGTCGCGAGGATGTAGTAGGCAAAAATCGCCACAATCCAGTAGACCAGATCGGTGGAGGTGAGGTTGGCGAGCAGCCCTGCCGGGCTCAGCACAAATACCACGCCCACCAGCATCAGCAGCACCACGGCAAACAGGTTCATGAAGTGCTTGGCGGCGGTGCCCAGATGCTCACCGACCACGGTTGGCACAGAGGCCCCCTTGGCGCGTACCGACAGCATGCCGGAGAAGTAGTCATGTACCGCACCGGCGAAGATGCAGCCAAAGACGATCCACAGCATGGCGACCGGGCCGTAGAGGGCACCCAGGATGGGGCCGAATATGGGGCCGACACCGGCGATGTTGAGCAGTTGAACCAGATAGACTTTTTTGTCCGACATGGGGACATAGTCCACCCCGTCAGCCATGGTGATGGCGGGGGTTTTTCGCTCCGGTTTCGGGCCGAATATCCGTTCGATGAACTTGCCATAGATAAAATACCCGGCCACAAGTAAGCCGACACTGAGGAAGAACCAGATCATTGCTACGCTCCTGCATTGTTATGTTTTGATATGCATAGCGAGTCTAAAACGGTTGCTCCTCTCTGGCTGGTGAAACGGCCCGAGCGGCGCTTTGGCGTGCCGAGCGGTCAAAGGTTGTGATCCGGGGCACACTCCACGGCTCAGTCCAGCCCCAGCTGATCTTTGAGCTCCTTGAGATAGCGACGACTGACCGGCACCCGGGCGCCGCTCGGGGTGACAATCTCTGCCAGCTGGTTATCCAGCAGCCGGATCTCGAAGATGGCGTTGGGAGAGACCAGATACTGGCGGTGGCAGCGCAGCAGCGGGCTCTTTTCTTCCAGGGATTTGAGGGTGAGCTGGGTGTGGAACAGCTCGCCCTGACAGGCCACATGGACCCCGCCCAGATCGGAGAAGGCATATTCCACTTGCGCGATGGGCAGCAGCCTGACCCGATTGTGCAGATAGCCCGGAATATGTTCGATGGTGGGGGCCAGCCGCTCGATGGGCTGTGGGGAGATATCCTGCTTGAGGCGAGCGAGGGTCTTGGCGAGCCGGGCGGGCTCCACCGGTTTGAGCAGGTAGTCGAAGGCGTTCTCTTCAAATGCCTGAATCGCATATTCGTCAAAGGCGGTGACAAAGACGATGCGGGGCAGGGGGTCGAGCATGGCGACCAGCTCCATGCCGCTCAGCTTGGGCATCTGGATATCGAGGAACACCACGTCAGGCTTGAGCCGTTGAATAAGCGGCAGCGCCTCGATGGCGTTGGCCGCTTCTCCCACGAGCTCG
Organism: Aeromonas sp.; assembly: GCF_050633025.1. Taxonomy (GTDB): domain Bacteria; phylum Pseudomonadota; class Gammaproteobacteria; order Enterobacterales; family Aeromonadaceae; genus Aeromonas. The sequence continues at coordinate 10,621 of NZ_JBODRQ010000013.1, forward strand.
ATGGCGGGATCGCAGGCCAGCTGCAGCCTCAGCTCCTCGCGGGCGTAGTGTTCGTCATCGACAATCAGGGTGCGGATCATGGTTGCTCCTTGGGGATGGTGAACGAGACCCGGGTCCACTGCTCAGGCTCGCAGGCAATGGTCACGCCATAGCGCTCGCCAAAGGCGCTTTTCAGTCGCCGATCGACAATGGTCATGCCCAGACCGTCGCCAGCGGGGTGCGCTTGCCAGGTGCCTGCATTATCTTCCACATGGATGGTGACGCTGGTGGGATGCTCATCGGTCCAGAGGCGAATGCGCCCTTGCTCCAGCAGGGTCGAGACGCCGTGCTTGATGGCATTCTCGATCAGCGGTTGCAGGGTGAAGCTGGGCAGTCGCAGTGTGGCCAGATGGGGCGGGATCTCGTTTATCACCGTCAGCCGATCGCCAAAGCGGGCCAGCTCGATCTCCAAATAGGATTGGCAGTGCTCCTGCTCCTCTTGCAGGGTCGCAAGACCGCTCTGGCGTTTGAGGTTCTTGCGAAAAAACAGCGAAAGATGCAGCAGAAGGTCTCGCGCCTTGTCCGGATCGCGCCGGGTGATGGCACTGATGGTGTTGAGGGTGTTGAACAGAAAGTGGGGGTTGATCTGGGCCTGGATAAGTTTCAACTCGGACTGGACCAGCAGCCGCTGATGCTGCTCCAGCCGACCGGCCAGTAGTTGCTGTGATAGCAGGTTGGCAATCCCTTCCCCCAGGGTGTGGTTGATCTTGAGAAACAGCCGCTTCTTCGGCTCGTAGAGCTTGATGGTGCCGATCACTCCTTTGTCCCCCTGCAGCGGGATCACTAGCACCGAGCCCAGCTGGCAAGCGGGGGAGAGGCTGCAGCGATAGGGCTGGCTGTTGCCATCGGCAAACAGCACCTTGTTGTGGGCGATGGCCTTCATGGTGATGGCCGATGCAATGGGGGTGCCCGGCAGATGGTGATCTTCACCGGTGCCGATAAAGGCGAGGATCTTCTCGGTGTCAGTGATGGCGACCGCCCCTACGCCGGTCTCCTCCTGAATGATGCGGGCAATCTTGCTGCTCGCCTCTGGCGTAAAGCCCTGACTCATGATCCCCACGGTGCGGTTGGCGATATTGAGCGCCTTGGCGGAGAAGACCCGGGAGAACTTCTCATACATCCGCTGCTGGTCGCGGATCATGCTGATAAAGAGGGCGGCCCCGCAGGAGTTGGCCAGAATCATCGGGGTGGCGATGGTGCGCACCAGCAGCAGGGATTTGTCGAACGGGGTCGCCACCAGCAGGATGATCACCATCTGCATGATCTCGGCATAGAGGGTGGTAAAGAAGGCGATGCGTGGTTCAAACAGGGCATCCGTTCGCCCCGAGCGCATCAGGTGCCAGTGCACTATACCCCCGAGCAACCCCTCGCAGGTGGTGGAGATGGCGCAGGCGAGATCGGTAAATCCCCCCAGCGTATAGCGGTGCAGGCCGCCGGTCAGCCCCACCAGAAAGCCCACCTGTGGTCCCCCCAATAATCCCCCCAAGACGGCGCCGACCGCCCGGGTGTTGGCGATGGCATCGTCGATATCGAGGCCCACATAGGTGCCGAGGATACAAAAGCTGGAAAAGATGATGTATATCAGTATCTTGTGAGGTAGTCTCACGGAATAGTTAGCAAGCGGGCGCAGCAGCGGGCTTTTCGAGAAGAGATAGGCGATCACCAGGCTGACGCTCATCTGTTGCAGCAAGGAGAGGACCAACTGCATAAAAAACGCTCCTCATAAGCCAGCTGAAAAAATAGCCAGCTCGTGAATAAGTGTGATCAGGATCTTGTTCTGTTGGCCCAACTGGGCGCAACGGGCCGTCAGTTTGCCAGAACAAGTGGATAAAACCATATTAAATCAGCATGTTAAATTGATATTTGTGTAAGCGGCTGCAGGTTGATATTGATGGATGGAGCATGAATGTATCCGCTGGATACGCCACACGGAGGTGGCATGCTCCGCCCGGCCCCTTGGCTGGGCGTTTTTTATACATGGTCAGTTGGCAACCTTCTGATGGGGGTTTGAGCAATTATTCCGGTTTGTCCAATGAGTTATCCCCAGCTTCTGGGGATAACTCAGAATGCAAAGTAGTAGCAGAAGCGGCGGGTCAGGTTGAAGAACTGCCGTTGTCCCTCATCGAGCTCTTCCTGTTTGATAAAAGCAGTGATGGTGCGTTCATCCTCCCGCAGATCGATCATGGCGACGGCTTCCGGCCGCTGGGCCTTGATATAAGGCAGGATCTTCGGCTTGAGGGGCATGGTGGGCTCGGTGGAGAGCACCAGCGCTATGCTTTCGTCCGAGAGTTTCACCAGTGATCCTGGCGGATAGACCCCCAGCACCTTGACCAGCAACTTGACCAGATCCTGGTCGAACTTTTTCTGGGATAACTTGTAGAGCTGGCTGATGGCCTGACTTGGCGCGGCCGGGTTGGTGCTGCTGCGGGGATGGAGCAGTTCATCGTAATAGTCGACCAGTCCAATCAGCCTGGCTAGCGGCGGGATCTCCCCGCCCTTGATCCCCAGTGGATAACCGCTGCCATCGAGTCGCTCGTGGTGCAAATGGGCGACCTGACGGATTTTGGGTTCAAAGGCATTGAGCTGGGTTAACATCTCCAGCCCGTACTGAGGATGCATATTGAGGAAGTTCTGCTCGGCCTTGCTGAGATCTCCCCGTTTTTGGGTGATCTGGCTGGGGATTTTCAGTTCACCGATGTCGTGGATAAGTCCGGCAAGTCCGGTCTCCTCCAGTTCAATGGGATTCATGCCCAGCTCGCGTGCCATCAGCATGGCAATGAACGCTACGTTGAGGCTGTGCTGCAGCAGGACATCTGTGTGGGGGCTGCGAATAAGGTGGAGCCCGAGCGGCCCTTCGTGTTGACTTAGCGCGAAGGCGGTATTGCGGACGATCTGGGCAGTGTTGGCCAGTCCCTCATCCGGTTTGAGGTTGAGCGCTCCGAGCGCATCGCGCAGCTCGCTCATGGATTGGCCAAAGGCTTTGTCGGCGGCACGCATGGAGCGGCGAAAGGCTTTCTCGTCAAAAGGGGGGGGGCCTGAGGCAATCTGCTCCTCCAGCTCGTCAAGGTCGGGCGCTGCCTCTGGGATCTCTCCGCGCAGCAGCGGCTCGATGGGCAGATCGCTCTTGTCGGGGTCAACCATCAGCAGGGTGAGATCAAGATGACGGAGAATATCGAGTTGTTGCTGATCCTTGATCTTGAAGGTATTGAACATAAACGGGTGATTAGTCCATCCCGTGGGAAGATGGATATAGTGGCCGACTCTCAACTGTTCTATCGAGGCTTGGATCAGTGCCATCGGTTGACCTGCATTTCGTGAATGCCTACACAATAAGCTAGCAAAATCCGATGGATAGACAACTAAAAATCCATTTCGTGGCAGCGGAGCTCCCTGTGCTGTGATGGGGCGCACGAGTGCCGTGCTTTCCCTCTTAATTTGCGCTTAAGTTTTACTTCCTACGCTGGCCCCGTCGTTTTTGTTGGCTTGACCGGCCCGCTGCACTGCAGGCCGGTATGTAGGAGTTATTTATGCGAGTAACGCTCGGGGTATTGCAGACCAATCTGTTGCTGGTGCTCTTTTTCGTTCTGGTACTGAACTGGCCAATCTTTTTGCATTTCTATACGGTGCTCAGTGGCCTGTCCCATGTCAAAGCAGGGTTTGCCATCTCGATCCCGCTGGTGCTTATCGCGGCGCTCAATGCCGTGTTCATTCCTTTCACGTTCCGGTATGTGCTCAAACCTTTTTTTACCGTGCTGATACTGACCGGCTCCATCGTCAGCTACGCCATGCTCAAATATGGAGTCATCTTCGATGCCAGCATGATCCAGAACATAGTGGAGACCAACAGCGGGGAAGCCACCTCCTATCTAAATGGGTCGGTCGCCCTCTGGTTCTTGCTGACCGGCATACTGCCGACCCTGGTGCTCTGGTCACTGCGGATCCGCTATCCGGCTCGCTGGTATCAAGGACTGGCGTTGCGGGTTGGTGCACTGGCCATCTCTCTGCTGTTTATCGGGGGAGTGGCGTCACTTTACTATCAGGATTACGCCTCGGTCGGGCGCAACAACAAGTCGCTGGCCAAAGAGATTGTGCCTGCCAACTATGTGCACGGCCTCTACAAATATGGGCGGGATGTGCTGTTTGCCACGCCGATCCCCTACCAGCACTTGGGGACCGATGCCAGGGTAGTCGCACGGGGAAGCAAACCAACTCTGATGTTCCTGGTGGTGGGGGAGACGGCGCGCAGCCAGAACTACTCCCTTAACGGGTATGGCAAGGCGACCAACAGCTTTACAGCCAAAGAGCAGGGGGTTGTGTCGTTCAAAGATGTGCGCTCCTGCGGGACTGCAACCGCCGTCTCGGTGCCCTGCATGTTCTCCAACCTCACACGCCGTGGCTACGATGACCAGCTTGCCAGCTCCCGTGATGGCCTGCTCGATGTGCTGCAACATGCCGGAGTCTCGGTATTGTGGAAAGAGAACGATGGCGGCTGCAAAGGGGTGTGTCGCAATGTGCCGACCATCGAGATCCTTCCCAAATCCTATCCGGCGCTCTGTCAGGGGGAGTCCTGCTATGACGAGGTGCTGCTGGAGGGGCTGGATCAGCAGATTGCCGGCATGAAGGGCAACAAGTTGGTGGCTTTTCACCTGATGGGCAGCCATGGTCCAACCTATTATCGCCGCTATCCCGCCAGTGAACGGTTTTTTGTGCCCGACTGTCCGCGTAGCGATATTGAAAACTGCAGCAACGAAGAGCTGGTCAACACCTATGACAACACCATCCGCTACACCGACAAGGTGGTGGGGCTGCTGATCGACAAGCTCAAGTCGCTGGAGAGCCAGTACGATGTGGGACTGGTCTATCTCTCCGATCACGGTGAATCCCTTGGGGCCATGGGGCTCTATCTGCACGGCACCCCCTACAAGTTTGCGCCAGATGATCAGACTCGGGTGCCGTTGCTGACCTGGTTCTCACCCCAGTTGCAGGCAGATCGCCAGCTGGATATGGGTTGCCTGGCGGCGGAGGCGAGCAGCAAGCGCTTTTCCCACGACAACCTGTTTCACTCCATGCTGGGGATCATGGATGTGCAGACCCGTGTTTACGACAACAAGCTGGATCTGTTCAAGCCATGTCGGGCGGGCTAAACCGCCAGACACAATAGAAAACGGCAGCCACTGGCTGCCGTTTTGTTGTCTCGCAAGGTTGTGTCTTACTTCTGTTCCATGATGATCTGCAGCAGATCTCCCTCCAACAGGGCGCGTTTGACCAGCGCAAAGCCGCCATAGGTTGGCTGGTTCTGGAAGCGCGCCTTCACGATGGGCAGGCCGCGGTGAAAGCTCGGCAGGGATTGATGCTCGACGCAACGGCGGATTGCGGGGAAGAGGATTGCCTCTGCCGCGGTGATTTCCCCGGCGATCAGCACCTTCTGCGGGTTGAACAGGTTGACCGTGATGGCCACCGCTCGTCCCAGATGCTCACCCACGTTTTCGATGACGCTGCGAGCCAGTTCGTCACCCGCCAGCGCCGCCTTGCACACCTCCTGAATGGTGATGTGCTTCTCCTGCAGCGAGCTATGGTGGCCGCGACTGATGAGCTCCTTCACCTTGTCGATGACGGCTTCGTTGGAGGCGATGGTCTCGAGGCAGCCGAAGTTGCCGCAGTGACAACGCTTGCCGAGGGGCTCGACCTGGATATGGCCGATTTCGCCGACGTTGCGGTTCTGACCGAGGAACACCTGCCCCTTGGTGATGATCCCCGAGCCCGTCCCCTGATGGACGCTGACCAGAATGGAGTCCATACAGTCGCGTGACTCGCCGAAGAAGTGTTCGGCCAGCGCCAGCGAGCGGGTGTTGTTACCCACGTAGCAGGGGAGGTTGAAGTGGTTTTCAAGCAGTTTCGCCAGCCCCAGATTGCGGATCTGGTACTTGGGGGTGTAGATGACAGTACCTGATTCCGGGTTGACCAGACCCGGCATGGTGAGCGCGATGCTGATGAGGTTGCGACAGCGTTCGCGGTTGGCATCGATAAAGGCGCCAATCTCCCGCAGCAGCATGTCGACCACGGGTTGCTGGTCGATCTCGGTCACCTGAATGACGTGCTGGTCGAGCTCCTTGCCATCGAGGTCATAGAGACTCAGTTGCAGGTAGCCGCGGCCCAGCTTGGCGGAGACAAACTGAAAGCGATGCTTGATGGTGGTCAGGGAGATGGCGCGCCGCCCGCCGGTGGAGGCTTGCGGAGAGGTCTCCTTGATCAGGCCATGCTCGATCAGTTGCCGGGTTATTTTGGTTACGCTGGCCGGGGCCAGCTGACTCAACTCGGCAATTTTGACCCGCGAGATGGGGCCTTGCAGGTCGATGAGCCGATACACGGCTGCACTGTTGACCTGCTTGATGAGATCTACGTTTGCTATTTGTCCGCCAGTCATGATGTCACTGTTGTGTGTAGTGTCCGTTAACCACGGTCCCACGGACCGTGAAGTCCTGATCGAAGACAGTGAGGTTGGCTACTTTACCGACCTGGATACTACCGAGACGTGAGTCCCATCCAATGGCGCGAGCGGGGTAGAGGCTGGCCATTCTCAGTGCTTCATCGAGCGGTAATCCGACCTGCTTGACCAGATTTTCCACCCCCTCAATCATGGTGAGGGAGGAACCGCCGAGTGTACCATTCTCGTCGACACACTGACCATCGCGTAAAAAGACGGTGGTGCCACAAAAATCAAATTTCTCAAAGCCTTCCGGCGCTCCGGCTGCTGCGGTGGCATCGGTGACCAGCACCAGTCGCTCCCCCAGCGCCTTGTGAGCCAGACGCACGTTGGCCCAGTGCACATGGTGGCCATCGACGATGACGCCGGCGTAGACATCCTTGCGGTCATAAATGGCGCCCACCACACCCGGCTCGCGACCGTTGAGGGTCGGGGTCATGGCGTTGTAGAGGTGGGTGGCAAAGCGAATACCGTTATCGAATCCGGCCATGGCCTGATCGTAACTGGCGGCAGTGTGACCGGCCGAGACCAGAATGCCCGCTTCCACCAGACGGCGGATATGGGCCGGTTCGTTGCGCTCCGGTGCCAGGGTAATTTTGGTGATGGCATCCGCGTTGGCACAGAAGAAGTCGATCATTTCGTCCGCTGGCTGGCGAATTTGCGCGGCAGGGTGGATCCCCTTTCGCTTGAGGTTGGTGTAAGGCCCCTCCAGATGGACGCCCAGCACCTCATTGGGGTTGGCTGCCATGTAGTCGCGGGTCACCGCAACGGCCTGCTTCATATCCGCATCCGGACTGGTGATCAGGGTCGGCAGGAAGCTGGTGGTACCGGATTTGAGGTTGGCCGCCTGCATGGTTGCCAGGGTCTCGACCGTGATGTCGGTGTTGAACATCACCCCGCCACAGCCGTTGAGCTGCACGTCGATAAAACCGGCGGTCAGGTTGGCGCCCTTGAGGTCAATCTGCTCGATGCCCGCAGGCAGTTCGGCCTGGTGAGAGATGGCGACAATCTTGTCGCCCTCGATAAGCACCCCGTAACCGGTTAGCACGCAGCTGCTGGTGTAGAGGGTGCAGTTGGTCAATGCGTACATGACGACTCCTTACAGACGGCCGATGTTGGCGGCTTCCAGTTGCTGGAAGTAGCGAACGGTCTTGACCTTGAGCTCCATGGTGGAGGGCTCGTCGCACACCATCATTCCCTTCGGATGCAGTTGCAGGGTAGAGATGGTCCACATGTGGTTGACGCTGCCTTCCACTGCGGCCTGCAGGGCCAGTGCCTTGCCGTGACCGGTGACCAGGATCATGATCTCTTCCGCATCCATCAGGGTGCCGACACCCACGGTCAGGGCCAGCTTGGGCACCTGCTCCATGTCGCCACCGAAGAAGCGGGAGTTGGCGATACGGGTGTCTTCGGTCAGGGTCTTGACCCGGGTGCGGGAGGAGAGAGAAGAAGCCGGCTCGTTGAATGCGATGTGGCCGTCGTTACCCACGCCACCCATGAACAGGTGGATCTTGCCATAGGACTTGATCTTGTCTTCGTAGCGCTTGCACTCGGCCACCAGATCCTCGGCATTGCCGTTGAGGATGTTGATGTTCTCGGGACGAATGTCGATGTGGCTGAAGAAGTTGTTGTGCATGAAGCTGTGGTAGCTCTCCGGGTGATCTTCCGGCAGGCCGACGTACTCGTCCATGTTGAAGGTGACCACGTTCTGGAAGCTCACTTCACCGGCTTTGTGCAACTCGATCAGGCGCTTGTAGGTGTTGAGCGGGGTGCCGCCGGTGGGCAGGCCCAGTACGAAAGGGCGCTCTGCAGTAGGCTTAAACGCCTTGATACGGTCAACGATGTAACGAGCAGACCAGAGGCCTACTTGGTTGGCAGATTTCAACGGGATCAGGCGCATGATGGATACCTCTGTGTCGGGTTGCGGCCGGTTTGCTGGTGGCAATGGGCTAATACGGATTTCAGTTGTTTTATAGCGTAAATAAAGATTGCGGACTAAGCCACATCTATCCACCACCTTTATCTTGTTTGGGTGATAAAGATCACGATTATCGGTTTATTAATTTGCGCAGCGAAATAAAAGCCCTAGACTGCCAATCAAGCCTTGATGGCTTATGCGTCAAACGTGATAAGCACTTAATTTCTAGAAAAACATTAACTAAGGAGAGGAACCGTGAACATTCTCGGTTATATGCAAAAGATCGGCCGTGCCCTGATGGTGCCGGTAGCGGTATTGCCTGCCGCCGCGATCCTGATGGGGGTTGGCTACTGGATTGACCCGAATGGCTGGGGCGGTGGTAGTCCGCTGGCGGCTTTCTTGATCAAAGCGGGTGCCGCGATCATCGATAGTATGCCAATCCTGTTTGCTGTCGGCGTTGCTTACGGCATGTCCAAAGATAAAGACGGTTCTGCCGCACTGGCCGGTCTGGTCGGTTTCCTGGTAGTGACCACCCTGCTGAGCCCAGGCGCCGTTGCCCAGATCCAGGGCATTCCGCTGGAGCAGGTACCTGCTGCGTTTGCCAAGATCAGCAACCAGTTTGTCGGTATCCTGTGTGGTGTGATTGCCGCTGAGTTGTACAACCGCTTCAGCAGCGTCGAATTGCACAAAGCGCTGGCCTTCTTCTCTGGTCGTCGTCTGGTGCCGATCGTGACCTCTGTCGTGATGATGATTGTCTCCTTCATCTTGATGGCGGTATGGCCGGTGATTTACGGTGGCTTGGTCTCCTTCGGTGAGTCCATCGTCAGCATGGGTGCCAGCGGTGCCGGTATCTACGCCTTCTTCAACCGCCTGCTGATCCCTGTTGGTCTGCACCACGCCCTGAACTCCGTGTTCTGGTTTGACGTGGCTGGTATCAACGACATCCCGAATTTCCTGGGTGGTCAATCCTCCATCGATGCTGGTAAAGCCGTTGTTGGTGTCACCGGTATGTATCAGGCTGGTTTCTTCCCCATCATGATGTTCGGTCTGCCGGGTGCAGCACTGGCCATCTACCACGCCGCCAAGAAAGAGAACAAAGAGAAAGTAGCTTCCATCATGATCGCTGCTGCCTTTGCTGCCTTCTTTACCGGTGTTACCGAGCCGCTCGAGTTCTCCTTCATGTTCGTGGCGCCAGTGCTCTATGTCATCCACGCCGTGCTGACCGGTATCTCCGTGTTTATCGCTGCGTCCATGCACTGGATTGCCGGTTTCGGTTTCAGTGCCGGCCTAGTGGATATGGTGCTCTCCAGCCGTAACCCGCTGGCGACCAACTGGTACATGCTGATTGCTCAGGGTCTGGTCTTCTTCGGTCTCTACTACGTGGTGTTCCGCGCAGTGATTGCCAAGCTGAACCTGAAAACCCCGGGTCGTGAAGATGAGCAAGACAGCGTCCCGGCTGCTGCCCAGACCACCGACCGTACCGAGCTGGCCAAGCAATACCTGGAAGTGCTGGGTGGTCAGGACAACCTGGTTACCATCGATGCCTGCATCACCCGTCTGCGTCTGACCCTGAAAGACCGCAGCATCGTTGATGAGCGCAAGCTGAAAGCCCTGGGTGCGGCCGGTGTGGTCAAACTCGGTGAGCAGAACCTGCAGGTGATTCTGGGCCCATTGGCCGAAATCATCGCCGGTGAGATGAAAGCCCTGCGTTAATCGAGCGACTCGCTCACCTCAAGTCTAAGTCCATTGTTGACATAACTAAGGGCCCCGCTCAGGGGCCCCATATAAAAAAGCCAAGAAAATCCAACCTTTACTTCAAATGAGAGCAGCAGTTATGAACTTGAAACATTCTCTGTTAGCCATTGCCATGTCTACCGTTTTTGTCAGCCAGGTCCAGGCTGCCGATGCCGCCAAGCAGGCCGTGGTCGACTCCCTCGCCAACAACCTGGTGGTCAAGTATGAAGTGGTCACCAACGACGGTGCCGGTGCCGGCCTTGATTGCCAGGCGCTCGGTTCCGAGTGGGCGAGCTGTGGCGTTGCCAGGCTGCACCTGACCAATACCGGTGCTGACGTGACCTCTAAAGACTGGAGCATCTACGTCTCCTCCATCCGTCGTATCCAGCGTGTGGATAACGACCAGTTCACCATCACTCACCTGACCGGCGATCTCTATCGTTTGACGCCAACCGAGAAGTTCCAGGGCTTTGCCAAGGATGCCACGGTCGAAGTGCCGCTGGTGGTCGAGTATTGGGTACTGTTCGAATCTGACATCATGCCGAACTGGTATGTTGCCAGCGAAGGTGCCGAGCCGAAAGTACTGGCCAGCATGAGCAACATCAATGATGCCAGCACCTACGAGAAGCCGATGCCGGCCGATGGCTGGAAGCGTACCAAGGATGACAACAACATCCTGATGAACAGCGAGACCCGTTTCGCGGCCAACCAGACCAGCACCCTGCTGCCTGCAGGCAAGATTGACAACCAGATCGTGCCGACGCCACTCAAGCAGGTTGTGAAGGCGGGCCCACAAATCGACTTCTCCACTATCAAGCTCAATGCCCTGGACTTGCCGAGCGATCGCGCCGAGGCCCTGAAGGCTCAACTGACCAAGCTGGGTGTTACCCTCTCCGACACCGGCTACCCGGTTACCATCAAGCTCGGCAGCAAGCTCAAGCAGGCTGAAGGCTATGATATGACCATCGGTCAGAAGGGCACAGTGATCCAGGGCCGTGACATCGACGGAGCATATTGGGGCGCACAATCCCTCATCTCCCTGCTGGGTGTGGATGACAAGCTGGTCTCTCCGATGAGTGTCGAAGATGCACCGCGCTTTGAATACCGCGGCATGCAGACTGACGTGGCTCGCCACTTCAGAAGCACCGAGACCATGAAGAAGCTGGTTGACCAGATGTCTGCCATGAAGCTCAACGTGCTGCACCTTGGCCTGACCAACGATGAAGGCTGGCGTCTGGAGATCCCGGGTCTGCCGGAGCTGACCCAGGTCGGTAGCCAGCGTTGCCACGACGAGTCTGAAACCAAGTGCCTGATGCCGCAACTGGGTTCCGGCCCGACCAGCGACAACCAGGGTTCCGGTTTCTACAGCAAGTCTGACTACGTGGATCTGGTGCGTTATGCCAAGGCCCGCGGTGTGACCGTGATCCCCGAGATCAACATGCCAGCTCACGCCCGTGCTGCCGTGGTCTCCATGGAAGCGCGCTACAAGCGTCTGATGGCGGAAGGCAAAGAAGCGGAAGCCAACCAGTTCCGTCTGACTGATCCGGCTGACACCTCCAACGTCACCTCGGTCCAGTTCTACGACAAGATGTCCTTCATCAACCCTTGCCAGCCGGGTGCTGCCACCTTCGTGGCCAAGGTCATGGATGAAGTGGCCCAGATGCACCAGGCCGCCGGTCAGCCGCTGACCGCATGGCACTACGGTGGTGATGAGGCGAAGAACATCATGCAGGGCGGTGGCTATCAGGATCCGGCCGTCACCAAGAAAGAAGAGCTGGTCGCCTGGAAAGGCAACGTCGACTCCAGCAAGCAGGACAAGCCGTTTGGCAAGTCCCCGATGTGCCAGAAGATGATCGACGAAGGCAAGATCAAGGAAGTGGGCGAGCTGCCGGTTTACTTCGCCAAGGAAGTGGGCGAGATGGTCAAAGACCGCGGCTTCTCTACCCTGCAGGCGTGGGAAGATGGTCTGAAGTACGCCAGCGGTGCCAAGGACTTCGCCACCGACAACACCCGAGTCAACTTCTGGGAAACCCTCTACTGGGGTGGCTTCAACGAAGCGATGAAGTGGGCGCACAAGGGTTACCAAGTGGTCCTGTCCAACCCGGATTACCTCTACTTCGACTTCCCGAACGAAGTACACCCGGCCGAGCGTGGCTACTACTGGGCAACCCGTTTCAACGACACCCGCAAGGTATTTGCCTTCGCCCCGGAAAACCTGCCGCAGAACGCCGAGACTTCGGTTGACCGCGACGGCAACGCCTTCGTGGCCAAGGGTGACCAGGATCCGGTCAAGTTCAAGGGGATCTCAGGTCAGCAGTGGAGTGAAACCGTGCGTACCGATGCTCAGTACGAGTACATGGTCTACCCGCGTATCTTCTCCGTAGCCGAGCGTGCCTGGCACAAAGGTGGCTTCGAGCTGAACTATGTGAAGGGCCGCGAGTTCTCCGGCGAGACCAAGCATGTCAACAAGGCCACCCTCAACAAAGAGTGGAACCAGTTTGCCAACGTCTTGGGTCAGCGTGTGCTGCCGAAGCTGGATCAGGCCGGTGTTGAATACCGCCTCTCCGTACCGGGTGCCAAAGTGGTGAACGGTAAGCTGGAAGCAAACGTGGACCTGCCGGGTCTGCCCATCCAGTACAGCCTGGACGGTACCAACTGGAGTGCCTATGACGCCGCGGCCAAGCCGAGCGTAGATGGCAAGGTCTACCTGCGTACCACCAGCTTCGATGGCAAGCGCACCAGCCGCGTCACCGAACTGAACTGATAGCAGTCAACCGTTAACATGAGGTGGGTCGCAAGACCCGCCTTTCCCAAGGGCGATGGCGCATCGGGTTTGGGAAAGGTTGACTGTGCGTGTGAGCCTTTGTTGTGTGTAAATGTCTGTTTTGTTTTTCATCACTTTCAGCCCCGCCCTGTGCGGGGCTTTTTTTATCCATTTTGTGCGCAAGGTGCCAACCCCTCCCGTTTTTCGTGGCGCAATGGCCGGGAAATGGCCCGGAAGGGCCAAATTCAGGTTGAGGCAGCGCCCGTAATGAGGGATCATACCCGGCTTGACGGCGGGGGGATGAGGGTGCCAGCCGGCACAACTTCCGCCAGTGACGCTTTTTTGAGGTGAGCCATGAGTCAGGCGAACAGCCCAACTAACTTTATTCGTCAGATCATTGATGAAGATCTGGCCAGCGGTAAGCACAGCAGCGTGCATACCCGTTTTCCGCCCGAGCCGAACGGTTATCTCCATATCGGCCACGCCAAGTCCATCTGCCTGAACTTCGGCATCGCTCGTGACTATCAGGGCCAGTGCAACCTGCGTTTTGATGACACCAACCCGGTGAAAGAAGACATCGAGTACGTCGAGTCCATCAAGCAGGATGTGCAGTGGCTGGGCTTCCAGTGGAACGGCGAGATCTGCTACTCCTCCGACTATTTCGACAAGCTGCACGGCTACGCCATCGAGTTGATTGAAAAGGGCCTGGCTTATGTGGACGAACTGACTGCCGAGCAGATGCGCGAGTACCGTGGCACCCTGACTGAAGCAGGTAAAAACAGCCCGTTCCGCGATCGCAGCGTGGAAGAGAACCTGGCGCTGTTTGCCAAGATGAAGAACGGCGAATTGGCTGAAGGCACCGCCTGCCTGCGCGCCAAGATCGACATGGCCTCTCCTTTCATGGTGATGCGTGATCCGGTTATCTACCGAATCAAGTTTGCCCACCATCACCAGACCGGTGACAAGTGGTGCATCTACCCGATGTATGACTTCACTCACTGCATCTCGGACGCGCTGGAAGGGATCACTCACTCCATCTGTACCCTGGAGTTCCAGGATAACCGTCGTCTGTACGACTGGGTGCTGGACAACATCAGCATCGACTGCCACCCCCGTCAGTACGAGTTCTCTCGTCTGAACCTCGAGTACACCGTCATGTCCAAGCGCAAGCTGAACCTGCTGGTGACCGAGAAGCACGTCGACGGTTGGGATGACCCACGCATGCTGACCGTTTCCGGTCTGCGTCGTCGCGGTTACACTCCGGCCTCCATCCGCGAGTTCTGCAAGCGCATCGGCGTCACCAAGCAGGACAACATCGTCGAGATGAGCATGCTGGAAGCCTGCATCCGCGAAGACCTCAACGAGAATGCGCCGCGCGCCATGGCCGTGCTGCATCCGGTGAAAGTGGTCATCGAGAATCTGGCGGCTGACGAAGTGCTGACTGCCCCGGCCCACCCGAGCAATGCCGAGATGGGTACCCGCGAGCTGAACTTTACCCGCGAAATCTTCATCGACGAAGCCGACTTCAAAGAGGAAGCGAACAAGCAGTTCAAGCGTCTGGTGCTGGGCAAGGAAGTGCGTCTGCGCAATGCCTACGTCATCAAGGCCGAGCGCATCGAGAAGGATGCCGACGGCAAGGTCACCTGCATCTACTGCAGCTACGACCCCGAGACGCTGGGCAAGGATCCGGCCGATGGCCGCAAGGTGAAAGGGGTGATCCACTGGGTCAGCGCCACTCACGCCCTGCCAGCGGAAGTACGTCTCTACGACCGTCTGTTCAAGGTGCCGAACCCGGGTGCCGAGGATGACTTCGAAGCCGCGTTGAACCCGGAATCCCTGGTGATCATCGAGGGTGCCCGTGTCGAGGCTTCCCTGAAGAACGCCAAGCCGGAGCAGGCTTACCAGTTCGAGCGTGAAGGTTACTTCTGCGCCGACAACAAGCTCTCCAGCCCGGAGCATCTGGTGTTCAACCGCACCGTTGCCCTGCGTGACTCCTGGGGCAAGGTAGAAGGCTGATACAGTGGGGCAGGGGAGACTCTGCCCTCCATGGTGCTTCTATCCTGTTTCGGACAATAAAAAAGCCAGCTGATGCCGGCTTTTTTATTGTCCGTGATCTGATGTTGCAGCCGACTTAGTCGTTGTGCTTGCACTCACCGCTGGCACAGTGCCCGTAGAGATAGAGGCTGTGGTTGGTGAGACGGATATTGTGCTTTTTGGCGATCTCGCGCTGGCGCTGCTCAATCACCTCGTCGGAGAACTCGATTACTTTGCCGCAGTCCAGGCAAACCAGATGGTCGTGGTGCTCCTGAGTGGCCAGCTCGAATACCGACTTGCCCCCTTCGAAGTGATGGCGGGTAACGATACCTGCATCATCAAACTGGTTGAGAACGCGGTAGACGGTGGCTAGACCAATCTCTTCACCCAGATCGATCAGGCGTTTATAGAGATCTTCGGCGCTGGTGTGTTGGCAGTCCGGTTGTTGCAGGATTTCCAGGATCTTGACCCGGGGTAAGGTTATCTTGAGCCCGGCCTTTTTTAACGCTTGGTTGTTGTCTGCCATATTCTACTTATTCGCATTCTCGAAGGTGGGGTTATTCTGATGGACTGCCGCAGTAATGGCAACCTTCAACTCGCTTGGCTTGTCATTATAGGTCGTAGCCTCCCTAAAAATAAACCCGGCAATTCAAGGGGTTTAGTCATAAATGGCCGGTTGGATTGAAATAATGAATCGTGTCGTCCGACTTGCTGGCATGGCAGATGTTGATAAGATGTAACTTTCATATTTCTGGTCGGATGAGATCAATGGATTGGCTTTTTGACAATGCGGCCTGGGTGCGCCGCGCGCTCAACGCCTGGCCTCCCTTCTGGGGCGCCGGTATCAAGATAGAGACCCTGAGCGATGATTTTCGCTACTGCCGGGTGACCCTGAAATCCCGCTGGTGGAACAAGAATGCCAACCGCACCCAGTTTGGCGGCAGCATGTTTGCCATGACAGACCCCATCTATCCGCTGATGCTGATGGGCTACTTCAAGAATCGCTACTACGTCTGGGACAAGGCGGGCAGTATCAATTACATCAAGCCGGGCAAGGGCAAGCTGGTGGCCGAGTTCAACCTGACCGAGGGCACGTTGGCCGAAATCGTGGCGGCGACTGAAGGTGGCAACAAGCACTTCCCCGAATTCGAAGTAACGGTGCAGGACAAGAGCGGCGAGCTGGTGGCACAGGTCAAGCGCACCCTCTATGTACGGGCCAAACCGGAGCACAGAGGTGAATAACAGGGGAGAATAAAGGCAGACATCGCAACAAGCAGATACACCAAGGGCCCCGTCGGGGCCCTTGGTGTCAGAGAGAAGAGGGGAGGCGGATTACTCCAGCTCGCCCAGGCACATCTCTTCGTGCAGCTGCTTGCACCAGCCCTTGACGCGCTCGGCGGTCAGCTCCGGCTGGCGATCTTCATCGATCCCCAGACCGACGAAGTGCTTGTCATCGACCAGTGCCTTGGAGGCTTCGAACTCGTAGCCGGCAGTCGGCCAGTGACCGATGATGATGGCGCCTTTGGCTTCGACGATGTCACGCAGGGTGCCCATAGCGTCGAGGAAGTACTCGGAATAGTCTTCCTGATCACCGCAACCGAAGATGGCGACCAGCTTGTTGGTGAAGTCGACTTCGCCCAGATCGGGGAAGAAGTCATCCCAGTCGGCCTGGGCTTCGCCGTAGTACCAAGTCGGGATGCCGAACATCAGCAGATCAAAGCTGTCGATGTCGGCCTTGCTGCTCTTGGCGATGTCACGGACTTCAATCAGGTTTTTGCCCAGCTCTTTCTGGATCATCTTGGCGACAGCTTCGGTGTTACCGGTATCGCTGCCAAAAAACAGACCTACACTTGCCATAGTGTTTAGTTACCCGTATTTGGTGTTAATGCTCAGACTGCAATGTCCACCGCAAAGGCGGACTCAATCTGTTGTTTCAGGATAGATTGGATCAGCTCGGCTCGGCTGATGTTCTGTTGTAACGCAAGTTGGTTCAGGCGCTCCAGCAACTCGGCCTCCACCTTTAACTCTACCCGCTTCAGCCCATTTTCCCGATCGCGCTTAAGCTGGTTACGCTTGTTGATCTTGAGCTGGGTCTCGCGGGGGAGTGGATTGGTCTTTGGCCTGCCGGGGCGCTTCTCATTTGCGAACAGATCCAGTGTTGTTCGATCAGTTTGCTGTTTGGCCATACATCACAGATGAAAATAAGTTAGCCGAGTCCTGAGCCTTCCCAGCCCAGTTCGATCAGCCCCTTGGCGACAAAACCCGCACAACCCAGAAACAGTACCAACCAGACGATGAAACGACCGAAACGGGGCACGTTGCCGCGTTTGAGCACGTCCTGAATGGCCAAGCCAATCAAAATAAAAATGGCCACGAAGAATAACTTGAGGCCCAGACTCTCGATCAGGTCAATATGTTCACTAAGCATGGATTGCGCACACTCCTTATGACGGGCGCACTATATCACAAAGGATTTGGAACTGTTAACCGCCTGTGGACAGGAAATCCACAACCAGTTTGTTGAACAAAGCCGGCTTTTCCGCATGCAGCCAGTGGCCCGTACCGGCGATGACACGCACCTTTGCCGCCGGGAATTGCGCCAGTGCCGCCTCGCTGTATTGCGGTTGCATATAGTCAGAATCCCCCCCCTTGATAAAGAGCACAGGCCCCTCGAAGCTGTGTTCATCCTCGGGCCAGCCCATGATGTTGGCGTAGTTCTCCTCAAGAGCGGGCACATTGAAACGCCAGTGCCAGCCATCATCGCCTTTGGTGAAGGATTTGAGCAGGAACTGGCGCACTCCCACGATCTCGATATACGCGGCCAGAATGCGTTCCGCATCGTTGCGGCTCTGGGGCTGAGCCGCCAGAGTGGCGTTGAGTCCGACAAAGACACTTTGGTGGCGGGAGTGGGGATAGGCGACCGGCGCCATGTCGGCAACCACCAGCTTGGTCACTCGTGCGGGTGCCAGCTTGGCGACCTGCATCGCCACCTTGCCACCCATCGAGTGGCCAATCAGGGTCGCTTCAGCAATATTCAGCCGATCCATCAGGGTCAGGATATCGGCGGCCTGCGCCGGATAGCTCATGTCATCGCTGCGAAACGAGGCGCCGTGGTTGCGCAGATCGACGCTGATGACCCGGTACTGCTCGCCGAGGGCGCGGGCCAGCAGACCCAGGTTGTCGAGGCTGCCAAACAGGCCGTGGATCAGAATGACCGCCGGGCCCTGACCCTGCTCTTTGAAGTTCACTACGCTCTTTTGTTGCAAAATGACACCTTGTTCGGTCATGAGTGCGTTGCCCATATGATTTAACGTACTGGAAAGAAAAGGATTTCGTATGAAGGATGGGAAATTTGTGTGGTTTTTTTTCTAAAAAATCCCGTTCAGATCGGCTATCAGTGCGGCCGATCACACACTTGGTCCACTATTATGCCGTATTCTCGATGCGATTCATGTACATCTGCCAGCCCCTTGCTTGGGCTGTCGGGTTTGCCTATGTATAATCGCCGCATCTGAATTTCGACGAGTCCTGCGCATTCCTATGAAAACCATCGAGCTTGATGACGATCTCTACTTCTATATCGCCAGCCAGACCCGGCACATTGGTGAGAGTGCCTCCGACATTTTGCGCCGTCTGCTGGAACAGCCTGCTCACCAAGGTGTGCCGGTTGCCAAGCCAGCTGCCGTCGCGCAGCCCAGTGCGGTAGCCACCCGGCAAGGGCTGCAAGCCCTGCTCGATTCCGGTGATCTGCAAAAAGAAGAGAAGTCCATCAACCGCTTCATGCAGGTGCTGAGTACCCTCTACCGGGATGACCCGGTCGGGTTTACCCAGGCCACCGAAATCAAGGGTCGCAAGCGCGTCTATTTCTCGCGGGATCCCGAGGCTCTGCGTGCCAGTGGCAGCACCACCAAGCCCAAGCCTGTACCGGAAACCCCGTTCTGGGTGATCACCAACACCAACACCACTCGCAAGCAGAATATGGTGACCCTGCTGATGGTCAGCATGGGTTACGGCGATGAGGTGATCGCGCAGGTGTGCGGCGCAATCTAACGGTTTTTCAAGACTCAGGCCTTGCCCGGCAAGGCCGCCATTACGCAAGGAAAACGCCATGGCTCAGCACTCCCACGCCGGTCAGCCGGCCCGTTTAAGCGACCTGACCAATATTCCCCGTCTGGTCAGCGCCTACTACCTCAACAAGCCGGACATGAGCCGCCCTGAACAGCGGGTGGCCTTCGGTACCTCCGGCCACCGTGGCAGCGCCCTGCACAGTGCCTTTACCGAATCCCATATTCTGGCGGTGACCCAGGCGCTGGTGGAGTATCGCCAGCAGGCCGGTATCACTGGCCCGCTGTTTGTCGGCATGGATACTCACGCCCTGTCCGAATCTGCCTTTGCCAGTGCAGTCGAAGTGCTGGCCGCCAATGGCGTTGAAACTCGCATTCAGGCTGGCCTTGGCTTTACCCCGACCCCGGTCATCTCTCACGCCATCCTGCGCCATAACGCGGGCAAGCCTGCAGCGCGCGCCGACGGCGTGGTGATCACTCCGTCCCACAACCCGCCGGAAGATGGTGGCTTCAAGTACAATCCGCCCCACGGTGGCCCCGCCGAAGGGGAGATCACCAAGTGGGTGGAAGACCGCGCAAACGCCATTCTGGAAGCGGGTCTGGCCGGTGTGAAACGGATGCCGTTCGCCGAGGCGCTCAAGAGCCGGTTCGTGGCCCTGCACGACTATGTCACCCCCTATGTGGATGATCTGAAGAACGTGCTGGACATGGACGCCATCAAGAACGCTGGCATCAAGATCGGTGTCGATCCGCTGGGCGGCTCCGGCGTCGCCTACTGGGACGTCATCGCCAAGACCTATGGTCTGAACATCGAGGTGGTGAACTACAAGGTCGACCCGACCTTCTCCTTCATGACCCTGGATAAAGACGGCAAGATCCGGATGGATTGCTCCAGCCCGTTCGCCATGGCCAGCCTGATCGCGCTCAAGGACAAGTTCGACATCGCCCTTGGCAACGACCCTGACTACGACCGTCACGGTATCGTTACCAAGTCCGGCCTGATGAACCCGAACCACTATCTGGCGGTGGCAATCCAGTATCTGTTTACCCATCGCACCGGCTGGTCTGCCGATGCAGCCGTCGGCAAGACGCTGGTCTCTTCCTCCATGATCGACCGGGTGGCTGGCGAGATTGGCCGTACCCTGAAAGAGGTGCCGGTCGGCTTCAAGTGGTTCGTGGATGGCCTCTACAGCGGCGAGTTTGGCTTTGGCGGCGAGGAGAGCGCAGGCGCCTCCTTCCTGCGCAAAGATGGCACCGTCTGGACCACCGACAAGGATGGTTTCATTCTGGCGCTGCTGGCGGCGGAAATTCTGGCTGTGACCGGCAAGGATCCGCAGGCCCACTACGACGCACTGGAAGCCAGGTTCGGCCGCTCCAGCTACCGCCGTATCGACGCCCCGGCCAACAGCGCCCAGAAAGCGGTGCTCTCCAAGCTGGATCCGGCACTGGTGGAAGCCTCTACCCTGGCCGGTGAGCCCATCATCGCCAAGCTGACCAAGGCACCGGGCAACGATGCAGCCATCGGCGGCCTCAAGGTGGTGACCGAGAACGGCTGGTTCGCGGCGCGCCCTTCCGGCACTGAGTCTATCTACAAGATCTATATGGAGAGCTTCAAGGGCGACGCGCACCTGGACCTCATCCAGCAGGAAGCCCAGCAGATCGTCTCTGCCGCCCTGGCCAAGGCAGGCGTCTAAATCAGGTAGCCATCCTTGAGCCCGTGATGGGGTTGAACGCTGGATATAAAAAAGGAGCCATAATGGCTCCTTTTTTCATTGTCTGTTTTATGCCTGCGAGTTGTCAGCGCGTCGCCTTCACCGCCAGCCCCAGCTGCCATACCGCCATGGCGTAGTGGGTGCTGTGGTTGTAGCGGGTAATGGTGTAGAAGTTGGGCAGGCCGTACCAGTATTGGTAGCCGGTGCCGACATCGAGGCGCAGCAGGCTCGACTCGCTGTGGTTGCCCAGGCTGCTGGTGGGGGGCAGCCCCGCGCGGCGCAGGGTGGCCACCGGGTAGCGGGTCTGGAAGCCATGTTCATAGCCTGGCAGTTGGCCCTGACCACGCACCGCCACCGGTTGCCCTTTCTCCCAGCCATGGGCCTTGAAGTAGTTGGCGACGCTGCCGATGGCATCCACCGGATCCCACAGGTTGGTGTGGCCGTTGCCGTCAAAGTCCACCGCATAGCGCTGGAAGCTGGAGGGCATAAACTGGCCGTAGCCCATGGCGCCCGCATAGGAGCCCTTGGGTTCGGTGGGATCCATCCCCTCGTCGCGGGTCATCACCAGGAAGGCTTCCAGTTCGCTGGTGAAGAACTCGGCGCGGCGCGGGTAATCAAACGCCAGGGTGGCCAGCGCATCCAGAATGCGGGTCTTGCCCATCACCCGTCCCCAGCGGGTCTCGACCCCGATAATGCCGACGATGATCTCCGGCGGTACCCCGTAGGTCTGCTCCGCCCGGTTCAGCTCGCTTGCGTATTCACGCCAGAAGTTGACGCCGTTCTGTACGTTGTCCGGGGTGATGAACTTGGCGCGATAGCGGTTCCAGGCGCCGGTCGGGCCGGTGGGCTTGGCGGTAGTCGGCGCCTGGGCATCCATCAGGCGGATGATCCAGTCGTAACGCTCTGCCTGTGCCAGCACCTGATGCAGCTGGGCGTTGTCAAAACCGTGCTTCTCGACCATCTTCTGGACGAACCTGTCCACGTTGGGGCGATTAGCGAAGTCCCCCTTGCTAACCCCTTGTGTATAAACGGGTTTGCTCGATGGTGCCTGATTGATAAAGGCGCTCTTGGGTTGGGGGACGACCACGGGGTTTGGCGCTGGGGCGCTGCTGCAGCCACCGAGCAGGGGGAATAATGACAGAGTGAGAAGAGAGGCAAGGCGACGCATAGGGTTCTCAAAGAGACTGATAAAAGTGTCGTCATGGTAAAACATTGCCATCCCCGTGCAAGTGTTCCGTGCGCCTTGTTTGCCGCCAATTCATCGTGCGATAGATTAGTCCTCGGTGAGGGCTGTGTTGTTTAGGGCTGGGGAGGACGTAGCGTGTGGTAGCCGCTCCAGAGCCTGGTCAGGGTGGTGATGGCGCAGAGCAGGGCAAAGCCATAGGCGAGCGGGGCGAAGGCGGCGGGCCACAGGCACATCAGCACAAAGAGGGCGATGGTCTCGCTCCCCTCGGTGAGGCCGCCCAGATAGTAGAGGGATTTGTGGTGGTAGACCGGATTGTCGATCCCCCGCTTGCCCGCCATGATGGCAAATGCCAGAAAGCTCGAGCCGGTGCCCATAAAGGCAAACAGCAGGGTGGCGGCGGGCAGCGCATTGGCGGGGGCGGCGAGGGCAAAGCCCAGCACCACGGCGGCGTAGAAGATGAAATCCAGCGTGATGTCGAGAAAGCCGCCGCAGTCGGTGATGCCGGTTTCCCGTGCCACGGCGCCGTCCAGCCCGTCCAGCAGCCGGTTGAGCAGGATGGTCGCGAGTGCCCACTGATAGCTGCCAAAGGCCAGCAGCGGCAGCGCCAGCATGCCGATGGCAAAGCCGGTGAGGCTGACCTGATTGGCACTGATCCCGGCACGGCAGAGCGGTTTGGCAAGCTGGGTGAGGGGGCTGCGGATCACGGGGATCAGATGGCGATCAAACAAGGTGAACACTCCTCGGTTAACAGTGGCATTCGGTGAGGTTGAGTATGGTGCCCGGCGCGTCTTCCGCATCGTGGGTCACCAGAATAGCGGGGATGGCCAGCGCCTTGATCTGCGCGAACACCAGCTCGCGAAAGGCGGCCCGCAGCGGCTTGTCGAGGCGGGAGAAGGGCTCGTCCAGCAGCAGGGCGTCGGGTTCGGCCAACAGTGCCCGCAGCAGACTGACCCGCGCCCGCTGACCTCCTGACAGCAGCTGCGGCAGCTTGTCAGCCTGATCCGCCAGCGAGACTTGTGCCAATGCGGTCAGTGCCTTTTCCCGCCGCGCGCGTTTTCCCTTGATGGTCGCTGGCATGCCGAACATCAGGTTCTCCGCCACCGTCAGATGGGCAAACAGCAGGTCATCCTGAAACAGCATGCCGATGCGCCGCGCTTGCACGGGCAAGGCGTTGAGTGGCCGCTCGCCGAGCCTTATCTCCCCCTCCAGCCGGATCGGGCCATTTTCTGTCAGTGCGCCGGGCAGTACCCCGGCGATCCCCGCCAGCAGGGAACTTTTACCACAACCGCTGGGGCCCATCAGGGTCAATACCTCGCCGGGGGCCACCTGCAGGGCAGGGAGCGAAAGCAGCAGATTTTCATCAAGGTAAAGCCGAAGAGGCGTGGTGCTCAGCATATGGCTGTTTCCATCGTGAGAGATCATCGTTGGCCGCTCCCCTGGAGCGCTGGATTGATCCGCGCTGGCAGCCAGAGCGCCAGCAGATAGATAACGAGCGGTAGCAGCAGTTGCAGCAGGCCGTAGAGACCCGCTAGCCGCCGGTTGAGGCCGCTGCCGATGGCCACCGCTTCGGTGGTGATGGTGGCCACTCTGCCAGCGCCAAAGAGCAGGGTCGGCAGATACTGGGCCAGGCTCACCGCTGCCCCGACGCCGAAGGCAAACAGCAGCGGGCGCGCCAGCAGCGGCGCTTTGACCTGCCACCAGGCTCGCCATGGCGTTGCCCCCAGCAGCAGGGCGCTCTGGGTGATCCGCGGATCGAACTGGCGATAAGGGCCGTGCAGGCACAAATAGACATAGGGAAAGACAAACAGCAGCTGACTCCAGAGCACCCAGCCCCAGCCAATGCCGCTGCTTATCGAGTCATGTGCAAGCCAGTCCAACCCGAGCCGGATACCAAATAGTAGGCTCGCTTGTGGCAGCAACAGCGGCAGGCAGATAAGCCAGAGCGGCCAGGGGTGGCGGCCGGCTTGTGCCTCCAGACTACACACCGCCATCATTAGTGCCAGCAATCCGCTCGTCAGCGCCAGTAGTGCGCTGGTTGCCAGCAGCGGCAGCAGGGTTGGCAGCAGATCCAGCCAGTAGTGACTGCTCCATTGGCTGGGCCAGAGGGCGGGAAAGGGCCAGCGGCGCGTCAGTGACCAGATCAGCAGGGCCGCCAGCACCGCCAGATTAAGGGTGAGCAGGGTCAATACAAAGCCTGCTGCGAGGCGGTTGGCAAAGGCGTGGGGCGCTGCCCGTTTGCCATCGAGCCAGCAGCCTTTGCCCACCTCTTTATGAAGCCACTCCAGTAATCTGAGCAGGGCGATGAGCAGCGCGGTGATGGCGAGCAGCAGCAGGGCGCCGCTGGCGGTGGCGCTGCGCCAGAGCAGATCCGGGTCCTGATACCAGAGCCACAGCCGTACCGCCAGCGGGGCGGGGGCATCGGGCCCGAGCAACTGGGCGAGATCCACCACCGCCACTCCATAGGCCGCCACCGCATAGATGGGTAGGCGCAGGGCTGGCCAGAGTGCTGGCAGCAGCAGGCGCCACCAGATCTGGGGGGCGCTGAAGCCGAGGCTTGCCCCCAGCCACTGCTGGCGTGCCAGTTGGATGGGTTGCTGTGCGGCCATCGCCATCAGCAGCAGAAAGGGGGTCTCCTTGAAAACGAGCAGTGCAATCAGCCCGAGCCCCAGAGGGTCGCGAATGGTTTGCCAGTCGGGGGGCAGTTCAAACCCCGTCAGCGCTGGCGAGACGAGCCGCAACAGCCAGCCGGAGGGGGCGAGCAGAAAGGCAAAACCGATGGCAAAGGCGACATGGGGCATGGCCAGCATGGGCGAGAGCAGATGACGGAGCAGGCCGAAAGCCCGGCTGTCGCTGTGGGCCAGCAGCAGGGCGGTCAACAGCAGACTACCGAGGGTCGAGGCGGCGCCAATCCACAGACTCAGCGCAGCTGAGTGCCATAGGCCAGGCTGAGCCAACAGCAAGGCGAGATGAGAGGCGGTCATCCCCTCCGCCAGCAGTTGCCACAGCCCCGCCAGCAGGGGGATGACGAAGATCGCCAGATAAATGACCGCCATCCCAATACTCATACTGGGGTGGCGTGTCAACCGGCGCCACGGTCGGGAGCGGGAAAGCGGGTGACCAGCGGCACTCATCAGTGGCCGTAACGCTCGGCCCAGGCTGTTTCCAGCTTGAGCTGCCAGCTGGGGTGAGGCTCGGCTACCGCTTTGAAGCGCAGTGCCGGTTGCCCCTTGGCTGAATCAGGCAGCGCATCGGCCCGCAGCACGCTGGGATCACCCCAGAAGGCCGGATTGGCCTTGCGCGCCTGCGCCGCCGGGCTTAACAGAAAGTTGGCCACCACCTTGGCACCCGCACGGGCGCTGGCATTGAAGGGAATGGCGAGAAAGTGGCTGTTGGTGAGCGCCCCTTTCTCCATAGCGACGGCTTCCACGCTGGGGGGCAGGGCGCCAATCTGGGCGGCGCTTTGTGCCTCCTGCGGATTGAAGCTGATGGCCATGGCCAGTTCGCCATCATCGAGCAACTGGCGGGTTTCGGCGGCGCTGGTGGGGAACAGTTTGCCCTTGCGCCAGAGTGTCGGATGCAGCTCATCGAGCCAGGCCCAGAGCGGGGCGGTGAGCTTGGCAAAGTCGCTCTCGGTCGCCTCCCGATAGAGGGGGGTGGGATCCGGCGTCAACTCCAGCAGGATCTGCTTGAGAAAGCTGGAGCCATGGAACTGGGGCGGCTTGGGATAGGTGAAGCGGCCGGGATGGGCCTTGGCCCACGCCAGCAGGGCTGCAGCCGAGGTGGGCGCTCTGGCGACCTCTTCGGTGTCGACCATCAGATTGAGCTGGCCGATGCCCCAGGGGGCTTCCAACCCTTCCACCGGCAGGGTGAAGTCCTCACTTACCGGCAGGGTGCTGTCTACCAGCGCCATGTTGGGTAGCTCGGCGGTAAAGGGAGCGCCGAGCAGCCCCTGCTCCTTGAGCGCCTTGAAGTTCTCGCCGTTGACCCAGAGCAGATCGATGGGGCCGCCAGCTTGCTTGCCCGCCTGCTTGTTGGCCAGCAACTGGCTGACGCTCTGGGCGATGTCATCCACCTTCACCTGCACCAGCTTGACCTGATAGTCGCGCGCCAGCTTCTGCCCAGCCCACACCAGATAGGCGTTGATCTCCGGGCTGCCGCCCCAGGCGTTGAAGTAGACAGTCTGCCCCTTCGCCTCCTCAAGGGTTCGTTGCCAGTTGTCATCAGGAGTGGCTAACAGCGGGCCGCTGGCCAGCAGTGGCAGGGCGCACAGCAGGGCGTTTAGCCGCTGTTTGAGCTGTGAGTTGAGTTGTGAGAATGGCTTGAGCATAAACGTTTCTCTGGTTGTCAGGCGCCACGGCGCCAGCGGTGATAACGGGCCAGCAACGCCAGCACCCGGGTGGGCTGGTGGGCCCGTTTCCATTCACCTGCCACGTATTTGTTCCCCTCCATCAGGGTGGGATAGGCGTGAATGGTGCCGAGGATCTTGCCAAGGCCGAGGCGGTGACGCATGGCGAGCACGAACTCGGCGATCCGTTCACCGGCGTGAGTGCCCACTATGGTGGCGCCAAGGATAGTATCCTTGCCCGGGACGGTGAGCACCTCGACAAAACCCTGGCGCTCCCCATCGGCAATGGCACGATCCAGCTCGGCCAGCTCGAAGCGGGTCGCCTCGAAGGGAATCCCCTGCGCCTCGGCCTCCTTGCGATTGAGGCCGACCCGGGCAATCTCCGGCGTGGTGTAGGTGGCCGCCGGAATGACCCGATAGTCGGCCCGAAAGCGCTTGAACTGGCCAAACAGGGCATTGACCGCCGCATACCAGGCCTGATGGGCGGCGAAGTGGGTGAACTGGTAAGGGCCCGCTACGTCTCCCACCGCCAGTATGCTGGGGAAGTTGGTGGCGAGGAAGCCATCGACCGCTATGGTGCCGCGGGGGGCAAGCTCGACCCCCAACGCTTCGAGCCCGAAGCCGCTGACGTTGGCGACCCGACCCAGTGCCAGCAGCAGTTGATCCCCTTCCACCACCTGTGTCTCATCGCCCCGGCGCAGTTGCAGCCGGATGGGGAGAGCCCCCTTGGCTGCGGGCAGATAGTCGGCTCGTTCGGCGCGCCAGCCGGTGAGTAGCTGCACGCCATCTCGGCTCATTTGCCCGGCAAGGGCGTCGGCTACCTCACTATCTTCGCGGGGCAGCAGTTGCTCCGAGAGTTCCACCAAGGTCACGGGAATGCCGAGCAGAGCGAAGCTCTGGGCCAGCTCGCAGCCGATGGGGCCACCGCCCAGCACCAGCAGGCGGCGCGGCGGGGTGCGCAGCTGCCAGAGGCTATCCGAGGTGAGGTAAGGCACCTGATCAAGCCCCGGCAGCTTGGGCACCAGCGGCCGGGCGCCGGTGGCGATAACGATATGGCGGCTGGCAAGGCGCTGGCCGTTAACCTCCACCTCCCAGGGAGAGACCAGCCGCGCCTCTCCTTCGATGCACTCCACCCCAAGCCCCTGATAGCGCTCGATGGAGTCGTGGGGCTCGACCTCCTTGATAACCTCAGCCACCCGCTCCATCACGGCGGCAAAATCGGCGCGGGAGTGGCTTGGGCTAAAGCCCAGCTCGTCGGCTTTACGCTGCTCTGCGGCAAAGCGGGCGCTTCGGATCAATGCCTTGGAGGGGACACAGCCACTGTTGAGGCAATCGCCCCCCATCTTGTGCTTCTCGATGAGCGCCACCTTGGCCTTCACCGCTGTCGCGATATAACTGGTAACCAGCCCACCTGCACCGGCACCGATCACCAGCAGGTTGTAGTCGTAGCGAGCGGGTTTGCGGTAGGGGGAGAGCAAGCGGCGCAGCGCGAGCTTGGCGGTCAATTTCTTGACCAGCCAGGGCATCAGCCCCAGCAGGGTCAACGCGACCATCAGGCCGGGGGAGAGGATATTGCCGGTGCTGGTTAACTGGCCAAGCTCGCTCCCTGCCAGCACGTAGACGAAGGTGCCGGGCAGCATGCCAAGCTGGCTGACCCAGTAGTAGGTGCTGACTCTGATGGGGGTGAGCCCCATCAGCAGATTGACCAGAAAGAAGGGGAAGATGGGGATGAGGCGCAGGCTCAGCAGATAGAAGACCCCCTCCTTCGCCATGCCGGACTGAAAGGTGGCCAGCTTGTCGCCAAAGCGGGCGGTGACCCAGTCGTGCAGCAGAAAACGGGCGCTGAGAAAGGCCAGGGTTGCGCCTATGGTGCTGGCGAAGGAGACCAGCAGCAGCCCCCAGGCGACGCCGAACACCGCGCTGCCACCCAGGGTGAGCAAGCTGGCGCCGGGCAGGGAGAGAGCTGTGCTCAGCACATAGATAAGCACGAACAGCAGGCTGGCCGAGACAAAGTGGCTGTCGACCCATTGCGCCACTGCAGCCTGCTGGGCCTGCAAGGCGTCCAGAGTGAGGTAACGACCGAGATCGAGGGCAAAAAAGGCGCCGATAAGGCCCCCCATTACCAGTGCAAGCAGCAGGCGGGTTCGGTTCATCAGGCGTCCTTGTTGTCTGGCTGGGCAGGGCGTTCCGGTTGCACCGGCAGCTGGCAGAAGCCCTGCGGCGCGATATCGAGGGCGGCGTTGAACTTGGCTGACATGTTCTGAAAGGCGATAAGACCGGTCAGCTCCACCATGGCGTCGTCATCGAACCAGGGCTTGAGGCGGGCCGCCTGTTCATCGCTTACCCCATCGAGGCCAGTCATCGCCTCGGTATAGTCGAGCACCGCTTTTTCCCGCTCGTCGAACAAGGGACTTTCGCGCCAGTTGGCTAGTGCCTCCACCTTCTCGCTTGAACCTGCTCTCTTTACCAGGGTCATGGCGTTGATGTCGACGCAAAAACGACACCAGTTGAGCTGGGAGACCCGCACCGTCACCAGTGAGCGCAGCACGGGGTCGATGGGGGAGCGCTTGCGGTTGATGACGCCGTAGAGGGTGGCGACGGCGGCAAAGAGGCGCGGCGAGCGGCCCCAGCATTTTCCCGGAATAAGCACCTGACCATAGTTGCGCTGTTGCAGCCAGAAAAAGGGGCGGATAAACCAGGCATATTCCCGGTCGGGTTTGACCTCAACGCGCATCAGTTACCTTCTTGTTGTTTCACTCTTACGGTTTCAAATTGGGTTTGTAGGCCTGGCCGAGGCGCTCGTTCAGGCGGGTCAGGAAATCCTCGATCCGCGCCCGGTTGGTGCCCAGATCGCTTTGCCCCTGACGGGAGGCTGATCGCATATCGATGCGGGTCTCTTTGGGGCCGGCAAAGACCCGCAGCGCCACATCATCCTGAAAGCCGAACCAGCCGGTGGTAACCACCGCATCCAGACCATCCGGGCTGGG
The DNA here is from genome assembly GCF_050633025.1 of Aeromonas sp. Taxonomy (GTDB): domain Bacteria; phylum Pseudomonadota; class Gammaproteobacteria; order Enterobacterales; family Aeromonadaceae; genus Aeromonas. Next base: position 39,888 of record NZ_JBODRQ010000013.1, read on the forward strand.
TCGTACCTGCCAGCCCAGCTCCTGCATCAGTTCGCTAGCTTCAATCAGCACTTCGGCAGGAGAGGCCCTAGTAAAGAGAGGACCGGGTTTTGCCTCAACTGCTTTCAGCGGGGCGCTATTAATTGGCAGATCCTGCGCGGTTCTGAGCTCTGCCGCCCAGCGCAGTTGGGGGGGATTGTAGGGATCTGTGCTCACATCGTTGATCAGCGGCATGCGCAGCGCCTGCAGCACAAAGGTCAGCGGCAGCAGCAGTGGCAAGGCGCCAAGGCCGCTGGCGTAGCGGTTGCGGCTCCAGGGCAGGCGCACCAGCAAGATCAGGGAGACAAGGGCTCCGATGAGACAGATCGCAAAACCGATCCACCAGGGCCAGAGATGAAAGCGGCTGCCGAGGGCGCCAGCGAGCGGGAGTAACCAGGCCAGCAGGGGCCACAAGCAAGAGCGGGGCATAGCACGGGATCCATCGTCGAATGTGGACAATGCCGAGAAGGATAAACTTAATTGCCTGATAACGTTAGTAAATTGATGAGGGGTTGGCGTGGTTTTGGTCAGTTTTGCGAGGGAGATGCAGAGGGAGGTGAAGCCCGCCTGACGGGAGCTTCACCGAGAAGATGGTCAGTTGCGATGACTTAGTTGCGATAGAGCACTTTGATCAGATGGAAGCCGAACTTGGTGCGCACCGGCCCCAGCACCTTGAGCAGTTCACCCTTGAAGACTGCATCGTCAAAGGGCTTGACCATATCCCCTTTATTGAACTCCCCCAGATCACCGCTGCGTTTTGAGGAGGCACAGGTGGAGAAGCGCTTGGCCATCTGGCCGAAGTCGGCTCCCTTCTCGATCTTCTCCTTGATCTCCAGACACTGTTTTTCGGTCTTGACCAGAATGTGCTGGGCACAGGCTTTTTTCATCGGGGCGCTCCTGGGAGTGATGGCGAAGGTTGTTAACGCCAAGAGTGGTAGCAAATCGGGGCGCAAGAGTACCCCAATTTGCCACCGGCGTCAGCCATCACAGCCCGCCATTTACCGGCGCTCGTCAGCCCTGTTACTGGCGAGCGCGGGTGGCCAGCATGGCGCGGGGACGCGCTTGCCAGATGATCTCCAGCCCGAGCAGGGCGTAGAGGCTCCAGATCGCCAGTGGATTGAGCCACTCTCCCCCCAGTTGCAGGGTCATCAGGGCGCAACCTGCCAGCAGCAAGGTGATGCCCGGCAGCCGCCAGTGGACGGGCAGGGGGGCCAGCATCGCCATCGCCAGCAGAATGCCGAGGCCAAACGGCAGGTTCAGGGCAGTAAAGGCCAGCGCCTGCTGGCCACTCATGCCGGTCAGCAGGGCCAGCAGGGCGCTGCAACAGGCGAGAAAGGTGATGAACTCGAGACGATCGGCAATATAGTCAGCCATCTGTTCGCTACGTGCATGCATGATGTGTCTCCTTCAGTTGATGGTTCAAGTGTGAGGGAGGAGCGTCTGCAAAGGCAGCGGGATAATTCGATTGCGCTGAACGAGCAATTCTTAATCACCCGCTACGGCTGGCCTTGGCGTGTGCCGGGCCTGTTAAACGGTGAGGGTGGGGCTATGCCGACAAACTCTGTCGTGGTGGGTTTCTGGTGGTACAGAGAGGGGGAGAGGTGACAAAGGGGGCCTGACGACGAAGTGAAACATGTTCAGGGCAGGTCAGCTCGCTCCCATCGGGAAAGCGGGCGGTGTCATTGTCAGCAAAATGTGTGATTTGTGGTCAACCTCTTAAAAGATATGGCGAATTTGCCAATGGCGCCGCGCTGTTGCTGGCGGATGCCTATGTTAGGATAAGGTTCGCCATTTTTCTGGCGCGCATTTTTGTGTCACGACCATGCTTGGCATGGCGTGCTGCGCCGCATTCGGGGTTGGCCCGAAAGGGCGCCGGTTTCCTTCACCACAGATTCAGGAATATTGACCTTTGACAGGATGCATTTCATCCCTGCTGGCAGGGCGTTCACTGTCCGGCCCTGCGTTTCGCCGCGGTCTGCGGGTACTGGGGGTGGGCCTGTTGCTGTCGCTGCTGGCTTCGCCCGCGTTTGCCGCCAAGCTCACCTATCAGGTCAAGGGGTTGAAAGGGGAGAACAAGGATAACGTTGAAGCCTACCTCAATGCCCTGCCGGTCTATCAGGAGCGGCAATACCGCCCGGCTCGAGCCAAAATCACCGAGAGTGTGCAAAAGGCGCTGCAGGTCTATGGCTACTACCAGCCGAAAATCACCCTGAGTCGCGATAAGAAAACCCCGTCCAAAGTGGTGATTGAGGTGGACAAGGGGGAGCCGGTCATCGTCTCCCGCCTCGATATTCTACTGGAGGGGGATGCGGGCAGCGACGAGCTCTACAGCGCCCTGCTGGACAAGTTGCCCCTCAAAGAGGGGGAGCCCCTCAACCACGCCAAATATGAGTCCATCAAGGCCGATCTCGGCAGCCTCGGGCTGGCCCGCGGTTACTTTGATGCCAAGCTGAGCAAGAGTCAGGTCAAGGTGTTCCCGGACAAGGGGACGGCGGAGATCTTTATTCTGTTCGAATCGGGCCATCGTTACCGTTTTGGCGAGATCCGCTACGATGCCACCCCCGAAGCGCTTCACCTTATTCGCCCGCTTATCAACATCAAGAGCGGCGACCCCTATCTCGCCATCCGTCTGGCCGAGATGTCGCAGGATGTCTCCTCCACCAAGCTGTTCCGTCAGGTCGATATCAAGCCAGTATTGAGCGAGGCGAGCAACTATCGGGTGCCCATTGCGGTGACGCTGGATAACCGGGTCGATCACGAAATCGAGACCGGTATCGGTTATGCCACCGACGTGGGACCGCGGATGAGTGCCACCTGGGAGAAGCCCTGGGTCAACCGCTACGGCCACCGTCTGTTTGCCACCGCCAAGGTGTCGGCGCCGGAGGCAGAGCTCAGCTTCGACTACCAGATCCCGGTGGGTAACCCGCTGCGGGACTACTACTCCATCCAAACCGGTTACCAGTACAAGGACAACAACGATACCCGCTCCGATCTCACCACTATCGGTGTGCACCGCTGGACGCGGCGGCCGGAGAGCTGGGATCGGGATGTCTTTATCCGGCTGGAGAACGAGATCTATACCCAGGGCGTCGACGAGGGGAACAGCTTGCTGCTGATCCCCGGGGTCTCCTGGTCCCGACTACGGGTGCGCGGCACTCTGGTGCCCGACTGGGGCGATCGCCAGCAGCTCACCCTGGAGTTCTCCGATCCCAGATGGGGTTCCGACATCAGCTTTATGCGGGTGTGGGGGCGCAGCAAGTGGCTGCGTACCCTCGGCGATGACCACAGATTCCTGATGCGGGCCGAGCAGGGGGCCATCATAGGTGACAGCTTCTCGCTGGTGCCGCCGTCCTTGCGCTTCTTTACCGGTGGCGATCAGACGGTGCGCGGCTTTGGTTACGAGAGCATCTCGCCGACCGGCCCGGACGGCAAGCTGACCGGTGGCCGCTACACCAGCGTCGCCAGCATGGAGTACAACTACCGCTTCAGCGAGAAGTGGCTGGGAGCCCTGTTTGTGGATGGAGGTACCGCCACCAACGATTACAGCGAGCCGTGGAAGATTGGTACCGGTGTCGGTGTGCGTTGGGTGACCCCCATCGGTCAGGTCAGGCTGGATCTGGCGGTCGGGGTATCGGAAGAGGACAAGCCCTTGCGGCTGCATTTCGCATTGGGGCCTGAATTATGATCTTGTCTAAACGCTTTTTTCTTTGGCCGCTGCGGCTATGTCTTGCGCGGGGGTCTGCATTGTGATCTGGCTAAAACGCATCTTTCTCTGGCTGATGGGGCTGATTTTCCTGCTGCTCATCGGCATCAGCCTGCTGGGCTTTACCCATCAGGGCAACAAGTGGTTGTGGCAACAGGCCAAGGGGGCGCTGCCCTCTCTCAAGGGGGAGCTGGTGGCGGGTCAGCTTGGCTATGGCTGGACTCTGGAAGGGGCGGGTTGGCAGGATGAGCTGGTGGATGTCACGGTGGATCGCGCCGTGCTCGACTGGGATCTTGGCAAACTGCTGCAGGGCAAACTCTGGATCAAATCTCTTGAAGTGACCCATCCGGTGGTGAAGGTGGCCGACTCGGAGCCTGCGCCGGAAGAGCCTTCCGAACCCTTTGTCTGGCACCCGCTGCCACTCAAGATCCAGGTCGACAGTCTCAAGGTGGCCGATCTCGATCTGGCAGTGCCCGGTGTGGCTGTGACGCTGGGGTCCCTCGATATCGGCGCCACCCTCAACCGCAAGGGGCTGATTGTGCGCGGCCCGGTGCTCGATAACCTGAAAGTGACGCTGGATGACGCGGCACCCGCCAGCCCAGCCAAATCCGCCAAGCAGCCGACTGCTAACGAGAAGCAAGCCGGTGCTGCGGTTGCGCACAACGACAAGGTCAGCGCCAAGACCGTCAAACAGGGTAAAGGGACGCCAGCTGCAAGCACGGTAAAGGCAGTCCCCATTCTCCTGCCCGCCATCCATCTGCCATTCCCCATCCAGCTGGAAGGGGTCAGCGTGACCCGGGTGAAATATAAGCAGGGCGAGCTGATCGAAGGGCTCGACAAGCTACTGCTCTCGGCCACCGCCGTCGATGATCGTATCGAGGTGCGCGAGCTCTCGCTGCGCCACGCCATGGCCGATCTGGCGCTCAAGGGGCACATCCAGCTCAGTGATGACTACCCGCTGACGGTGACGCTGGATGCCAAGGCCCGCAAGGGACTGCTGGATGGCGAGTTGCAAGGGGAGCAGGCCACGCTGGCGCTGAGCGGTTCGGTCGGCAAGCTGGGGCTGGTGTTGTCGGCCAAGGGGCCGGTCGCCGCCAATCTCAAGGGTTCTCTGGCCGCCCTCGACCCGGATCTGCCCTTTGATCTGGCCCTCGACTGGAAGAGCCTTGGCTGGCCTCTTCACAAACCTGCCAAAGATGAGCCGATCTATCGGCTGGACAAGGGTAGCCTGATTGCCAAGGGCAAGCTCTCTGGTTATCAATTTGCTCTCAAGACGTCCGGCAAGGGGACCGATGTGCCCCCCTTCAAGCTTGCGTTGGACGGGAAAGGAGATCTGGAGCGACTCAGCAAGATCGCCTTGCAGCTCAACGCCCTCAAGGGGGAGCTCAAACTCGATGGCAAGCTCGCCTGGAACAAGGGGATCGAGTGGCAGGGGACCACCCTGTTCAAGGGGATCAATCCGGCCGAGCTGCTGCCTGAGCTGAAAGGGACGCTGGCCGGTGAGCTGGAGAGCCGTTTCGTGATGAACGAAGCGGGCCACTGGGAGCTGAAACTGCCCAAGCTCAAGGTGGATGGCAAGCTCAACCAGTACCCGCTGACCCTCAATGGGGAGCTCAGCGGCAACGACAAGATGGAGTGGCAGATCCCGGCGCTCTCGCTGCAAAGTGGCCCCAACCAGTTGCAGGCCAAGGGCAGTATCAGCAGCGCCCAGTGGAAGCTCGATGCTAACCTGCAGGCTCCCCAGCTGGGGGGCATCTATCCCGGCCTGAAAGGGGATATCAAAGGACAGGTGAAGGTCAGTGGCAATCAGCAGACGCCAAAAATCGATGCGGATCTGGCCTCCGAGCGGCTCTACTATGCCGGCACCGACCTGAAGGGCATTAGCCTCAAGGGCAATGCGGTGATCGGTGCCAAGCCGGCTGGTGAGCTCGCGTTGTTGGTGGCGCAGCTGAAACAGGGGGAGACCAAGCTCAGCCAGCTGGCCCTGAACCTCAGTGGCGATATCAGTGAGCATCTGTTGACCCTGACCATGAAGGGTGACCCTGTCGCCGCCAACCTCAAACTGGGTGGCGGCGTGCGGGGGGATCACTGGCGTGGTGCGCTCTCAGAGCTCAAGCTGAAAACCCCGCTGCGCCGTTGGGATCTCGCCTCGCCCTGGGATCTGGATGCGGATCTGTCGCGTCAACGGCTGGCGATGGGGGATCTCTGCCTCGGCTCGCAAGGTGCCAGCCTCTGTGTCAAGGGGAGTCAGGTTTCCGCTGCTCAGGGCGCTCTGGAGTTTGCCCTGAGCGAGTTTGATCTCAAACGGCTGCGCCCCTGGTTGCCGGACAACTTCCGCTGGCAAGCGATGCTCTCGGCCG
>NZ_JBODRQ010000014.1:0-45479 GCF_050633025.1 Aeromonas sp.
GTGTGGTGTTGGCGTTGTTGAGCGTGGGGGGGGTCGGCTCCCTGATGGGGTATGGTTTCAAGAATGCCGTATTGCTGATCGGCCTGCCCATCATGGGCGGTGGCATGGGAGCTGGCGCGGTGCCGTTGGTGGAGATCCTCTCCGGTCCGATGCAGATGTCCAGCGCCGACCTGCTGTCACGTATGGTACCAGCGGTGGTGATCGCCAATACCCTGGCCATTCTGGCAGGCTCCCTATTGGCACGGCTCGGCCGCCGTTACCCCTCCCTGACCGGTAACGGCAAACTGATGGTCAAAGAGAATAGCCAGAGTATTGCTGACGAGCAGGCCGAGGCGCCGACCCTGCAGAGTCTCGGTATGGGGCTCTTTATCAGCTCCAGCATGTTTGTGCTGGGTTCCCTGCTTGGCAACTTTATCCCCATGCACCCCTTCGCCCTGATGATTTTGGCGGTCGCCTTTATCAAGGTGAGCGGCCTGCTGCCGCGCCGTTATGAGCAGGCGGCGGCCGACTGGTATCAGTTTGTGGTGAGCAACCTCACCCCCTCGCTGCTGGTGGGGATCGGCGTCGCCTATACCAGTATTCCGGAGTTGATCAGTGCCTTCTCCATCAGCTACTTCGTGCTGGTCATGGTCACTGTGATCGGAGGCGCCCTCGGCGCGGCGCTGGTCGGCAAGCTGATTGGCTTCTATCCCATCGAGGCGGCCATCACCGGCGGGCTCTGCATGGCCAACATGGGCGGCACCGGCGACGTAGCCGTGCTCTCGGCGGCCCAGCGGATGAAGCTGATGCCCTTTGCCCAGATCTCCTCCCGTCTTGGCGGCGCTGTGATGCTGATTTTGGCTACCGCTCTTATCTCCCTGTTCGCCTGATACCGGATTGAGGAACAAACAAAATGAACGACATCAAGATGGGCACCAGCCTGCCCTATGCAGAACGCAAGCGTCAGGGTGTTCGCGGCCGTATGCCCCACAAGGAGGAGTCCCTTTCCCAGCAGCGGCGCCGGATCTACCGACTGGTCAGCGCCATGCAGAGTCCGTTTGACCAGCATCTGTTGCTGCGCCAGCTGCAGGAGGACAATCCTGTGCTGTTCTACGATCTGGTGCGTCACCACCTGCCGGAACTGCTGCCAATCATCTATACCCCGGTGGTGGGGGAGGCGTGTCAGCGCCACAGCGATCTCTATCTGCGCAGCCACGGTCTCTATCTCTCCTGGCATGACAGGGATGATCTCGACGATATCCTCGAGTCGGTGGAGCAGGAGGTGGACGTGATCGTCATCTCCGATGGCGAGCGGGTACTGGGGCTCGGCGATCTCGGCATTGGCGGCATGGGGATCTGTATCGGCAAGCTGGCGCTCTACTCCGCTGCGGGTGGCATCAACCCGGCCCGCACCCTGCCGCTCTGTGTCGATGTGGGCACCAACAATCCCGAGTTGCTGGAGGATGACTCCTATCTCGGCTGGCAATTCCCGCGTATCGATGGCGAGAGCTACTACTACTTCATGGACAAGGTGGTGGCGGCCATTCGCAAGCGCTGGCCCCGGGTGGTGCTGCAGTTTGAAGACTTTGCCGGCAAGCACGCCGCCAACCTGCTATCCCGTTATCGCGACGAGCTCTGCATGTTCAATGACGACATTCAGGGCACGGCGGCAGTGGCTTCTGCCTGCGTGCTGGCCGGGTTGCAACAGTCGGGTTCCGCCTTGTGCGATGCCCCGGTGCTGATCGTCGGGGCGGGCTCGGCCGGTTGTGGCATCGCCGCCATGCTGGCCCAGCTGGCGGGGAGTCACGACGGTGTCTGGCTGTTTGATCAGGACGGGGTGGTCTGCAGCGATCGCCCCAACCTGACCTGCGCCCAGCAGCCGTTTGCCCGCGCTGTAGAGGAGGCCAATAGCTCGCTGCTGGAGACCATCCGCCAGGTGCGACCAGCGGTATTGATTGGCGTGAGCGGTCAGGGCGGCCTTTTTACTGGCGAGGTGCTGCAGGCGATGGGGGAAGTGTGCGATCAGCCAGTGATCTTGCCACTCTCCAACCCGACCCGCAGCGCCGAGGCCACCCCCGAGCAGGTGTGGGCCGCCACAGATGGCCGCGCCCTGCTGGCCACCGGTAGCCCCTTTGCGCCGGTGATGGTGGCAGGGGTGCGGCGGGTGGTCTCACAGTGCAACAACGTCTATGTCTTTCCGGGCATTGGCCTCGGGGCCTGCGCAGTGAAGGCCTGCCGCATCAGCGATGGCATGTTGCTGGCTGCGGTGCGGGCAGTCGGAGCCTATCCGCTGGTGGCGGGCCGGCTGTTGCCCCCCATTGAACAGGTGGGAGAGGTGGCCCGCGCCGTCGCCAGAGCGGTGGCACTCTGTGCCCGCGAGGAGGGGTTGGCCGATTTTGCCGGCGATCCGGCACCTTTGATTGACCAGACTTGGTGGCATCCGCACTATTGGACAATGTCCTGACGTTTTAAGGTATGTGCATGAAACTTCGCCACCAGCTGGTCACCCTGTCGCTCGGGCTCTCCCTGTTGCTGATCCTTATTTTGGGCAGCCTGCTCGCCCTTTTTATCCGTCATCTGCTGGAGAGCAACTTGCAGGAGAAAGGGAGTGATCTGGCTAGGGTCATGGCGGCGGATACCCGGGTGGTCGAGGCTCTGCGCCAGGGGAATGAACCGACTCTACGCGACTACATGGAGGCGGTCAGTAACCGCACCGATGCCACCTATATGGTGGTGACCGATGAGTATGGTCGCCGCCTCAGCCACCCCAACCCCGAGCTGGTGGGGCAGAAGTTTCGCGGCGAGGATATCTGGCCCGCGCTGCAGGAGCGGCGAAGCTACTGCTCCAAGGATCGGGGCACCATGGGGCCGGCGATCCGCTGCTTTTCCCCGGTGGTGGGCGGTGATGGGCGCGTTATGGGGGCCGTGGTGGTGGGCTACCTGATGCAGCAGGTGGAGGGCATCTATATGGAGCGGGTGGCCCTGCTCATCAGCGCCATCGTTGCGGTGCTGGGGTGTGGCCTGCTGCTGGCACTCTGGGTGCAATATCTGCTGCGCAAGACCCTGCTCGATCTGGAGCCGGAGGCGATCGTGCGCCGCTTCACTCTGCAGGATCTGGTGCTGGAGCACATCACTGAAGGGGTCATCGCCCTCGATGGCCGCGGCAACATCAACATGATCAACAGCACCGCCAGCTATCAGCTGCGGCTGCCGGTCACCGGGCGCCACGCCTTGCAGGGGCAGTCGCTGGCGGAGCTGGTGCCGCCCCTTGCCCCCTGTCTGGAGCAGGAGGGTGGGGAAGTGAGCTTCACCATTCAGGGGGAGTCCTTCGTCGGTCGCTGGCAGGCGGTGCAGGGCAAGGCGCCGGGGCGGTTGCTGATCTTCAGCCGTCCTGAGGTGGCAGCCAGTCTGGGGGTGCAGGTGACCCACCTGCGCCAGTATGCCGAGATGCTGCGGATGCAGAGCCACGAGTTCGCCAACAAGCTGAGCAGCCTCTCCGGGTTGTTGCAGTTGGGTCATGTGGATCAGGCGGTGGAGCTGATCCAGCAAGAGAACGAAGCGTGCCAGACCATGCTGCAGGAGTTGCTGCGGCTGATCGACAACAAGCCGGTGGCGGGGCTTATTCTCGGCAAGTTCAGCCGTGCCCGCGAGCTCGGGGTGACCCTGGAGCTCGATCCCGACTCGGCGCTGGCGGAGTATCCGGCCTCGGTCTCGGCCGATCTCATCACCCTCATCGGCAATCTGCTGGACAACGGCCTGCAGGCAGCCTGGCGCAACCGCCAGCAGCGGCCGCCGCGGGTGCTGCTGTCCCTGTGCGATGTGGGGCGGCGACTGGTGATCGAGGTGGAGGATAGCGGCGAGGGGGTCGACGAGGAGCTGGCCGATCACCTGTTCGATTACGGGGTGAGTCGCCAGAGCGGCGATCACGGGGTGGGTCTGTTCCTGGTCAAGGAGACCGTGGGTCGGCACGAGGGTGTGATAGAATGGCGGCGAACCGCCGAGCAGACCACACTGTTTGGTATCTACTTGAATAAAAACCAATTAATGTGAGCCATGGAACCAATAATCACGCTTGTTATTGAAGATGACGATCGGATCGGTGCCATCTTGTCAGAACTGGTGGCGGCGACACCTGGTTTCTCCCTGCTGGGGCGGGCCGGCACCCTGGCCCAGGCCGATGCCATGATGGCCGGTGTGGTGCCCCAACTGCTGCTGGTGGATGTCTCCCTGCCCGATGGCTCCGGCCTTGAGTGGGTGAGCCGCCTGCGCAGCCACAACCGAGAAGCCTACGTCATCATGGTGACCGCCTCGCGGGATGTGGAGACCATCCAGCAGGCCCTCAATCTGGGGGTTCATGACTACGTCCTCAAACCATTGCGGCTGTTTCGCATTCAGCAAAGCCTGGACGAGATCCTGCTATTGCACAGCCGTCTGTGCGAGCGGGGTCGGCTGGAGCAGGACGATCTTGACAAGCTGCTTGGCAAGGGAGGACGCACCCAGGTCAAGGAGGTGCGTGCTACCCCCAAGGGGATCGACAGTATCACGCTGCGTCAGGTGCTGGATCTGCTGGCTGGTGAACCGGAGAACGTCTTCTCCACCGACACAGTGGCGCTGCGGCTGTCGCTCAGTCGCACCACGGCGCGCCGCTATCTGGAGTATCTGGAGTCGGAAGACAGGGTCGATGTGGATCTCAACTACGGTCAGCGGGGGCGGCCGGAGCGGCGCTACCGCTGGCGTCGGGCCGGTTGAGACGACCACTGGCAAGCAGTGCAGAAACAACAAGGCGCCCGCAGGCGCCTTCTTTGATGACGTGTCCTTGTTTACAGAAGGCGCTCGGTTGAGAAAAAGCCGAACGGGTTGATGTCGTGGCTCACCAGCAGGTTCTTGGTGTTCTGATAGTGGTCCAGCATCATCTAGTGGGTCTCGCGGCCTATCCCCGACTTTTTGTAACCGCCAAAGGCGGCGCGTGCCGGGTAGGCGTGGTAGCAGTTGACCCAGACCAGGCCAGGTTGCTGTCACGGGTCCACAGGCTTGCCACCAACCCGTACTGGTTGTCGTTGGCAATGGCCAGTGCATCGGCTTCGTCCTTGAAGGTGGTAACCCCGAGGGCGGGCCCGAAGATCTCCTCCTGGAACACCCACATCTTGTTCTGGCCGGAGAAGATGGTGGGTTGGATGTAGAAGCCCCCCTCCAGCCCGCTGACTTTGGCGGGGCTACCGCCGACCAGCATCTTGGCCCCTTCGCTACGGCCGATCTCCATGTAGCCCAGGATCTTGTCGAACTGCTCGCGGGACGCCTGCGCTCCCACTTCAGTGGCGGTATCGAGGGGGGGGGCACTGAACGATGGTGCGGGCACGGGCCTGCACCCCGTCCATGAAGTCGTCCTAGATGCTGGCCTGTACCAGCGCGCGGGAGGGACAGGTACACACTTCCCCCTGGTTGAAGAAGGTCATCAGCATCCCTTCTACCGCCTTGTCGATGTAGCTGCTCTCGTGCTGCATCAGGTCGGCGAAGTAGATATTGGGGGACTTGCCCCCCAGATCCACGGTGGAAGGGATCAGCTTGTCGGCTGCGCAGCGCAGGATATGGGCGCCCACTTCGGTCGAACCGGTAAAGGCCAGTTTCTGGATCCGGTTACTGGTGGCGAGCGCTTGACCGGCCTCGGCGCCGAAGCCGTTGACTACGTTGACCACGCCGGGGGGCAGGATGTCCTTGATGAGATCCATCATCAGCATGATGGTGACCGGGGTCTGCTTGGCGGGCTTGAGCACGCTGCAGAAACCCTCCGCCAGCACCGGAGCCAGCTTCCAGGCCGCCATCGGTACTGCGCTGGCCGAGCAGAGCGAAGTGCAGGTGCTCGGCAATCAGCACTTCTTCGCCCAGCACAGCTTCCTCAGTTGCAGCGCCTGTCCGTTGCTCGGGCCGGACGGGCAATTGCTCGGTGTGCTCGATATCTCCACCGATGCGGCACACCACGACGGCGATATGCTGGGCACGGTGCGGCTGCTGGCCATGACCCTCGAAAACGCACTGCTGGCGCGTCAGTCGGGCAGGCTGGTGGATTTCGATCCCCAGAGCCTCTGGTCCGCCCGCCTGTTGCTGGGAGAGGAGAGGGAACTGCTCGGCGCCAACCGGGAAGGTCGACTCTGGCTCGGCCAGCATCCTTTCGATGGCAGGCAACTGCTGCGTGAGGGGCGTGGCCTGTGTGCTGGCAGAGGGGTTGGGCTGGATTGAGCCCGTCCACCTGCATCTGCCCAGTGTGGCCGCAGAGCCCGGCGCCTTGCCGATGGGGGAGGCGACCAGCTTGCGTGAACAAACCCGGCGGCAGGTACAGCAAACGCTGGCGGCATGCGGCGGCAACGTCAGCGAGGCCGCGCGCCAACTGGGGATCAGCCGCACCACCCTCTACCGGACGCTGCGTGAAGCGCCTTGAGCGCTCACTCCCCCTCTTCGGTCGTTTTCAAGACGCACATGACGGCTGGAGCCCTGCCCATCCAGCCGCTATGATGCGCCCTTGCCGGGGCGTTGCGCCCATTGACTCATCTGTTAAGGATTTTCTGCCATGTCACAACACATAGGGGCGCTGACCCTGTTGGTGGCCGACTATGACGAGGCCATCGCCTTTTTCACCGAAGGGCTGGGGTTTGCGCTGCTGGAAGATACCCGGCTCGACGAGCCGGGCAAACCGGGCAAGCGCTGGGTGCGGGTAGCTCCGGCTGGCAGCACGGGTTCCGTGCTGCTGCTGGCCCGCGCCGCCAGTGAAGAGCAGCGTGCCGCTATCGGTAAGCAGGGCGGCGGGCGGGTATTTCTGTTTCTCGAGACCGATGACTTCTGGCGGGATTACCGGCGGATGCAGCAGTATGGTGTCCATTTTTGTGAACAGCCCCGCGACGAGGCTTACGGCACCGTGGCGGTGTTTGAGGATATCAGCGGCAACCGGTGGGACTTGTTGCAACGTACTGCTGCCAACTGAATCTGAAAACGTTTATCATCCCGCATGTCATAAAGTCATAAAAGTGTCACAGAAAATTCTAATAATTGGCGCACCCATCTTCACAGAGGAGAGAGAAGGGAATGGCTAAGCGAATTCTGGTGGTCGAGGACGAAGCACCGATCCGCGAAATGCTCTGCTTCGTGTTGGAGCAGAAGGGATATGAGACGATTGAAGCGGAAGATTACGCCGATGGACTGGCGAAGGTGCGCGAACCCTACCCCGAACTCATCGTGCTCGACTGGATGATGCCCGGTGGCAGTGGCATCCAGTTTATCAAGCAGCTCAAGCAGGATGAGGTAACGCGCCAGATCCCGGTGGTGATGCTGACCGCCCGCGGCGAGGAGGAGGACAAGGTCCGCGGCCTCGAAGCGGGGGCCGATGACTACATCACCAAGCCGTTCTCTCCCAAGGAGCTGACTGCCCGCCTCCATGCGGTGATGCGCCGCGTATCTCCCACCTCGGTGGACGAGGTGATCGAGGTGCAGGGGCTCAAACTGGATCCTGTTTCGCATCGGGTCAGCGCCGAAGAGAGGGCCCTCGACATGGGGCCAACCGAATTCAAGCTACTCCACTTCTTCATGACCCACCCGGAGCGGGTCTACAGCCGCGAGCAGCTGCTCAACAATGTCTGGGGTACCAATGTGTACGTCGAGGACAGAACCGTGGATGTCCATATTCGCCGCCTGCGCAAGGCGATCGAAGAGACAGGGCACGATAGATTGATTCAGACGGTGCGTGGAGCCGGATACCGCTTCTCAACCCGTCTCTAGAGGCTGTTATGTTGCAACCCTACGCCTGGCGGCGACAGTTGTGGCGAATGGCATTTTTTTACGCGCCCTTCGCATTGGTTGGCTGGCTGATTGATCACCTCTCGCTCACTCTGCTGGTCGCTGCGTTGCTCCATCTTGGCTGGCACTACCGCTTCCAGAAGCGGCTGTCGGACTGGCTGTGGCACGATCGCAGCCTGGTTCCTCCCAACGGCAAAGGCAGTTGGGAGCACATCTTCAACGGCATTTACAAGTTGCAGCAGCGCCACCGCGCCCGACGCCGCGAGCTGGCGGGCCTGATCCGCCGCTTTCGGGAAGGGGCCGAGGCGCTACCCGACGCGGCCGTAGTATTGCGCGATGATGGCAGCATCCTCTGGTGCAACCGGTTGGCCGAGCAGCTGCTCGGTTTTCGCTGGCCGGAGGATGCCGGCCAGCATATCGGCAACCTCATTCGCAATCCTGCCTTTAACGCCTATCTGGGTAAGGGGGCGTATGACGAGCCCCTCGAGATGCACTCCCCGGTCAACGAGGAGAAGTTTCTCGAGTTTCGCATCATGCCCTACGCCTCGGATCAGGCGATGCTGGTGGTGCGGGATGTCACCCGCTTGCGCAGTCTGGAGAAGACCCGCAAGCACTTCGTTTCCAACGTCTCCCACGAGTTGCGCACGCCACTTACCGTGCTCAAGGGATATTTGGAAATGACAGCGGAGATGGCCGAGGAGCCGCTCTCGCCTGCCATGTGGGCCAAGGCGCATCGGGTGATGATGGAGCAGACCATCCGGATGGATAATCTGGTCAATCAACTGCTCACCCTCTCCCGTATCGAGGCGGCCCCGAGCGTGGATCTCTCCCATCTGGTGGACATGCCTGCCATGCTGGGGCTGCTGGAGCAGGAGGCGCGGGCGCTCTCGGGCGAACGGGCCCACCAGATCGAATTTGTGGTGCAGCCCAATCTGCTGGTGCGTGGGGATCAGGAGCAACTGCGCAGTGCCGTCTCCAACCTGGTCTATAACGCCATCCACTACACCCCGGTTGGGCGAAAAATTACCGTGGAGTGGCGCAAGCAGGGGGCGATGGCGCTGTTTGCCGTGAGCGATGAAGGGGAGGGGATTGCCCCCGAGCATCTGGCGCGGCTGACCGAGCGGTTCTATCGGGTCGACAAGGCCCGCTCGCGCCACACCGGCGGCTCAGGCTTAGGCCTTGCCATCGTCAAGCATGCCCTCAGTCATCACGACTGCCAGCTCGATATCGAGAGCCGTGTTGGCCTTGGCAGCCGCTTCAGCTTTCTCATCCCGAGCCGTATGGTGGTGATTAAATAGTCTTTTATGGCAATGAGTTAACTGCAAAAAGAGGGCCTTTGAACGGGCCCTCTTTTCATTTGTTCAAATCTGCCGCCATGTCATTAAAGTGTCACATTAAATCCATAAATTTGTCACTGCCAGGTCAGATACTGGCGCCGTCTTAAGAACGGACCTTCTGTAACTTTGGAGAGTCAGTCGGAATGGAACTCACCGCTGACTCAGTCGAATTGACTACCGCAAGACAGTGTTAATCGGCGCCATGTATTGGCAATAGCCTTCTGTCACCTCGGAGATAGGAGACAGAATGAAGCTCAAGGTAATCGCCTTTTGTAACTTTGGAGAGATTGGATGAAACTCAACAAACTGGCTGGTGTAATCGGATTCACCGCAGCAACCCTGTTTTCTGTCAGCGCCCTGGCTGCCGGTGTGGATAAAGACCTGCCGGATTACACACCGACCAGCGGCATTTCGGGCAACCTGTCCTCTGTCGGCTCTGACACCCTGGCCAACATGATGACCCTGTGGGCCGAAGAATTTAAGCGTTTGTACCCCAACGTCAACGTGCAGATCCAGGCCGCCGGTTCTTCTACCGCCCCGACTGCCCTGACCGAAGGTGTTGCCCAGTTCGGTCCGATGAGCCGTGCCATGAAGGCCGGTGAAGAGGAAGCATTCGAGAAGCGTTACGGCTACAAGCCGACTGCCATCCGCGTTGCAGTCGATGCCCTGGCGGTGTTCGTCAACAAGGACAACCCCATCAAGGGGCTGACCATGCCGCAGATCGACGCCATCTTCTCCAGCACCCTCAAGTGCGGTGAAGCCAAGGCGGCCACCAAGTGGTCTGATCTGGGTCTGACCGGTAACTGGTCCGGCAAGGATCTGCAACTGTTCGGTCGCAACTCCGTATCCGGTACTTACGGTTACTTCAAGGAGCACGCCCTGTGTAACGGCGACTTCAAGAGCGGTGTGAACGAGCAGCCGGGTTCTGCTTCCGTGGTGCAGTCCGTCTCTGCCTCCCTGAACAGCATCGGTTATTCCGGCATCGGCTACGTCACCTCCGGCGTGCGTGCGGTTCCGCTCTCCAAGGATGGCAAGACTTTTATCGAAGCGACCTCTGATAACGCCATCACCGGCAAGTATCCGCTGTCGCGCTTCCTGTACGTTTACGTGAACAAGCATCCGAACAAGCCGCTCTCCCCGATGGAGCAAGAGTTTGTCAAGATGATGCTCTCCAAAGCGGGTCAAAGCATCGTGGCCAAAGATGGCTACGTGCCGGTGCCAGCCAAGGTGGTACAGGCGGACCTGAAAAAGCTGGGGATCCTGTAACTGCCAGCAGTCAGCATCTCCTGATAGAGCGAGCCCCAAGTGGGCTCGTTTTGTTTTTGGCGGCTGTCAGTTTTGTTAATAGCGCAGGATGGATTTTTTTCCGCCAGCCGGGGGCTGGCTCCCTTGCACAGCAGGGCGGCATTTCCGAGAATAGGGCAACGTTACGACAAAGGATCCCTTCATGATTGCGTCCCTCACCAAGTTTGGCCTGGTGGCCTTCTGTAGTTCCCTGCTGGTCGCCTGTGCCCAGTCGCCGACCGGCCGCAGCCAGATGCTGCTCTACTCTCCCCAGCAGATGAACCAGCTGGGCGCCGACTCCTTCGAGCAGATGAAGAAGCAAGAGAAGGTGAGCAAGGATGCCAAGCTCAACGCCTATGTCTCCTGTGTCGCCAAGGCGGTGACTGCCCAGGTGCCCGCCAGCTATGGTATCACCAGTTGGGAGGTTGTCTTGTTTGATTCCAAGCAGGTCAACGCCTTTGCGTTGCCCGGCGGCAAGATCGGGGTCTACAGCGGCCTGCTCAAAGTGGCCAAGAATCAGGATCAGCTGGCGACCGTTATCGGTCATGAGCTGACTCACGTGCTGGCCCAGCACTCCAACGAGCGACTCTCCCGGGATCAGCTGACCGGCATCGGTCTGACGGTGGCTAACGCTGCTATCGGTAGCAGTGACAGTCTCGGCGGGGCCGCTACCATGGCTGCCCTTGGCCTCGGTGTTCAGGTAGGGATCGCCTTGCCCTATGGCAGAACCCAAGAGAGCGAAGCGGATCGGCTGGGATTGGAACTGATGGCGCGCGCCGGCTTCAATCCGGCCGAGGCGATCCCCCTGTGGCAAAACATGAGTGCCGCAGCCGGTGGCAACACCCCGCCGCAACTGCTCTCCACCCACCCGAGCAACGAGAACCGGATCGCCGAGCTGCAAGCGCAGCAAGCGGAAGTGCAACCGCTCTATGAGCAGGCCCGCGCCAACGGTCTGGTGCCCCAATGCAAGGCATAAGCCTGCGCATGGCGCGCAGCGACGATGCTGCCGCCATGACGGTGATGCAGCGAGCCAGCTGGCTCGCTGCCTATGGGCAGGTGCTCGGTGCCGACCTGCTGGAGCAGCTGGACGTTACCGCCCATCTGCAGATCTGGCAGAGCCGTCTGGCCGAGCCAGGCCCAAGGCCCATGCTGCTTTGTCTCGATGAGGTGGTGATTGGCCTGCTCTACTGGCAACCACAGCAGGACGCGGGGCAGAGTAGCGCCCTGATCCGCGCGTTTTATCTCCATCCCTATCACTGGCGACAAGGCTATGGCAAACGGCTGTGGCAGGCGGTGGCGATGCAGATGCGCCGCGCCGGTTGCCATAGCGTCAAATTGTGGCTGCTCGATGGCAACCACATAGGCGAGGGGTTCTACCTGCGCCGCGGCTTCGTCTTTGATGGTGAGGAGCGCACCCTGATAAGCCTCGGGCAGCCCTGCCTGCAGCGACAAATGAGCCGTTTGCTCTGATCACTCTCCTGTTTTTCGCCTTCGGTCACTTTATTTTTTTTGCGAATTAATACAATGTCCCCCTTGGAACAGAGTTGGATAAACACGGGCTGACAAGGGAGTGCTGGCATGTATTACGGCTTTGATATCGGTGGCACCAAGATCGCCTTTGCGGTCTATGACAGTGCATTGAACCTCTGCCACGAGGAGCGCATAAGCACCCCGGGCAACGATTATGAGGGGCTGCAGCAGCTGATCCGCTCCCGGGTCGAGCAGGCGGATGCCCGCTTCGGCGCACGGGGCTCGGTCGGCATCGGTTTCCCCGGCGTCATCAACAGTCACGATCACAGTATAGTGGCGGCCAACCTGCCCTCCATCAATGGTCGCCATCTGGGCGCCGATCTGGCCGAGCTGCTGGAACGGCCGGTCAAGGTGGATAACGACGCCAACTGCTTCCTCTGGTCCGAAGTGCATCAGGGCGCTGCCGACGGCGCAGGCAGTGCGCTCGGCGTCACCATCGGCACCGGCATCGGCGGCGCCGTCTATCTGGCGGGCAAGCTTATTCAGGGGCGCAACTGGCTGGCTGGCGAGATTGGTCACTACCCCTTGCCCGCGACCATGCTGATGAAGTACCCCGAGTTGCCCCGTCCCCGTTGCGGTTGCGGCCGTCTGGTCTGTTTTGAAACCTATGCCTCCGGCACCGGTCTGGAGCGTCTCTATCACCATTTCCATGGCCAGCGCGCCACGGGTCACCAGATTGTGGGGCGCTTCGAGGCCCATGAACCCCATGCGGTCGAGACGGTCGACTGCTGGTTGGAGATCATGGCCGCCGGGCTTGCCACCGCCATTTCGGTGATTGATCCCGAGGTGGTGGTGTTGGGGGGCGGCCTGAGCGGCCTGCCCGCCCTCTATGAACAGCTGCCGCTGCGTCTGCCCGGTCACTTGCTGCCCGGGGTCGCCCTGCCCGAGATCCGCCAGGCCCGCTTCGGCGGTGCCGGTGGTGTGCGCGGCGCAGCCTTGCTCAATCTATGAGATCAGATGTGGGGTCTGATCTCCCCGAAAAAGGAGTCCTCATGACCCGTCTTGAAATCTGTATCGACAACCTGGAATCCCTGTTTACCGCCCAGCAATCCGGGGCGGATCGCATCGAGCTCTGCTCTGCGCTGGGTCTGGGGGGCCTGACCCCCTCCTACGGTTTTATGCAGCAGGCGGCCCGCCACGCCACCGTGCCGGTTTGCGCCATGATCCGCCCGCGCGCCGGGGATTTTTGCTTCAACGACGGCGAGTTCGAGATGATGCTGCAAGATATCGCTGCGGCACGCGCTGCCGGTTTGCAAGGGGTGGTGGTCGGTTTGCTGGATGAGGCGGGGCGGGTGCCTGCCGCCAAGCTCAAACAGCTGGTGGATGCCGCTGGCCCGTTGGGAGTCACCTTCCATCGCGCCATCGACCTCTCCTCCGACTGGCGCCTCGATCTGGAGACCATAGTCGCTGCCGGTTGCGAGCGCATTCTGAGCTCGGGCCATGCGCCGACAGCGTTGGCTGGGCTCGAGACCTTGCAGGAGATGCAGCAGGCGCTGGCGGGACGTGCCAGCCTGATGCCGGGGGCCGGGGTCAATGCCGACAACGTGCGTACCATCATCGAGTTCACCGGAGTGAGTGAAGTGCATATGTCCGGCATGGGCTGGCGCGGTGGCATGGTGCCCCATGGCGTAAATATGGGCACCTCGGATGATGGCCGGGTCAATATCACCGATGGCGCCAAGGTGGCTGCGGTCAGAGCCTTGCTGGATCGCGGTTAAGCAGATCGCCGCCGTTGGGCGGCGTTCATCCGCATCTTGTGTGAAGTTCCTCCCACTGACGGGGAAATCAGGGGCGTCCCCGGCAGCACCCCGGCCAAAAGTCTGATATTATCCCGCCTCTTTACTACATGGATCTGGAGCAACATCTCAATGTCCCAATACGACTCTATCGAACAGAAGGCCAGCTATGGCATCGGCCGCAACATGGGTGATCAGCTGGCGCAGCAAGCCTTTGCCGGTCTGGATATCCCTGCCCTGCAACAAGGTCTGGCAGATGCTCTGAATGGTCTGGAGTTCGCGGTCAGCCGTGACGATATCAATGATGCCTTCCAGGTGATCACTGCGCGTATGCAAGAAGAGCAGGAAGCCGCCGCCAAGGCCGCTGCTGCTGATGGCGAAGCCTTCCTGGCTGACAACGCCAAGCGCGACAACGTAAACGTGACCGATTCCGGTCTGCAATACGAAGTGCTGGTAGAAGGCAACGGTGCCGTTCCGGTAGCCGGTCAGTCCGTGCGTGTGCACTACCACGGTACCTTCACCCACGGTGGCGTATTCGACAGCTCTGTTGCTCGCGGCCAGCCGGCTGAATTCCCGGTGACCGGCGTGATCGCTGGCTGGGTTGAAGCGCTGCAGCTGATGCCGGTTGGTTCCAAGTGGAAGCTCTACATCCCCCACGATCTGGCCTACGGTGCCCGTGGTGCCGGTTCCATCCCGCCCTACTCTGCACTGGTATTTGAAGTCGAGCTGCTGGACATCCTGTGATCCTGCTGGCTTGATGCAAACGGCGACCCTCGGGTCGCCGTTTGTTTTTGGGTTATGTGATAGACAGTATTTGTCGCGACCTGCGGGCTGGAGAGCAGAAAAGGGCGGCACTTTTGCGCCATTGACTGGTTTTTTCAGAAACGGGAACAGGCATGCTGCGACTCATTAGAGAGGATAAGGAGAACCCGATGAGCAAGAAGATGAAGAAAGTAGCGGGGCTTGCTCTGTTGCTGTTGAGCATTCCGGCCAGTGCCGATGCCATGCGTTGCAAGAACGCCCTGATCACCGAGGGCGACACCACCGCCGAGATGCTGCTCAAGTGCGGTGAGCCCATGCTGCGAGAAGAGCTCAATCGCAACGAGGAGAACCAGTTTGGCAACATGGTGCAGGTCAAATATGGTGAACGCTGGACCTACAACTTCGGCAAGAACGAGTTCATGCGCTTTGTGACGGTGCGCAACGGCATCATTACCGATATCGAAAACGGCCCGCGCGGCCAGTAGCCGGCGGGCAAAGCATGGATGCACAACAGACAGTAGGGCAAGACCCTTTGACTCACATGTCCGGCAAGGGGTCGCGGTGACCAAGTTGTCTGACCGCCAGATTGATCTGGCGAGCCAGTCTTAGCCGCTGGCGGCAGGTCAGGCCATGGAGGCTGATCCTGCCCGCGTTGAATTCAAATGTTCCCAGCGACTCGATGGCAAAATAGCCTCGATGAAAGCTCTTGATGTAGCGAGCGATCTGCCGTGGGGATAACTGCTTGAACACCTTCATCGCACGGTTCCCTGATTGCCTGGACAGGGCACACTATGGTGTCGGTCGATGACACTGATATGACGATTTATAAAGATTTGCATGAATCCTTATTTTGCTGGTGGGCTCGGCAAATTGACGGCGTCATCGAAAAAGTTGTGCCATGGCAAACCACCGCACCGATATACTGCGGGCAGTCGAATGGAACGAAAGGGCTTGTGCGTGGAATGGGTTGATGTGGTGGACGGGAACAACCGGGTGATTGGCGTGGCCGAGCGAGCCAAGGTGCGGCGGGAGAATCTCTGCCATCGCGCCAGCTATATTCTGGTGCTCGACGACGCGGATCGGATCCTGGTGCAGCGACGCACCCTCAGCAAGGATTTCTGCCCCGGCATGCTGGATGCCTGCGCTGGTGGCGTGGTCACCACAGGTGAGGAGATGGAGCGCTCAGCCCGCCGCGAGCTGGCCGAGGAGCTGGGGATTATGGATGTTCCCTTGCAGGGCTTTGGCAGCTTTTATGCGGAAGGAAAGGGCTACCGGGTTTGGGGTGGCCTCTTCAGTTGCCGCTATCAGGGGCCGCTGCAGTTGCAGGCCGAAGAGGTGAGCGCGGTGCACTGGATGAGCCTGGCCGAGATCGCCGAGCGTGCCAGTGAATTTACCCCCGACTCCCTGCTCGCCATCGCCACCTGGCAGGAAAGGCGCTGACCAACTTCATATATCCTCTTCTCCAGAGACAAGACGGGCAGCCTGATGGCTGCCCGTCTGCCTTTGTGCATTTACTTGGTCTGCTACACCAGCTTGAGGCGCCAGTTGGTGCGCCCGCAAGCGCTCGGCTTGGCGAGCCAGTGCCCTTGCCAGTCGGTGGCCAGACGCAGCAATGGATACTCCAGATCGAGCCGGGTCACCACCAGCTGGCCCGTTTCATCGCCACTCACGGGATTGCCGCTGGCGGGATCGATGATCTCGACGATGCAGCTCTCGTTGACGATAAAGCCCTGACCGGGCTGACTCTCGTAGGCCACCACCCCCACATCCTGCCACACCAGACAGTTGAGGGCCGCAATGCCGTGAATGGCGCGCAGTGGTGCCGTTTCGGGATGGGTTGCTTCGCACAGTAGGGCGCGGCGCAGCGAGTCGCTCGGGATCTCCGCTGCCTCGGCTGCTTCCAGCAGGTCGAGCAGGGTCACCAGCGGGCCGACGTAGCCGGTGGGTTGATAGCGCAGCAGTGCCTCCAGCTGGCGCTGGGTATCGTGGGGGCCGCAGGGTACCACGGGAGCCCCCAGCTGGCGGGCGCCGTTATCGAAGATAAAGGCGGTGGGGCCGGCATGATAGTCGTGGCCGTTGAGCATCACTTCCCCCGCCTTGAAACCGGCGGCAAACAGCGCCCGGGCGGCGCCCCACCAGTCTGCTCCGGCATATTCGGGGATGGCCAGCTGGCCCGGACAGGAGAAGACCCGCAGCGCCTGACTGGCTGGACGGCCGGTGAGACCGGCAAAGGGGGGATGAGCTTGCTGGGCGGCAAAGAGCTCTTTGCTGTCGAGCAGTGGCAGGGTGGCCAGCTCAGCCAGATCCTCGAGGTGACACTGGCGATAGGCGCTGGAGTAACCGGCGCAATATTGACTGACATGGGTAAGCTGATGATTGAGCTGGTCCAGTTGCTGCTGTTCGCGCATGGCGGGGGGACGAATTTCCAGACCATCGTAATAGTGTTGCATGGGGCCTCCTGGCGCCGTGAAACCAGCTCAAGAGTAGTCTGCCCAAGGGGAAAATGCCTGCCGCTATCCAGAGTCAGGCTCAGAGCCGCTGTTAGGCGGCATCGTCACTCTGGGATAAACTGGCGACTTCCCATCACGACTCAGGACGAGAAATCATGATTGCTGTAGGACAACCCCTGCCTGCGGGCGAATTTACCTTTATCACCGCCGAGGGCAAGCAGCTGCGGGATAGCCAGACGCTGTTCGCCGGTAAAAAAGTGGTGCTGTTTGCGGTACCCGGCGCCTTTACTCCTACCTGCTCCAATGCTCATCTGCCCGGCTATGTGGTGCTGGCCGATCAGTTTATGGCCAAAGGGGTGGATGCCATCTGTTGTCTGTCGGTCAACGACGCCTTCGTGATGCGGGCCTGGCAGACGGCCCAGAATGCCGAGGCGATCACCATGCTGGCGGATGGCGATGGCAGCTGGACCCGGGCGCTGGATCTGGCCAAGGATACCGGTGCCTTTGGCGGCATCCGTGCCCAGCGCTTTGCGTTGATCGCCAACGATGGAGTGGTCGAGCAGCTGTTTGTGGAGGCGCCTGGCAAGTTCGAGGTCTCCGATGCCGCGAGCCTGCTGGCTGTGCTGTGAAATGTTAATCATGGTTTGATTTCCCCTTGAAATGGAAGGTGGCACAGCTACACTGGCGCCACTTTCCCATGGTGCCTGCCCGTTCGGGCTGGCGCTTTGTTGCAGATAACAAGAGATGAAGATCCTATGACCCTGGCTTTTGTTGCCCTGATTGCCGGACTGGCGCTGCTGGTCTGGAGTGCAGACAAGTTTGTCGACGGTGCCGCTGCCACCGCCCGTTATGCGGGGATGCCGCCGCTGCTGATCGGCATGGTGATCATCGGTTTTGGTACCTCGGCCCCGGAGATGGTGGTCTCCGCGCTGGCGGCGTCACAGGGCAATCCCGGGTTGGCGCTCGGCAATGCCTATGGCTCCAACATCACCAATATCGCGCTGATCCTGGGTCTGACGGCACTGATCAGCCCTATCGCGGTGGCCTCTCAGGTAGTGCGCAAGGAGATCCCGATCCTGCTCGGCATTACCCTGCTCTCCGGCGCCCTGCTGATCGATGGTCATCTGGGCCGGATGGATGCGGTCATTCTGGGGGCCGTCTTCGTTGCTCTGATGGGCTGGTCTATCTGGGCTGGCATGAATGGCAAGGGAGATGCGCTGGATACCGAGACCGCCGAGGATATCGAGAGCGCGGGGATGTCCCTCAAGAGTGCCATCTTCTGGCTGGTGGTCGGGCTGGTGCTGCTGATCGGCGCTTCCCGTCTGCTGGTCTGGGGGGCGGTGACCATCGCTCAGGCGCTTGGTATCAGCGATCTGGTGATTGGCCTCACCATAGTCGCGGTAGGGACCTCCCTGCCGGAGCTGGCCTCTTCGCTTATCGCCATTCGCAAGAACGAGCATGATCTGGCCCTTGGCAACGTGCTGGGCTCCAACCTGTTCAACACCCTGGCGGTGGTGGGGATCGCGGCGGGCATTCATCCGTTGGATGTGGCGCCGGAAGTGCTCACCCGTGACTGGAGCATCATGATGGGGCTGACCCTGCTGCTGCTGGTGATGTGTCTGGGCCGCAAGGGGCAGGGCCGCATCAACCGGCTGGAGGGGGGCGTGCTGCTCACCTGCTTCGTCGCCTACACCGGCTGGCTGCTGACCAGTCAGTTTATCTGATAGGGGTTGGTGAAATGAGAGAGGGGGAAGCTCAAGCTTCCCCCTCTTGTTTTTGCCCAGTGAACCTGTTGGCGAGCGAGCGGTATGCTCAGGCTACTGCCACCAGCTTCTGCCCCTTCTGGCTGCTGTCCAGAATGAGGATGCTGGCCTTGGGGAAAAAGTTGAAGGTGGAGGCGGAGGCCCAGGTGTAGGCGCCCATCACCTTACCCACTACCAGCTCGCCAAGCTCGAGGTCCGGCAGCATGATGCCATCGCGGATCACATCCACGCTGTCGCAGGTCGGGCCGGAGAGCACCGAGTTGTGTTGCTCGCCACTGGCATAAGGCGTGCTCACCGGATAGGTAACGTGGTCATAGAGCTGGCCGTTGTAGCTGCCGTAGAGACCGTCATCCAGGTAGTACCAGATCTTGTCGCCGCGGTGGGCCTTGCCCATCACGCTTGATACCGAAGTCATGGCCGGCGCGCTGATAAAGCGGCCCGGTTCGGCAATCTTCTGCACGGTAGCGGGCAACTTGGCCAGCGCTTCGCGGATCGGGGCGCAGAAGCCGTCGATATCGAACTCGCCCCCCTCATAATCGACCGGGAAGCCGCCGCCGATATCCAGTACCCAGGGCTTGAGCCCGAGCGCCCAGGCTTGCTCCATGATCTCGCGGCAGGCGTCGATGGCCTGCACATGGCGACGGGCATGAGGTACCTGGGAGCCGACGTGGAACGACAGTCCCATCACCTTGATCCCCTTGGCGTGGGCCAGTTGCAGCAGCGGCAGCGCTTGCTCCGGAGGGCAGCCGAACTTTTTGGAGAGATCGACCTTGGTCTCGGGGTTGGGGAAGCTGACCCGCAGCAGCAGTTTCACTTCGTCCTTGTAGGGAATGAACTTTTCCAGCTCCAGCGGGTTGTCATAGACAAACACAGTGCAGCCGAACTCCAGCGCGTAACGGATATCGCTGTCGCGCTTGATGGGATGGGTATGAATGCAACGTCCCGGGCGAACCCCCTGACTGCGCACCAGATCCACTTCGCCATTGGTGGCCAGATCGAAACAGGCCCCCTCTTCCTTCAAGACAGAGACCACCGCCTCATGGGGCAGGGGTTTGAGTGCATAGTGCAATCGTACATCGGGCAGGGCGGCGGCCAGGGCCCGATACTGTTTGCGGACGGCTGCCTTGTCGAGCAGCAGCAGGGGGGAGCCGAATTGTTCAACCAGCTGACGGTAATCTTGTGCTACCAGGGTCTCGTTCATTCTCTTTTGGTCATCCTTAGGGGGCGTGATATGCCCAAGCCATATGCGATTGAACCGGCGACGGCCGGGTCAGGCGAGCGGTCCGGTGGGACCAACCGAACACAGTGCATAAATTGATGGCAAAGTGCTTGGTTATGCAGCGGATTATCGGCTTATTGATTCTGTGCGCAAGCATTTTGATTGGATATGTCGGCAAGATTTTCTTGGCGAAACGAGAGGGATCACTGTTCTCTATCCGCCATTTTTCCCGTTTGGGCCACATTTGATCCGTGAGAGCCTAACTTGTTGATAGTTAACTAACATTTAACATTCTTGCTGCGGTTCTGGCGGTCACTAAAAAAATATAAATGGGGGCAGCCAAGTGCGAGACAGCTCACATTTTTTGGATTAACATGCCGACTTCCTAATCCAAACTAGTTCGGATGAAGGTAGCAGGAGAGCGATGGGCAACCATCCACCGAAGAAGTGAATCTTTCAGGTACCGGGCAACCGGTGTGGACTGCTACTGGACGATACTCTGGAGAGACCCGTTAAATCGGGCGCCGAAGGAGCAAGGCACCATGACTACCCGCAAGGGCAGGCTGGCGCCGGAAACTCTCAGGCAAAAGGACAGAGGGGATGGGATGGTTGTACCTGGGCTTGGCCCGCATCCGATCGCCTCTGGCCGATCGCGACACCTATGGGAAGATCATCCTTCTCCTCCTTAATTTCTGTTTCTTAAGGAGGATGCATGTCATCAATTCAATCGGCGTTAACCGCCATCGATAGCTTTATCTGGGGGCCGCCCCTGCTGATCCTGCTGGTCGGGACCGGTATCTACCTCACTCTGCGTCTGGGTCTGCTTCAGGTGGTGCGCTTGCCGCTCGCACTGCGGCTGGTTTTTGGTCGCGATCAGGGGCAGGGCAAGCAGGGGGATGTCTCCAGCTTCGGCGCCCTCTGTACCGCGCTTTCGGCAACGATCGGCACCGGCAACATCGTCGGGGTCGCCACCGCCATCAAGCTCGGCGGCCCCGGTGCCCTGTTCTGGATGTGGATGGCGGCGCTGTTCGGTATGGCCACCAAGTATGCCGAGTGTCTGCTGGCGGTGAAATATCGCGAGCAGGATGCCAACGGCCAGATGGCGGGCGGCCCCATGTACTATCTGGAGAAGGGGCTCGGCTCCAAGCCGCTCGCCAAGTTGTTTGCCCTGTTCGGCATCGGTGTCGCTTTCTTCGGGATCGGTACCTTCCCGCAGGTCAATGCCATCTCCGATGCCATGAGCCTCTCCTTCTCGGTGCCCCGTGAAGCGACCGCCGTGGTGCTGACCCTGATCGTGGCGCTGGTGACTCTGGGGGGCATTCAGTCCATCTCCAGCGTGTCGAGCAAGGTGGTGCCCTTTATGGCCATCTTCTACATCGTCGCCTGTCTCGGCGTGCTGGTGAATAACGCCAGCGCCCTGCCCGATGCCGTCATGCTGGTTATCGAGAGTGCCTTCACCGGCCATGCGGCGACCGGCGGCTTCGTCGGCGCCAGCATCATGCTGGCCATTCAGTCTGGGGTGGCGCGCGGGGTCTTCTCCAACGAGTCAGGTCTGGGCTCTGCGCCCATCGCGGCGGCGGCGGCCAAGACCGATTCGTGCGTGGAGCAGGGGCTGGTCTCCATGACCGGTACCTTCATCGACACCATCATCATCTGCACCATGACCGGCCTGACTCTGGTGGTGACCGGCGTGTGGAGCGGCGATGCAAGCGGCGCGGCCATGACCAGTCTGGCCTTTGCCCAGGGGCTCGATGCTCATGTCGGCCAGTATCTGGTGAGCATTGGCCTGCTATTCTTCGCCTTTACCACCATCCTTGGCTGGAACTACTACGGCGAGCGTTGCACCGAGTATCTGTTCGGGGTGAAGGCGATCAAACCCTACCGCCTGGTCTATCTGGCGCTGGTGGCGAGCGGTGCTTTCCTCCATCTGGACATGATTTGGCTCCTGGCCGATATCGTTAACGGCCTGATGGCGGTGCCCAACCTCATCGGCCTGATTGGCCTGCGCCATGTGGTGATCGCCGAGACCCGCGCCTACTTTAGCCGGGATCTGGATAGCGAAGCCGAGCCGGAGCCGCAGACGGCCTGATCCCACAACAATCTATCCAAACGAAAAAAGCCACGACCCGGGTCGTGGCTTTTTTATTGCGCTCTGTTCGTCGCGGGATCAGAGAGGCTGTTTGCTGCACTTGGGCAGCAGCAGGTTCATCACGATGGCGGTAATGCCACCGGTGGCGACGCCGTATGAGAGCACGCTTCTGGCCAGCTCCGGCAGGTGTTGCAGCACTTCCGGCACCTGCGCGACTCCCAGCCCCATGGCGAGCGACACCGCCAGGATCATCAGGGCGCGGCGATCCAGCTCCTCGCGGGCAATGATGCGCACGCCAGCGGCGGCGATGGTGCCGAACATCACGATAGTGGCGCCCCCCAGCACGGGCTCCGGGATCTGCTGCACCAGACTGGCGACCGCCGGGAACAGGCCGAGCAGGGCCAGCATCGCTGCAATGAAGAGGCCGACATGGCGGCTGGCGACGCCGGTCAGCTGAATAACGCCGTTGTTCTGGGCGAAGGTGGACATGGGGAAGGTGGAGAAAACCGCCGCCAGCATGGAGTTGGCACCATCGGCCAGCACACCGCCTTTGATCCGTTCCATATAGACAGGCCCTTCCAGCGGCTCGCCGGAGATGTCCGAGGTGGCGGTCATGTCGCCGATCGCTTCGAGCGCCGTCACCACGAAGATGATGGCGAGCGGCACGAACAGCTGCCAGTCAAAGCCGAGGCCGTAGTGGAGCGGAATGGGCACCATCACCAGAGGGCCGTCAAAGGTGGGGGTGCTCACTTTGCCCAGCAGCAGCGCCACGGCATAGCCCGCCAGCATGGCGATCATGATGGCGGAGAGGCGCAACCAGGGGTTGCGACTGCGCTGCAGCAACACGATAAGGCCGAGCACCAGCAGGGAGAGGAAGAGGTTGGTATGGCTGGCGAAGCTGCCATCAGAGAGGGCTGCATAGCCGCCGCCCATGCTGATGAGACCTACCTTGATCAGGGTCAGGCCGATCAGCAGCACCACTATGCCGGTCACCAGCGGGGTGATGATCCGTTTCACCAGATGGAGGAAGCGGCTCATCACCACGATAGTGAGTGCGGCAACCATCATGGTGCCGAACAATGTGCCCAACAGATCCTCGGTGGGCATGGCCGCCTGTTTGAGGGCGAGACCGGAGGCGATGATGGGGCCGAGGAAGTTGAAGCTGGTGCCCTGCACCGAGAGCAGGCCGGAACCGATGGGGCCGAAGCGGCGGGTTTGAATGAAGGAGGCGATGCCGGACATGACCAGCGACATGGAGACGATATAACGGGTTTCGGCGGCAGGGAGGCCGAGGGCATTGGCGATAATCAGGGGCGGGGTAATGATGGCGACAAACATGGCGAGCATATGCTGCAGGGCGGCGAACAGCGTCTGGGGCAGAGGCGGGACATCCTCTATGCCATAGACCAGTTCGCTATGGGCTCGCCTGGGTGGATGTGCCTCTCGATTGGCGCGTGTGACAGCAGCCTGTTCCATAAGTACCTCGAATTGTGTGGGGAGGGGGAGAAAATTGGGCGCTATTGTAGTGATTGAAATGAGGCTGACCAGCGCTAATTATGCAAAAAAAGGTTTATTTTTGGATGGATTGAAACGTTTGCGTGCTGCGATTATCATCTGTCGGTTTGTGTGATTCAGATCTCTTTTTTTATTCTCTCGCTAATGGCTGTTTTATCACTATTGGAGTGTAGAATGAGCCCTTGGTATTAATGTGGAGACTCTGGATGCATAAGCTGTCAGAGTTCTGGAGTGCGCGGGTTCACTCCGAAGACTTTACCCGTACCCGTATGGGGTTTATGACGGTGCGTCTGCGTCTGCTTACCTGCCTGCTGATGGTGGGGTTGCCGGCCTGGGCCGTGGTGGATTGGATGACTCTGCCTCTCCCCCATTTCGAGCTGCTGTTTCAGGCTCGGATCTTCTGCACACTGGCGCTCTCGCCACTGATCCCGCTCTCTTATCTCATCCACTTCAAGCGGGAACGGATGAAGCTGGCCCTTGGCTACCTGATGGCGGTGATGATGAGCTTTTCTCTCTTCTGCCTGCACAGCTTTGGCAGCGAGCAGGAGTTGCAGGCCGGTTATGCCGTTTTCCCCTATCTGCTGATCACTCTGTTTGCCATCTTCCCCATCCCCCTCTCCCTCAGCTTGCAACTGGCCTGCGTGGTGCTGGTGACCATGTTACTGGGTCACTGGTTGCTGGTTGGACAGAGCATCTGGAGCCAGGCCACCCTGAACCAGGTGTGGGTGCTTGGCATGTTCACCCTGGCCAGTTGCTGGGTGCAGTGTGGCCAGCTCAATATGCTGCTGCGGCTCTATCGGGAGTCCACCACCGATGAGCTGACCGGCATGATGAACCGTCGCCTGCTGATGAAGCAGTTGGAACAGGCCAGGGCGCAATTGCTGATCAGACAGAAGCACTTTGCGCTGGTGCTGCTGGATCTCGATCGCTTCAAGCGGATCAACGATATCTACGGCCATCTGGCAGGTGATGCGGTGCTCAAGGAGGTGGCCATCACGCTGGGCGAACAGTTGGAACCAGATATGGTGCTGGGGCGCTATGGTGGTGAAGAGTTTGCCATCCTGATGTACAACCATGCCGATCCGGTACTGGCGAGCAAAGTGGCTGAACGGCTGCGCATTGCTGTCGAAACGCGGTTGGTGAAGAGTCCCACTTCGGACGAATTACTGGAGGTAACGGTGAGCATAGGAATTGCGCTGGCCCGATCCGGCGAGAGCACGGATCTGCTGATCAACCGCGCTGATGAGTGCCTCTATCAGGCCAAGATGGCGGGACGCAACTGCGTAGTGGTCGAGGGGCAGAACAGCGCAAGAACAGATGCCGCCTGAGGGCGGCATCTTGTTGGCAATGAGCTGGTGAAATCAGCTCAACTTGTACTTGCCGGAGAGTTGCTGGGCCAGCAGCTTGAACATGTTGAAGACCGCCATGGTCTTGCCGGTCGGGGTGCCATCTTCGGCGAGGAAATACTCCCCCTTGAACACCAGAATATCCCCCTTCTGCTCCACCGAATCGGCGCGCATACCGTGGATGAAATCTTCGTGTTCCTTGATGATCTTGTTGGCCATCTCCAGCAGGGCCGTCTCGGTGATCAGCTCTTTCTGTGGTTGCATGCTCGTCTCCTTAAACGACTACTGGACAGGGGCATTGAGCCATTGCATGTGGCGGCGCCCTGCTTCTGATTGAAGAGGCGCCCAGCATACTGCAAACAGGGTTTTTCTGTCATTGATATGACCCCGCTTTGTCGCGTATTAGCCCATCACCAGATTCTTCAACCAGCGGCGCTGGCGAATACGGTGCTGCACCAGCACCATCTTGCTTAGCTCCTCCAGCAACACAACAGCGACTACCCAAGTGAGGGGCCAGCCGAGCACAGTAACGGCCACCCAGGCGAGCGGGATACCGATACACCACATCCCGACAATGTCGATGAAGATGCTGTAGTTCACATCGCCACCGGAGCGCAGCACCCCGATGATCCCCACCATGTTGAACACCTTGAGCAGCATCCCGAGGCACATGATGCCGAGCACCTGACCCGCTTCCGTCATCAGCTCGGGGGGCAGGTTGCCGACCCACTGCAGCAGGTTGGCTTGCAGCAGCCAGACGATGATCCCCACCAGTAGTGCGCCAATCGGTGCCAGCAGCAGGAAGAGCTGGGAGTGCTGCCAGGCGACCTCATACTCCTCGGCCCCGAGCCGATGGCCGAGCAGGGTGGAGCAGGCCACTGCCAGCCCGAAGAAGAGGGAGATGAGGATGCTCTCCAGGGTGCCGAGGGTGGTCATGATGGCCAGTGAGTCAGTACCAAGATGGGCGTAGAGAAAGCCGTAAATCAGCATGCCGAAGGCCCAGAGGCCGTCATGGAACAGCAGCGGCAGGGCGATCAGGGTAAAGCGCACCACTTCCTTGCGCTTGAAGGCGGCCAGCCAGTCTGGTGTGCGCGGGATCAGGCGCGCCTCATAACGCTTTACGTAGAGCAGCAGCAGGACTGTCTGCAGCAGCCGGGAAATGGTGGTGCCCCAGGCCGAACCGGCTACTCCCATCGCCTCGAAGCCGAAGTGACCAAAGATGAGGGCGTAGTTGAGGATGACGTTGGCGATGATGGCGATAATGCCGATCCGGGTCGGCGCGGCGGCATTGCCGACCGAGCGCAGGGCTGACTCCAGCGGCACTACGATGGCGGTACAGAGGATGGTGGCGCCGGTGATCATCAAGAACTGATCCGCCAGTGCCCGCAGTGCCGGATCCTGACTGGCAAAGCCCAGCACGCTACCCGGCGATAGCACATAGATGAAGGCAAAGGGCAGGGTGACCAGCAGGGCGCCTACTATGGCCAGCGCAAGAGAGCGGCGCACCCCGGCCATCTCCCCGCGCCCGAAGTATTGTGCTGCCAATACCGAGACCCCGCCCGCGAGGCCAGCTATCACCAGCAGATTGAAAAAGAAGACCCGGTTACCCAAGCCGACCGCCGCCACAGCCGTGGTGCCAAGCTGGCTCACCATCATGATATCGATGAGGCCGAGCAGGGAGAACATCATGGATTGCAGCGAAACCGGCAGGGCCAGCCACCACAATCGGGTCATGAATTCGCGATCGGTGGTTTGTTTTAAAATCGCTTGCCAATAATTCATAGTTGTTAACCGGGTATAAGAAAAGCAAGGTTTGTCAGGGGTATGATAGGGGCTGATGAGGCTCTTCTCACTGTGAGTAGCTCTCGGTTTTCTTGTGTAAAACTATCCTGTTGAGGTGTTATGCCATTTGCCTGCGAGTGTCTGGAGATAGCGCCCTCTTGCGATGAGCGGATGCTGGGGCGCGAAGGGTTGCCGCTGCTCGGCGAGGCGGGGATCTTCCTCACCGGCCTCTCGACCATTCGGGAGCACTACCTCATTCGCCGCAATCACCCCGAGTTTCACATCCTGATGGTGAGTCACGATGAGGGGGGCGCGCTGCTCACCGACGAGGGGGAGCAAGCCATTCCGGCCGGATCGCTGATTTTCCTGCCCGCCGCCGTGCCCGGTGGTCTCAAGCTGATTGGCGAAAGCTGGCAGATGAGCTGGATTCTGCTCGATGACGTGCCGCGCTGGCAGCACTTG
The DNA here is from genome assembly GCF_050633025.1 of Aeromonas sp. Taxonomy (GTDB): domain Bacteria; phylum Pseudomonadota; class Gammaproteobacteria; order Enterobacterales; family Aeromonadaceae; genus Aeromonas. The sequence goes on from NZ_JBODRQ010000014.1 coordinate 27,037, forward strand.
CACCACCTTGGGCACCGTATCTGGCAAGGGGATGGCGGCGATCAGCTCTACCATCTGCTCAGCCTGATGCAGGGGGAGGGGGTTCGCTCTGTGCTGCAACCCCAACTGCTCAGCCTGTTGCTGGCACTGCTGGAGCGCACCCTGCAGGGAGAGGTGCGTGGCACGCCGGAGCTACGCCTGCAGGCGCTGTTTCGCCGGGTGGAGGCGCGCCTCGACGAATCCTGGAGCGTGGCCCGGCTCGCCGACCAGATGGCCTGCTCGGTGCCCCATCTGCACCGGCTCTGTCAGCAAGCGTTCGGTATGGGGCCGATGGCGAGGGTAACCGAGCTTAGAATGAACAAGGCGCGTCAGCTGTTGCTCTATACCAACTGGCCACTTGGCGAACTGGCGGCCCGGGTCGGTTACAGTGATGGGGCTAACTTTGCCAACCGTTTTCGTCGTTTGACTGGTCAGACTCCCGGTGCGTTTCGTCGACATGCTCGCAAACCTTTTGCAACGAATACGCAAACACTTTGAAATTTGTCGCACAAGCTCATAGGATCGGCGGGTTCCTGTTTCTCGCTAACTGTTTAGGTACCCAGATCCATGTTTGAAGATAATAACCAGAAACGTCCCCTATACATTCCCTACGCCGGTCCCGCCCTGCTGGAGACCCCGCTACTCAACAAGGGCAGCGCTTTCACCAGCGAAGAGCGCAGCAACTTCAACCTCGAGGGGCTGCTGCCCCAGAATATCGAAACCATCGAGGAGCAAGCTGAGCGGGCCTATCGCCAGTTCATGGGATTTGGCAACGACATGGATAAGCACATCTACCTGCGCAACATTCAGGATACCAACGAGACGCTCTTCTACCGGCTACTGCACAATCACCTCACAGAGATGCTGCCCATCATCTACACCCCGACTGTCGGCAAGGCGTGCGAGGAGTTCTCCAACATCTATCGCCGCGCCCGTGGTCTGTTTATCTCCTATCCGGACAAGGAGAGGATCGATGACATGCTGCAAAACGCCACCAAGCAGAACGTCAAGGTGATCGTGGTGACCGATGGCGAGCGGATCCTGGGTCTGGGTGACCAGGGGATCGGCGGCATGGGCATTCCCATCGGCAAGCTGTCCCTCTACACCGCCTGTGGCGGCATCTCCCCTGCTTACTGTCTGCCGGTGGTGCTGGATGTGGGTACCAACAACCAGCAGCTGCTGAACGATCCCTTCTACATGGGGTGGCGCAATCCGCGCATCTCCGGTGAAGAGTACGCCGAATTCGTCGATGCCTTTATTCAGGCGGTCAAGCGCCGCTGGCCCGATATCCTGCTGCAGTTTGAGGACTTCGCCCAGAACAACGCCATGCCGCTGCTCAACCGCTACAAGAACGAGCTCTGCTGCTTCAACGATGACATTCAGGGCACCGCCGCCGTGACCCTGGGCAGCCTGATCGCCGCCTGCAAGGCCTCTGGCGCCAAGCTCTCCGAGAAGCGGGTGGCCTTCCTCGGCGCGGGCAGCGCCGGTTGCGGCATTGCCGAGCAGATCGTGGCGCAGATGAAGGCCGAAGGGCTGACCGATGCCCAGGCGCGCAGCCGGCTCTTTATGGTGGACCGCTTTGGTCTTATCACCGACAAGATCCCCAACCAACTCGACTTCCAGCGCCGCCTCTCCCAGCCGGTGGAGCGGATCGCCGATTGGCCGGTGGGGGACAACATCTCCCTGCTGGAGGTGATGGAGCACGGCCGACCGGACATCCTGATCGGGGTCTCCGGTCAGCCGGGGCTGTTTACCGAAGAGGTGGTCAAGACCATGCACAAGCACTGTGTCCGTCCCATCATCTTCCCGCTCTCCAACCCCACCTCCCGGGTCGAGGCGACACCTGCGGATTTGATCCGCTGGACCGACGGTCAGGCGCTGGTGGCCACCGGCAGTCCGTTTGCACCGGTGGAGCACAAGGGCAAGCGCTACGTCATCGCCCAGTGCAACAACTCCTTCATCTTCCCGGGGATCGGCCTTGGCGTCATCGCCTCCGGCGCCACCCGGGTGACCGACGCCATGCTGATGTCGGCCAGCCGTGCGCTGGCAGAGTGCTCGCCGCTGGTGAAAGGGGAGGAGGGTTCTCTGCTGCCGGATCTGGCGGATATCCATCAGGTCTCCCGCTTTATCGCCAAGATGGTGGCCAAGACCGCCATGCTGCAGGGCAAGGCGGTGCAGACCCCGGACGAAGTGATCGATCAGGCCATCGACGCCAACTTCTGGCATCCGGAATATCGCCGCTACCGTCGCACCTCGTTCTGATTTCTGCGGGAAGATGCAAATCAAAAGGGATGCGAAAGCATCCCTTTTTACTGCACTTCTGACATGGTCATCGCCTCAAGATGAACTACTCGCTGGTACTCTGTACGCCGGTGACGCGTACCTCGACCCGACGATCCGGTCCAAGGCAGTCGATGAGCGCCGCTTTCGGCTTGATGGCATCACACTGGTTGCCGGTGACCGGATTGCTCGCGCCATTGCCCTGGATGCTCACCTTGTCGGAAGGCAATCCCTTGCTGATCAGAAAGTCGGCAACGGTTTGGGCTCGAGCTTCTGACAACCTCTGATTGTTGGCATCCGAACCGATGCGGTCGGTATATCCCATCACCACCGCACTGCCATCCTTGGGCTGCACGTCGACGATCTGCTGGTAGAGATCGTCCAGCGCGCTCATCCCCTCCTGTTTGAGGTCCGCTTTGCCAAAGGCGAACAACACATCTGAACTGAGGTTGAAGGTCTGATCTACCATCTCCGGTTCGGCCGGTGGCGGGGGGATTACGACCGGGGCAGGCGTGGGGGCCGCTTCTGCGGGTTGGCTGCGGTTCGGGTGGATCACCAGTTCCAGTGTGGCGGTGCTGATGTCGCTGACCCAGCGCTGGGTGCCGCTGTTGGCTTTGCCGTTATCCGGATCATCGCCAACGCGCACTATGTAGCGGTAGCGTGCCTGCAGATCGACCCAGTCATGGAGCCGGGCCGTCACACCCAGACCCGCCAGCGGCGCCAGGTTGTCATCGCCACCGTTGATAGACTTGACGTGGTAAAGGTAGCCTCCTCCCTCAGCAAATACCGAGAACATATCGTTGAGTGGCAAGCGGCCAATGATGGAGAGTGTTGCTCCCTTGCTATTGAAATTGGTACCGCCGATATTCCAGTCACCGGTGGAGAGATAGCCAATCTCGGCCCCCAGATTCTCCGTGAAGTTGTAACCGCCAAACAGAGAGAGTGCTGTCGCATCCTTGCTGACATCCTGACTGAAATCATTCAGATTGTGGGCAATGGCCCAGCCACCGCCGACCCCGGCATACCAGTCGTGAATCGGTTCCGCTTGTGCGCCTGTGCTCGCCAATGCCAGTGCAATCCACACAGGTTTTACTCTTATGTTCATCGCGTATCCTCGTCGATGTTTGGTGTTGTGGGGAGACCTGCTGGCCAAACCCCACACTTATGTATAGATGACGGGCTGTTTTTAACCATAAGAGAGGCATGTGGCGCAAGCTGTGAACCTGGCCTATGGGCGTGAGACCGGAAGAGAGAAAAGCAAGAGAGGGGGAAAGGTGGGTGATATGAGAGGCAAGAAAAAGGAGGCCAGGTGGCCTCCTTGGTAGGGCGGACTGCAGGATTACTGTTGTACTTGCTGAACACCGGTGACGCGCACTTCGACGCGGCGATCCGGCGCGAGACAGCTGATCAGCTTGGCCTTGGCCTTGATGCTATCGCACTGGGTGCCGGTGACCGGATTGGCTTCACCGCGTCCTTCGATGGCCACTTTGCCAGCTGGCAGACCTTTGCCAACCAGGAAGTCGGCTACGGTACGGGCACGCGCTTCGGAGAGTTTCTGGTTGTAGGCATCAGAACCGATACGGTCGGTGTAACCGACGACCACGGCGCTGCCATCTTTCGGCTGAACATCAACGATCTGTTGATACAGGGAGTTGAGCGCTGCGACACCTTCTGGCTTGAGGGTGGATTTGCCAAAGGCAAACAGCACGTCAGAGCTCAGGGCGAAGTTCTTGTCGACCAGTACCGGCTCGGGAACCGGCTCAGGCGCAGGAGCGGCAACTGGTGCGACATAAGATGTCCGGTTGGGGTGCAGCACCAGCTCCAGGGTCGCCACGCTCATGTCGCTCTCCCAGGTCTTCTGCTCACTGCCCAGATTCCACAAATAACGGTAGCGGGCTTGTACATCGACAAGGTCGGAGAGCTTGGCGGTCAGGCCAAGGCCCGCCAGCGGTGCTGTGCCGTTGTCGCTGTTATCATTACCGTTGACGTGATTGAAGTAGGCACCACCTTCAGCAAACACTGAGAAGATGTCGCCCAGCGGCAGGCGGGCGATACCGGAGAGGGTTGCCCCCTGGGTTTTGAAATCGGCACCGTCTACGCCCGCTTTACCGGCGTAGAGATAGCCCAGTTCGGCTGCGTAGTAATCGTTGAAGTTGTAACCACCGAACAGACTCAGTGCAGTGGCGTCTTTATCTGTATCCAGTCCTTTAACATCGTCAAGGTTATGAGCATAAGCCCAACCCGTACCAATACCTGTGTACCAGTCATCGGCAGCCTGAGCTGTGGTGCCTGCGGCGGCGAGCGCCAGAGCAATCAGGGTAGGAGCCATTTTGAGTTTCATCGGTTTATCCTCGTTGTGTTAGCCCATGGCGGGCAATGCACTTGTTGTTATTGCGGCGAAAAGTCGCCAGCAAAGTGGATAGCGAAGACCTTGGACTCTCATGAATCATATTTATCATGGGCAACAGACCGGGCAAAAAACGCTTTTTATCGCTTATCCAATATCTTACAGACGCAACTACTTTATGCTTTCGAGGCGGGACAGGCAAGCACAGGGAGGGGGGAGAGAGATGCAGGGGAGAAGGAGACAAACAAAAAGGGATGCCGCAGCATCCCTTTTTTGCACTATCTGAACCTGATCAGATTACTGCTGGACTTCTTGTACGCCAGATACGCGAACTTCTACGCGACGGTCCGGAGCCAGGCAGGAGATCAGCTGAGCTTTAGCGGTTACGCCGTTGCACTTGGTGCCGGTAACCGGGTTGGCTTCGCCACGACCTTCGATGGCAACCTTGCTGGCAGCCATACCTTTGCTGACCAGGAAGTTGGCAACGGTACGGGCACGGGCTTCAGACAGCTTCTGGTTGTAAGCGTCGGAGCCGATACGGTCGGTGTAACCAACAACAACAGCGTTGCCATCTTTCGGCTGGAACTCAACGATCTGCTGGTACAGCGCGTTCAGGGCTGCAACACCTTCCGGCTTCAGGGTCTCTTTGCCGAAAGCAAACAGCACGTCAGAGTTCAGGGCGAAGTTCTTCTCTACCACTTGCGGAGCAGGAGCCGGCGCTTCTTCAACAACCGGTGCCGGAGCCGCTACCGGCGCTACGTAGGAGGTGCGGAACGGGTGGTATACCGCTTCCAGAGTTGCAACGCTCTGGTTGGACTTGTAACGGTCACCGTTGTCAGCGTGCAGATCAGCCACGTCCCACATGTAACGGTAGCGAGCTTGCAGATCCAGAGCGTCGTTAACCTTGTAGGTCACGCCCAGGCCAGCCAGCGGGGATACTTTGGTGTCGCTGATGCCCAGACCATCGGTGTGAGCCCAGTAGGCGCCGCCTTCAGCGAACAGGGAGAAGTCGTTGCCAACCGGCAGACGGGCGATACCGGACAGGGTGGCGCCCTGGTTCTCGTAACGCAGACCTTCGGTGTTGCCACGACCGGCATACTGGTAACCGAATTCGGTACCGAAGTTCTCGGTGAAGTTGTAACCAACGAAGGCGTTGGCTGCGGCAGCATCTTCAGTACCAGCGTAACCGCCGCCATCGATCTTGTTCAGACCGTTGAAGTGAGCAGCACCGACACCGGCACCGAAGTAGATGTCGTCAGCGGCGTGAGCAGCGGTAGCACCCAGAGCAGCCATGGCGATGGCGATCATGGAAGGAGCCATTTTCATCATAAAAAAATCCTCGTTGAGATCGCACGTTATGCACGTGCTTCACACTTTGTAATTTATGTAAGCTGCAGGCTCCGCCGTACGGCTGGCGTCGAGTCTGGCAGATGACCCGGCAGAAGCGGGTTGCACACTCTCCTGGTGTGTCGAGTGCGCTGGCATGGTACGCGATGCGTGAGAAACCACGGCCAGGCAACTGAGTCATTCCGATGACGAGGCGCACTCTATGCTGATTTTAAAACATGATCAAGCTCACAAATGAGCCCTGTGGCAAATTGTGTCGTGCCCTTAACTGGCTGTTTATCCAGATTAATTAATGATCCAGATAGGCCCTGTGCAGTTTCTTCTCCAGCTTCATATAAGCCTGAGCCCAGTCTGGTTGCGGGTTGGTCGGAGTCGCCCTGGCCGCAAAAACAGCGAGGTAATCGGCCTGGGTTGCGCTCTGCAGCAAGGGGATAAATGTCATCAGGAAATGTCGGGCCAGATAGGGGTCAAGAGGCCAGATATTGAGGATGGCTCGTGCTACCGGCTGAACCGCGGCGGGACAGATGAAATGGCGGTGTCCCGCCTCCAGCCAGTCGGCCATCTCGCACATGCCCGATTCGGGCACCAGACCACCATCACCCGGGGTGGTTGCCAGAGCAATAGCCTGACCATTTATCGTGATGAGCTGCTCATTGTTATACAGGGTGCCATCGTGGCTGCGCAGGGAAAGGTTTGGGCAGGGTTGTTCAAGAAACAGGCTGCAGCTCTCCGGCAGGGCGGCCAGCAGCTCGCTGGCATGGCTGGAGAGCTGGGCTGGAAGCCAGAATGCTTCGGCGCGATATTGTTCGCCTTGCAGACGCTGTTGTGCCAGTTCCTCCGGGCTTGAAACGGGGTGCAGGTGAGAGATAATGCCGGGAAACGCCATACTTATTCCTCTTAATAGGTATCTGGTGGATTATACGAGTTATTGAGGGGGTCACAATAAAGGTTTCTTTTCGAGACTGTTTACCTGAAGCGGCTGAGGGATTACCATCCCCCATGAAGGCTAGGGTTGTCGCCGAAGGGCGCTCATAAAGATAGAGGCTCGACCATAACGAGTCCGAACAAAACTGATACACTTGACTACGAGTCGTCGCGAAAAATAAAGGCGGAGTAAATCCGTCAAACGGAGTATGGAACATTATGAATTCAAATATCGTTACAGTGGGTAAGAAGATCCGTCAAATCCGTGAAGCGGTCGGTTTGAGCCGTCCCAAGTTTGCCGATTTGTTGGGCGTTCCTCCCACAACCTTAAAAAACTACGAACTGGGTTACCGTGAAGTTGGGGGCGCCTTCCTGGTTGCCCTGGCTCATCACCCGGATCTGCACAAATTCACCCTCTGGCTGCTGGCAGACAAAAAAATCGCCGAAATCGGCCAGATCGGACCGGATGACCTCGCCAAGGCGTGATCATTGATGTGAATAGAAATGCCGCCTTTGGGCGGTATTTTTTTTGGGGCGCAGCTCGATTTTTTTATCTAACCTGCTTTGAATTATCCATGCTGACCAACGAGAATAGGCGGCCCCGAAAAATGGGCCTCTGGTGGTCTCTGGCCACCCGAAAACAATAACATTCAAGAAGAGATGAGCGATGGGTATGAACAGTAATGAGTTGGATAAACGCTATGGCCTGATGACAGCCATCGCCATGGTGGTCGGCGTGGTGATCGGCTCAGGCGTTTTCTTCAAGGCCGATGATGTTCTGCGTCTGACGGGCGGTAACCTGGCCATTGCGCTGCTGGCGTGGGCGCTGGGGGCATTTTCGATGATCTTTGGCGCACTGGTGTTTGCCGAGTTTGCCCAGCGGATCGAAAAGTCCAACGGTATCGTCGATTATGCCGAAGCGGCATACGGCAAAATGTTTGGTTATCTGGTGGGGTGGTTTAAAGGCGTACTCTATTACGCCCCTCTTTCCGCCATCCTTGCCTGGGTCGCCGCTCTGTACACCATGATCTTGCTCGGCAGTGATAATCCGACCAACTCTGGTGCGACCTGGATGCTGGCGGCTATCTATATGACAGTTACCTATCTGATCAACTTCTATGCCCCGGTTCTGGCGGGCAAGCTGCAAGTGGGTTCGACCCTGATCAAGTTGATCCCGCTCATCCTGGTTGCCATCGTGGGCACCATTTCTGGTCTGCTCAATGGCGTGACCGTGACCAACTTTGTGCAGGCGATGGATGGTATCGGGAGCACCGGAGGCACTTTGGCCACGGCCGTCGTTGCCACCGCCTTCGCCTACGAAGGGTGGATCGCTGCCGTGACCATCAACAGCGAAATCCGCGATTCCAAGAGGAACCTGCCCAGAGCGCTGGTGATTGGTACTCTGATCGTCTTTGTGGTTTATGTTACCTATTTCTTGGGGATCGCCAGTGTTCTGCCGACGGACGATATAGTGGCGCAGGGGGATAACGCGGTGAATATTGCGACCACCAGCCTGTTTGGCGGGACTGCCTCGACTATTTTGACCGTGTTTGTGATTGTCTCCTGCCTCGGCACCCTCAACGGTTTAGTGTTGGCGACCATGCGCATTCCCTATTCGTTGGCGATCCGCAATCAGGGGCCTGCTCCCAAGTGGATGAGCCGTATCGAACCGCACCATCATATGCCCATCAACTCGGCCCGTGCAGCAGCGCTGTTGTCGGTGATCTACTCGGTGTTGTGGTATTGCAGCATCAACGAGACATTCGGTCGTTACATCGCTCTTGATGAGATGCCTATTGTGCTGATCTATGGCCTCTACCTGTTCCTCTATATCTGGTATATGCGCACCTTTACCGAGTTGGGCTGGATAAAGCGGTTCGTGATCCCGAGTTGTGCCACCCTGGGCGCGCTCATCATCCTCTATGGCGGTATCACCAATCCCAGTCTGGGACTCTATCTGCTGGTCTCTGTGGGGGTGATTCTGCTCGGGTTGCTCTTCTACCGTAAGGAGTGACCGGGTAAGGAAGTTGAAAAAAAGCGCCAAATGGCGCTTTTTTCATGTGTAAACCGCAGCATGTCGACAACTAACTGCCCAGCAACCCGAGGCGCCCCAATTCATCCTTGAGCTGTTCGAGGTTGCGTTCGACGCAGGCCTCCCCCTCATTGATGGCATCGCTGGCGCGATGAAAATCCATAATTGAGAAGCTGCCAAGGCGCGGGCAGAGCTGGATCTCCGGTGGGTCACCGGCCATCCGGGCTCGGGTAATGCGCTCCTGCATGATGTTGATGGAGCCACTCATCACACTCCACAGACCCGGGGTGGTTGGCCCGGATTCACCGCGATTGAGCCACTGGCTGAGCAGGCCGCCGCTGCCGGGTTGGTCTGGTTCATCGGTCCAGGGCTGGTGCATGTCGGTGTTGAGGTTGACCGCAATCACCACCTCGGCACCCATGGCACGAGCCAGCGAGATGGGTACCGGATTGACCACGGCGCCATCCACTAGCCAGCGGTCGTTGATCCGGGTCGGGGTGAGGATCCCCGGCATGCCACAGGAGGCACGTACCGACTGACGCAGCGGGCCCCGTTGCAACCAGATTTCGCGTCCGGTATCGAGCTCGGTGGCGATGCAGGCGAAGGGGATGGGCAGGTTCTCGAGATCGGGATCCCCCAGATGGCTGGCGGCAAGGCCAAACACCTTTTCGCCGCGAAACAGCCCGCCGGAGAGAGCCGGGTCGAGCAGACTGACCACCTGCAGGCGGGTAAAGCCGCGCACCCAGGTTTCCAGCCGATCCAGTTCACCGGCGGCATAGGCGGCGCCGACAAAGCTGCCGATGGAGCAGCCAGCGATCAAATCCGGCTTGATGCCGAGTCGTTCAAGAGCGCGGATGACGCCGATATGGGCCCATCCTCTGGCGGCACCGCTCCCCAGAGCGAGCCCTACGCGGGGTTTACGTGGCACGAAGTGACTCCTGAAAAGTGTGGATGTTCCAGCTTACTCTGTGGGCTGGTCCTCGTCACCCTGCCATCTTTCGCTGCGGTTGCGACCGTTGGCCTTGGCCTGATAGAGCGCCACATCGGCGCGGCGCACCGCTTCGTGCAGGGGAAGGTTCTCCTGGTGGGGCAGATAGCCGAGGCTGATGGTGACCTCCAGCCCGGGTTCGATGGCGGCCCAGTCGTGATCCGCCACCGCCTTTCTCAGCCGCTCCGCCAGCTCGCCGAGCTGCGTTGCATCAGCGCGGCCAATCAGCAGCAGAAACTCTTCGCCCCCCCAGCGGATCAGGCGATCAGTGGGCCTAATCTGCTGCTGGCAGATCTGTACCAGCCTGATCAGCACCCTATCACCCACTCCATGGCCGAAGTTGTCATTGACCCGTTTGAAGTGATCCGCATCGAGCATCAGGATCCCCGCTTGCTGTCGGGCCAGATCGCCCGCCTGTTCCAGCAGCACCAGATAGTGGCGGTTGAAGGCACCGGTGAGGGCATCGTGGCAGGAGAGGTAGTTGAGGCGCTGGTTGAGGCGATGGAATTTCAGGTTGGAGAGGGCGGCCAGCAGCATAAAGAGGATGGCAAGCAGGGTCGGGGCGGACTGGCAGAGCATGGCCTTCAGCAGGGGCCAGAGGGCAATGGTGTGGATCAGCTGCAAGGGGTGTCCGGAATGGTCAGGATAAGGCGCAAGCTGCCCTGCTGCCAAAGATAGGTTGAGGAGAGGAGCAGATCGGCGGGCGTGGCCGTGTTTGTTGCACCGCTGGCCAGCACCTGCCGATACTGGTTGACTAGCATGTAATCTCCGAGTTTCGGGGTCAGTTCGTCAAGCTGCTGATGCAAGCGCGAGAGCTGGATATCCATACTGAGCATCCCCACCAGATGACCCTCCTTGTAGAGGGAGCGCGACAATGTGATGAGCAGCCCCTTCCCCGCTAGGTCGTTGAACGGACTCGATATAATGGTGCCCCGCTTCGGGTTATGGGCTGCCAGTGCGTCTTGCCAATAAGAACTCGGGTAGAGCGAGGGGGAGAAGCGAAACCGGTTGGAAGGTTCCCAGTGATAGAGGCAGATAAAATTGTCTATGCCGGTGAAGTAGACCCAGGCGATCTCGTTGCCAAGACGCTGGCTGGCGGTAGCCAGCAAGGGAGAGAGGCTCAGGGCCAGATGAATGCGAGCCTCCCGCTCGCTGCCTACAGGTGGCAAGGGGCCGGCACCGGTCAGATTGCCCACCAGCCGCTTGGGCAAGTCGGCGGGGCGATGATCGAGGGCCAGTCCTCCATCCGGCAGCATCTCGATATGCCGATAGAGTTGGCGGGTCAGGGCTGACTGGGGGGTACTGCGCAGTCGCTCCTCGGCCTGGCCGTGCATCGCCTCCAGAAACACCTGACTCTGCCTGAATTGATCCCCCAGATGAATGGCGCTGTTAAGGGTGTTGCTCTGGTAGATATCCTCTATCTGCCTGAGCGACTGGCGCAGGGCCAAGATGATGAGCAATGCGGCCAGCGCTAGCAACGGCCAGCTTAAAGGTGAAAAGAAGCGGCGATCAAACAACGTCGATGGGAACAAACACCTGTTGGTAATGGAGAGCCTCCATTTTACGCCAGTCTGTTGATTGGTTAATCATTTAATCATCAACACAATGATCTTCTTCTGTTTTTGTTACGTTTTGTCACATTTATACATAGTCACGGCATAGTCTGGGGCTAAAATGGCCCCAATCTGGATTTACCCCCTTACTCTTCATGGACTGTTCGATGAAAATGCGTATCTGGCTCGGCTTGGGCCTTCTTCTAATCGTGGTTGCCGGCGTCTGGGCGCTGCGTCACAGCGAACCCGCCGCCAAAGCACCGACCAGACAGGTCAATATCCGCACTCAAACCGTCAAGCAGAGCCTGGCTGAGCCGACCCTCAAGCTGGTGGGCAAGCTGGCGGCCAATCGCTCCGTCATCATCAGCCCCGAAGTGACCGGCCGCATCGTCAAGATTGCGGTGCAGTCGGGTCAGAGCGTGGCGAAGGGGGAGACCCTGATCGCGCTCGATGCGGGCAAACAGCAGGCTGAGCTGGCCGAGCAGAGCGCCAGTCTGCGCGACGAGCACCGCAAGCTTAACGAGATGCGCAAGCTGGTCGCCCGTGGCGCCGTCACCCAGTCGGTGCTGGAGGGGCAGGAGGCCAGCGTGGCCCAGGTGCAAGCACGCCTCGATGCCGCCCGCTACGAGCTCTCCCTGCGTACCTTGCAGGCTCCCTTTGCCGGTACCGTGAGCCTGATTGACTTGAGCGAAGGGGCGCTGGTCAACAGCGGCGACACCCTGCTGCATCTGGATGAACTGGACAAACTGCGCCTCGATCTGGCGGTGCCGGAGCGTTACCTCTCCCTGCTGCGACCGGGCATGCCGGTTACCGCCACCAGCACTGCCTGGCCGGATCAGCAATTCAACGGCACCCTGACCACCCTCGACAGCCGCATTTCCAACGATACCCAGAACATCAAGGCGCGGGTGATGATCCCCAATGGCAACGGCCAGTTGCGCCCGGGCATGCTGCTCAACGTGGAGCTGGCACTGCCCGCCCAGCAGCTCACCCTGATCCCTGCCCAGTCGGTGGAGTACGCCGGTGAGCAGCGCTTTGTTTACCGTCTCGAGGCCGATGGCCGGGTCAAGCGGGTGCCTGTGGTGCTCGGTGAAACCGAAGGGGAGACCGTCTGGGTCACCGAGGGGCTGAAGGTCGGCGATCGCATCGTGGTCGAGGGGCTGGTCAATCTGCGTGATGGGGTGCAGGTGCGTGATCTGGCCGAGGTGAACGGCTGATGTGGCTCTCCGATATCTCAGTTCGCCGCCCGCTGGTGGCGGTGGTGCTCAGCGCCCTGCTCACCGTGTTTGGTCTGGTCGCCTTCAGCAAGTTGACGGTGCGGGAGATGCCCGATGTGCAGACCCCGTCGGTCACCATCACCACCACCTATGAGGGGGCAGCCCCGGCGGTGATGGAGAGTCAGGTCACCAAACCCATCGAGGATCAGCTCTCCGGTATCAGCGGCATCAAAAACATCAACTCGGTGACCCGCAAGGGGCGCTCGGTGATCACGGTGGAGTTCAAGCTCGGCTGGAACATGGTGGAGGGGGTCTCCGATGTGCGCGATGCCCTGACCCGCGCCAAGAGCAAGCTGCCGGAGGATGCCGACGACCCGCTGGTGACCAAGGATAGCGGCAGCGGCGATGTGGCGGTCTGGCTTAACTTCAGCAGCAGCCAGATGGATCGCACCGCCATGACCGATTACGCCAACCGGGTGCTGGTCGACCCCCTGAGCTTGGTGGACGGGGTGAGCGAGGTGGTGCTCTCCGGCGATCTCACCCAGGTGATGTATGTGCGGCTGAGACCGGCTGATATGGCGGCGCGCGGCGTGACGGTGGCGGATGTGCAGGATGCCCTCAAGCGCGAGAACATCGAGCTGCCGGGGGGCGAGATCCGCAACAACTCCATGACCATGGCGGTGCAGATTGCCCGCCTCTACCACACGGCAGAAGACTTCCGGCAACTGCAAGTCACCACTGCCGCCAACGGTCAGAGCGTCTATCTGGCTGATATCGCCGATGTGGAGGTGGGGGCCAAGAACGAAGACAGCGCCTACCAGCGAAATGGCCGCGAGAGTCTGGGGATCGGTATCGTCGCCCAGTCCACCGCCAACCCGCTGGCAGTGGCGCAGGGGATCGAGAAGAAACTCGGCGAGATGCAGCGCTTCCTGCCAGAGGGGGCGGTGCTTGAGGTCGATTATGACGCCACCATCTTTATCAAGCAGGCCATCGACGAGGTGTACGAGACCCTGGCCATCTGCGCCGTGCTGGTGGTGGCGGTGCTCTATCTGTTCCTCGGCCAGGGGCGCACCACGCTTATTCCGGCCATTACGGTGCCGGTGTCGCTGATTTCTGCCTTTATCGGCGCCTGGTATTTCGGCTTTTCCATCAACCTCATTACCTTGCTGGCCCTTATTCTCGCCATCGGCTTGGTAGTGGATGACGCCATCGTGGTGGTGGAGAACATCCACCACCATCTGCAGCGGGGTGAACCGCCGCTGCTGGCCGCCTGGCACGGCACCCGCGAAGTGGGCTTTGCGGTCATCGCCACCACTGCCGTGCTGGTGATGGTGTTTGTCCCCATCGCCTTTATGGATGGCATGGTGGGGCGGCTCTTTACCGAGTTTGCCATTCTGCTCTCGCTTGCGGTGCTCTGCTCTTCGCTGGTGGCGCTGACCCTGACCCCGGCCATGGGCTCCTGGCTGATGCGCCCGCTCGACAAGCCGAACCGGCTGACGGCAGCCCTCGATCGCGGGCTTGGCTGGCTGGAGGGGCACTATCGCCGCCTGTTGCAGGGATTGCTGCGCCGCTCCCGCTGGATGCCGCTGGCGCTGCTGCTTTGTCTGGCCGGTATCGGCGCCCTCTTTACCCAGCTGCCGAGCAGCCTCACCCCGACCGAGGATCGCGGCGTGGTGTTTGTCTTCGTCAAGGGGGCGGAGGGGACCAGCATCGAGCGGATGAAGCGCAACATGCAGCAGGTGGAGTCCGCCATCATGCCGATGCTGGGGGAGGGGGTAGTGCAGTCGCTGAGCTTCAGCACCCCCGCCTTTGGCCGTGGCGGCGATCAGACCGGTATGGTGATCATCCAGCTCACCGACTGGGCCGAGCGCGACATCACCGCCACCCAGTTCTCCCGCTCGCTGGGCGCCAAGCTCGCCGGTATTCCCGACGTGATGATCCGCCCCTTTATGCCCGGTTTTCGCGGCGGCTCCACCGCACCGGTCCAGTTCGTATTGCAAGGCAACGATTATGGTGAGCTTCATCAACAGGGGTTGGCGCTGAAAGAGGCCGCCCAGGCCAGTGGCCTGATGGTGAACCCGGACCTTGACTACGCCGAAAATACCCCCGAACTGCAGGTGACCATCAATCGTGACAGCGCCAGCCAGCTCGGCATTCCGGTCTCCACCGTGGCCAACAGCTTGCAAACCCTGCTGGGCGGGGCGAGCAAGACCACCTATGTGGACAGGGGCGAGGAGTATGACGTCTACCTGCGCGGCAACCAGACCGAGTTCAACGGCATCTCGGATCTCGGTCGCATCTACCTGAAGGCCGCTAATGGCGAAATGGTCAGTCTCTCGACCCTGGCTACCGTCAAGCAGGTGGCGACCGCCAACCGCCTCAACCACTACCAGCGGCAAAAGGCGATCACCCTGACCGCCGACGTGCACCCGGATCACACCCTGGGCGAGGCCCTCGATTTCCTCGATGGCTGGGCCAACGCCAACCTGCCCACCGGCATGACGGTGGATTATGCCGGTGATTCCAAGGATTACCGCGACAATCAGGGGGAGATGGTGCTGGTCTTTGGCCTCGCCCTGCTGGTGGTCTATCTGGTGCTGGTGGCCCAGTTCGAGAGCACCCTGACCCCGGCAGTGGTGATGGTGACGGTGCCACTCGGCATCTTCGGCGGCCTGCTTGGCCTCTGGCTGACGGGGCAGGAGATGAGCATCTACAGCCAGATCGGCATGATCATGCTGATCGGCATGGTGACCAAGAACGGCATCCTCATCGTCGAGTTCATCAACCAGCTGCGCCAGCGGGGGGAAGGGTTCGAGGAGGCGATCATCGCAGGCTCGGTGCGCCGCTTGCGCCCCATCCTGATGACTTCGCTCACCGCCATTATCGGCGCGGTGCCGCTGATGCTCTCCATGGGGGCGGGCTACGAGAGCCGGATGGCGGTGGGGACAGTGGTCTTCTTCGGGCTGTCGCTGGCCACCCTGGTCACCCTGCTGGTGGTGCCCGCCATCTACCATCTGATCGCCCGCCACGCCGGCATGACAGGGGCGCGGGATCAGCAGGTAGACGAAGCGCTGGCCGCCAAGGGGGCAGGGGAGTCGCACCCTCCGGCGCTCTGATCTCAATCCTGACGGGGGCCGGTTATCAGCCTCATCATCACAAGGGCGCCTGCGGGCGCCCTTGCTATTGCGGGCAGTGGCCTATTCCGCGGGATCTATAAGGACAAAAAGCCATCGCTCCCCTTGACCGCAACCGGTATAATGCGCGACCCGAATTGTTCCAGGTGGTTAAAATGCAGCCGGTTACCAACCTTTTCTCCTATCCCCGCTATTGGGCCGAGTGCTACGGCACGGCGCCCTTCCTGCCCATGTCCCGCAAAGAGATGGACAAGCTCGGTTGGGACAGCTGCGACGTCATTCTGGTGACGGGGGATGCCTATGTGGATCACCCGAGCTTCGGCATGGCGGTCATCGGCCGTATGCTGGAAGCGCAGGGCTTTCGGGTCGGTATCATCGCCCAGCCGGACTGGTCATCGAAGGATGACTTTATGCGTCTGGGCAAACCGAACCTCTTCTTCGGGGTGACCGCGGGCAACATGGACTCCATGATCAACCGCTACACCTCCGACAAAAAGCTGCGCCACGACGACGCCTACACCCCGGGGGATGTGGGCGGCAAGCGGCCGGATCGCGCCACTCTTGTCTATACCCAGCGCTGCAAAGAGGCCTTCAAGGAGGTCCCCGTCGTCATCGGCGGCATCGAGGCATCCCTGCGCCGCATCGCCCACTACGACTACTGGTCCGAGACCATTCGCCGCTCCATCCTGCTCGATGCCAAGGCCGATATCCTCATCTACGGCAACGCCGAGCGGCCGCTGGTGGAAGTGGCCCACCGCATCGCAGCGGGGGAGAGCATCGACACCATGCAGGATATTCGCGGCACCGCCGTTATCCGCAAGGAGCCGCTGCCGGGCTGGAAAGGGGTGGATTCGAGCAAGCTCGACCAGATTGGCCGCATCGATCCCATCATGAACCCCTATATGGAAGGGGCTCCTTGTTCTGACGACGCCACCGAAGCGGCACCTGCCGCGCAGGAAGCCCAGCCTGTGCTGGTGCAGCCGGCCAAGCCCAAGCCGTGGGAAAAAACCTATGTGAAGCTGCCGGCGTTCGAGCGGGTGAAAGAGGACAAGGTGCTCTACGCCCACGCCTCGCGCATTCTGCACCACGAGACCAACCCCGGCTGTGCCCGCGCCCTGTCGCAAGCCCACGGCGATCGCATCGTCTGGGTCAACCCGCCCGCCTTCCCGCTGGAAACCGAGGAGATGGACGGCGTATTCGGCCTGCCCTACCAGCGGGTGCCGCACCCGGCCTATGGCAACGAGAAGATCCCCGCCTTCGAGATGATCAAGACCTCGGTCAACATCATGCGCGGCTGCTTTGGCGGCTGCTCCTTCTGCTCCATCACCGAGCATGAAGGGCGCATCATCCAGAGCCGCTCGGAAGAGTCGATCCTCAAAGAAATCGAAGATATCCGCGACAAGGTGCCGGGCTTTACCGGCGTCATCTCGGATCTCGGCGGCCCCACCGCCAACATGTACAAGCTGCGCTGCAAGAGCCCCAAAGCCGAGCAGACCTGCCGTCGCGCCTCCTGTGTCTGGCCCACCATCTGCCCGCACATGGACACCGACCACAGCCCGACCATCAACCTCTATCGCAAGGCGCGTGACCTCAAGGGGATCAAGAAGATCCTCATCGCCTCCGGCGTGCGTTACGATATCGCGGTCGAAGATCCCCGCTATATCAAGGAGCTGGCCAAGTACCACGTCGGCGGCTACCTCAAGATCGCGCCGGAACACACCGAGGAGGGGCCGCTCTCCAAGATGATGAAGCCGGGCATGGGCAGCTACTACCAGTTCAAGGAGCTGTTCGACAAATACTCCAAAGAGGCGGGCAAGCAGCAGTACCTGATCCCCTACTTCATCTCCGCCCACCCGGGCACTACCGATGAAGACATGGTCAATCTGGCGCTCTGGGTCAAAGAGAACCGCTTCAAGCTCGATCAGGTGCAGAACTTCTACCCGTCGCCGCTCGCCAACGCCACCACCATGTATTACACAGAGAAAAACCCGTTAAACAAGGTGAGCCGCGAAGGGGGCGATGTCTTTGTCGCCAAGGGCGAGCGTCGCCGCCGCCTGCACAAGGCGCTGCTGCGCTATCACGATCCCGCTGGCTGGCCGATGATCCGCGAAGCCCTGCTCGCCATGGGCAAGGGCCACCTGATTGGCAACGGCCCCGGCTGTCTGGTGCCTGCGGAAGGGCGCAACGAGCGCGCCGCCAGCGGCAAGGGGCTGAAACCGGCCCTGACCCGTCACAGCAACATCAGTCACCAGCGTGGCAATGGCACAGGCAACAAGCCGACGGGCGGCAAGCCGGTGGGTTCCCAGCTGCACAAAGGCGCGGCTAATGGCAAGCCCGCCGCACAGGGTGAAGGCAAGAGTGCGGGCCAGAATGCGGGTAAGAGCAAACCTGCCCATAAGGGCAAAGCGCCGACCCGCGCAGGCTCTGCCAAGCCGGGTGCCAAACCCGCTGCTCAAGGCGGCAAGCCAGCGGCTAAAGGCAATGGTGCCAAGCGACCGGTTCGGTGATATTCCTGACTGGAAAGCGACAGAAATAAAAAGGCGACCGAATGGTCGCCTTTTTTAAGGTGGTTTTGAGAAAGTGAAGGTTAATAAATGATATTT
>NZ_JBODRQ010000015.1:0-43469 GCF_050633025.1 Aeromonas sp.
GCGCATTCGTGGCGTCGAGCTCAATGGCTGGGTCGACATCACCAACGACCTTAATCTCTCCGCCAACGGCACTATTCTGGATGGCAAGGACATGACCACGGGTCTGGATCTCTACAAGACCCCTGAACATCTGTTCAACGCCAAGCTGGAGTGGCAGACCCTGGATACCCTGAGCACCCGTGTCGGCTGGAACTACGTGGGTAGCCAGATCATCCCGGTACCACGCAAGACGGGCACCACCTATGAGCGGAGCGAAGGGTACCATACCTTCGATCTGGGCTTTGTCTGGAACGCCATGCCCCAACTGGACGTGAAAACCGGCCTCAACAACCTGACCAACACCAAGCGTGACCAGGTTGCCACCTATGCTGACCTGATCCTGGAAGGGCGTACCGTCTACGCTGGTCTGGAATACAAGCTGTAAACTGTTTGCAGGAGCCCTGGCAACGGGGCTCCTTTTTTATTTTTGCCTCTACGTGAAGGAGTTGCCGGGTGCACAGACACCAAACACACCTGTTTTGGCTGGGAGTGGTTCTCCTGTTCCTGCTCATCTCTCTCTCACTGGCCACCGGCGCCGGTGTCTATGGTGGCCGCGAGGTCGCCGGATTTCTGCTGGGCGACCCCGCCCTCATGGCCGATGAAAAGCTCGCCATGATAGTTCACACCCTGCGTCTGCCCCGCACCCTGTGTGCCCTGGTGGTGGGCGTCTCCCTGGCGCTGGCGGCCTCCATGCTGCAAAGTGCCACCCGCAATCCGCTGGCCGAACCCGGCCTGCTCGGGGTCAACGCTGGCGCCGTGTTCGCCCTGGTGATCGGCCTCACCTATTTTGGCGTTGAATCCGCCTACGGTTACCTGCTCTGGTCAGGCATGGGGGCTCTGCTCGGCAATCTCATCGTGCTCGGCCTCGGCTTGATGGTGGGGCGATCCAACCCCCTCAAGCTCATCCTGGTAGGGGTCGCCCTCTCCGCCACCTTCGGCGGCCTCTCCAACTTCCTGCTGCTCTCCAACCAGGTGGTGCTGGAGCAGTTCCGCTTCTGGAACTTAGGATCGCTGGCCGCCTCGGATCTCGATGCGGTGTTCACCGTGATGCCATTTGCCCTGCTCGGCCTGCTGCTAACCCTGGCGCTCTGCCGCCAACTCACCCTGATGCAGATGGGTGATAGCCAAGCGCTGGCGCTCGGCATCCGGCCGACCCGGGTGCGCATCGGCGTACTCATGGCTGCTACCCTGTTTACCGCCTGCGCCATCGCCATCGCTGGCCCTATCGGCTTCGTCGGTTTTCTCGCCGCCTACTGCGCCCGTCTGGTGGAGCCGGTGCGCCTCGCCATCCAGGTACGCTTCTCCGCTCTGTTCGGGGTGCTCTTTCTGCTTGGTGCCGACATCCTGGCGCGCTGGCTGATCCAGCCGTTCGAGCTTCCCAACGGGGTGATCCTGGCGCTGATCGGTGCCCCCGTGCTCATCCTGGTGGTACGCAGTGGCGGCTTCCGCGCCCTGCTGGCTGTCAAATAAGGTTGCCTGCCTCATGAACAATCCAATCAATCCCTCCCTCACCACAGCGCTTCCCACCGGCACCGTCTGCCTGCGTGTTGGCAGCCGCACCCTGTTGCTGCACCGCCGCGCCTGGCTCATCACGCTAGGGCTCTTGGTTGCCCTGGTGCTGCTCTCCCTGCTGGCGCTGACCCTGGGCTCCGGCAAACTCACCATGCTGGGGGTGATCCAGACCCTGCTTGGCGAGGGCAACCGGCTCAGCGAAGTGACCGTCTTCAAGATCCGGCTGCCGCGCATCATCGCCGTGCTGGTGGCAGGAGCGGCCATGGGCCTCTCCGGCTGCCTGGTGCAGACCCTCATTCGCAACCGCCTCGCCACCCCGGACATGATCGGGGTCAACGAGGGGGCATCGCTCGCCATCATCGTCTTCTCCCTCTACCTGACCCTGGGCAGCTGGCCCTGGTGGGCCGCACCACTTGGCGCCCTGTTTGCTGCCGCCGTGCTCTATGCCCTGTGCAATAAGCCGGGGGAGCAGGGCTACCTGTTCGTGGTGATCGGCATCGGCGTCTCCGAGCTGATGAACGCCATTGGCCAGTTTGTGATGTCCACCCAGTCGCTGGTGCACCTCACCAGCCTCTACCTGTGGAACATGGGCAACTTCGTCGGCCAGGGATACAGCACTGTGCTGCCGGTGGGGATCCTGATCCTGCTGGTCTGCCCCTGGGTTGTCTATCTCTCTCGCGCCCTCGGCGTGCTGCGCCTCGGCCCCGTCACCGCCCAGAGCCTGGGGGTGAACGTGAACAGAGTGCAGCTCGGCGTGCTGGCCCAGGCCATCGTTGTTGCAGCGCTCGGCACCGCCATCGGCGGCCCAGTGGTGTTCATCGCCATGGCGGCTCCGGTGCTCGCCTCCTGGCTCAGCCGGGATCGCATCGTGCCACTATGGATTGCTGCCCTGTGCGGCGCCCTGCTGTTGCTGGCCAGCGACACCCTGGTACGGGTGCTGGCCAGCCCCCACGAGGTGGCTACCGGGATCATGACCCGTATTCTCGGCGGCCTGCTGCTGCTGTTCATCCTGCTCAAAGACCGCCAGAAGGCCGACTGACGATGCCATTCATCCATTTTCAAGACAGACCGAGGGACGCCTGATGATGCTCACCATCAATCACCTGCAATTTGGCTATCAGCACAAGCCCGTCTTCAATGACATCTCCTTCACCATTCCCCAGGGCAAGCTGGTGGGGATCGTCGGCCCCAACGGCGGCGGCAAGTCCACCCTGCTCAAACTGCTGGCAGGCCAGGAGCAGCAGCAAGCCGGCGAGATCCTGCTCAAGGGCAAGCCGCTGGCCAGCTACGGCAAGAAGGTGCTGGCCCGCGAGCTCGCCTACCTGCCCCAGCGCCCGCTGGTGCCCGCCGGCATCCAGGTCGAGCAGCTGGTGCAGTACGGCCGCCATCCCCATCAGGGCTGGTTCAATCAGTGGAGCGAGGAGGATGCGCGCATGGTGCGCGGGGCCTGCGAGCGGATGCAGCTGGGCGACATTCTGCAGCAGAGCGCCAGCTCTCTCTCCGGCGGCCAGGCACAGCGGGTGTGGCTCGCCATGGTGCTGGCCCAGGATGCGGACATCATTCTGCTGGATGAACCCACCAGCGCCCTCGACATCGGCCACCAGACCGAGGTGATGGAGGCCATCCACCAGATCACCGACGAGGGCAAGACGGTGCTCATCGTCATCCACGATCTCGCCACCGCCGCCCGCTACTGCGACGAGCTGATCGCGCTGGGAGATGGCGGCATCCAGGCCATGGGGCCGGCCCGCGAGGTGGTGACCAAGTCTCTTATCGACCGCCTCTACCAAACCGACGTGGACATACTGCACGCCCCCGGTGACAGTGCCCCCATCATAGTGCCACGCCGCAGGCCGCACGCCTTTGCCATGCGCCAACCGGCCTGAGCCCCATTTTTTATGCTGGTGTCTCGGCGCGCCGCCATTCACAGCAGCAGGCTGGTGAGCACCCCGCCCGGCCGTGTTTGCCAGTGCCATGTCTGCCAGTACATTGGCTGCCAGTAGAGCGTGCAGCGCCAACCGGCGGGCAATGTCGGGGTCAGCGAATCCACGAGTTCAAGGGTGAGGGTCTGCTCCGTCATGGCCAGCCAGCGGGCATCGAGAAAGTCAAAATAGCGCCCCACCCTGGGGTAGAGCGCCTTGAACAGGCTCTCCTTGGCCGAAAAAATCAAGGTGAGCGCCTCCGCCCTGCTCAGGCCAACGGCAGGGGCAGCGGCCGCCAGCCGCCCCCACTCCTCCCCGCTTGCAATGCCGGGCCAGAGCTCGCTCGTCTGCCCTTCTGTCAGCCAGCCCTCCAGATCCAGTCCCATCCCCGCCTGACCCGGACGCACCGCGCACAGGGCCATGCCGCGCCCCTGCAACAGGCTGTGGCTGATGCTGCCCTCAAACCCCGCAGGCCAGCAGGGTTCACGGGCTGTGCCGATGGCCACGGGGTGCTCCGCGAGGTTGAAGGGGCGCAGGGCTTCGCGGGCCGCAAGACGGCCCGCCAGAAACTCCCCCAGCCGCTTGGGGGCCGCGCGCTGCAAGCTGGCGGGCAGCACCATGCCGGCCGCGTCGTAGCAGGCAGAGGTGAAGGCGGCGGGGTCAAAGCAGACCCGTTGCAGCGCCAGATGCGCCGCGCCGGGCAGCGGCAGGCTGTCAGCCTGCACGATAAAACGATCCAGTGAGCAGGCTGGTGCAGTGGCAATCAACATCACGAAGAGCCCTTGGTTGGTGAGCCAGCATAGTAGCAAACCGTCCCCTCCCTACACCATAAACGCAAATGACAATTCTTATCATTTGAATTTGTGGTAGCATGAGTTCGCCCGTTTGGGACCCAGTGTTCCACTGATTTCACCAAGAAGGATGTAACGATGAAGATCTCCTCTCCCCTGGCTACCGTGCTGATGCTGGCCAGCCTGGTCGGCTTCCAGGCACAGGCCGGCAGCGAGCCCCGTCAGGTGACCGATGCCAACGGCAAGACCCAGGTCGTACCGGCCCAGCCCAAGCGGGTGGTGGTACTGAGCGAAATCGATCTGGACAGCGCCCTGACCCTGGGGCTGCAACCGGTCGGCACCGTCAATGGCCGTGGCCAGTCCACTCTGCCCCGCTACCTGCTGCAACAGGCGGGCAAGGAGATCGCCGTGGTCGGCGATCTGGACAACCCCAACTTGGAGAAGCTGATCGATCTGGAACCCGATCTCATCCTCACCGGCCAGACCAAGCCCGAGCTGCTGGCCCTGCTCAAGGAGATCGCCCCCACCGTCGTCACCGGCAACTGGGGTGACTCCTGGAAGGAGATCTTCAATCGCAGCGCCCACGTGCTGAACCGGGACGCCGAAGCCAAGACCTTCCTCGCCCTGTATGACGCCCGCCTACAGGAAGCCCGCAGCAAGCTCGCCAAGCATCAGGGCGAGCGCCTGAGCATAGTGCGCTGGAACCCCAAGGGCCCGAGCTACATGCACAGCGGCACCTTCGCCAGCAGCGTGGTGGAAGAGATGGGGCTGACCCGGCCGACTCACCAGATCGGTGACAAGACCCCCCACTCCCAGGCTCTGAGCCTCGAATCCCTCAACCTGCTGGACGGCGACTGGCTGGTGATCGGCACCCTCAGCGCCAGCGGCGATGCGGTGGATGCCATGAAGCAGGCCGAACAGACCCCGGCCTTCCAGCAGCTTGGCGCCATCAAGAGCAAGCGCTTCGGCGCCGTGGACGGCTCCCTGTGGACCTCCACCGGCGGTCCTCAGGCGGCCCTTAAGGTGATCGACGACGTCGAGCATCTGCTGGCTAAACCCGATGCGGCCCCCATCACCCAGTAAGTCCGCGTGATCAACGCCCACAAAGAAGCCCGCATTTGCGAGCTTCTTTTTATCTGCTGCGCGGCACTTACTCCGGCAATGGCAGCGCCTTTCTGTCCAGCTTGCCGCTGCCGGTCTTGGGCAGGGCATCCAGCAGGATGAGCCGCGCCGGCACCATGTAGTGCGGCAGCGTCGCCTGCAGCCCCTTGCGCAGGGCGAGGCGATTGAGGGTCACCCCGCTTTTCGCCTCCACGTAGCCCACCAGCATGGCCTCGTCCCCCTCGCCCACCAGACGCACCGCCGCCTCCTGCACCCCGGCCTGGCGGCGCAGCCCCGCCTCCACCTCGCCGAGCTCGATGCGAAAACCGCGCAGCTTGACCTGATCGTCGCGCCGCCCCAGATAGAGGAAACGGTCCGTCCCCAGCCGGCGCACCCGATCACCGGTGCGATAGAGGCGATGGGTGGCAAGACGCAGGAAGGCGGCGCGGGTCAAGGCCGGCTTGCGCCAGTACCCCTCGCACAGGGCAGAGCTCTCGATGCAGAGCTCACCGCACTCCCCCTCTGCCACCGGCTGCCCCGCCTCATCCAGCACCCAGTGCCGATAGCCGGGCAGGCTGTGGCTGATGGTGATCTGGCTATCAATCTGTGGCCAGCTCACCTCGCTCACCAGCGACCAGACGGTGGCCTCGGTCGGCCCGTAGCAGTTCCACAGCCGCTGGGTGCGGGCACAGAGCTGCTCGGCCAGACCTGGGTCCAGCGCCTCGCCGCCGCACAGGGCGGTGAGGGTATTGCTCCCCTGCCAGCCAGCCTTAAGCAGCATGCGCCAGCAGGCCGGGGTGGCCTGCAGCCAGTTGATGGAGGGGTCTGCCTCGAGCAGAGCCAGCATCCCCAGCGGATCCTTGTTGTGCTCGCCGCCGGCCACCGTCAGCCGGCCACCGCCCCAGAGCGGCCCCAACATCTCCAGCAGGGAAATGTCGAAGGCCGGGGTGGTGATAAAGAGCCAGTGGCAGCTCGGTGAGAGCCCGAGCCGCTCGCGGATCCCGTCGAGGAAGCAGAGCAGGGCCCGCCGGCTGATGACCACCCCCTTGGGCTCACCGGTGGAGCCCGAGGTGAACATCATGTAGGCAGCCAGGGCGTCATCCACCTGGGGCCAGGAAACGGGCCCTGCCACTAACGCTCCATCGAGGGTGCGCAGCGGACAGCCGAAGGCGGGAACCGGCCTGTCGCCGTCGCAGATCACCGCCGACAGGCGCGCCTGACGGGCGATCCCCTGCAGCCGCTGCACCGGAAAGTCCGACTCAAGGGGCACGAAGGTGAGGCCGAGCCGCAGGCAGGCCAGCAGGCTGGCCACCAGATCGGGGCTGCGGGAGAGATAGAGGCCGACCCGCTCACCCACCGCCAGCCCCTGCAGGCGAACGGCAATCTGGGCCACCCGATCACTAAGCGCGCCATAGCTAAGCCACTGCTCATCTGATCCGCCCTCACTGATGCCCTCCCCGCCCATACCGATGGCGGGGGCCAGCGGAGTGGCGGCCAGACATGCCGCCAGCCGCGCCCCCATGTTGGCCGCCCCCTCACGGGGGGCGGGCCGGGTTTGCACGAGCAAAGCCTCATGCTTGATGGTCGCTGTCATAGCGCGGCCTCCGTTTGGCGCACCAGCCAGTGTCGATAGAGCCGGCTGGGGGATGGATGGGCCTTGAGGGTCTGCAGGGTAAGTGGCGCCCGCTCCTGGCCAAACGCCTCGTTGAGGGCCGCCAGCAGGGCGAGCTGCTGCACCGAATCCACCCCGAGTTCACACAGGGTCTGCTGCCAGATGCCGGGTAGGCCACACTGGCGCTCCCACAGGGCCACCAGCATGCGGGCCTCGGCCGGTGGCTGAGCCAGACCGGATTCAGCCCTGGTGGCGGCCACTTGCGCCCTCACTGGGAACGGCGCGGCCGCCGCCACTCTGGCCGGTTGGCCCAGATCCGCCTGCGACAGCCAGCCGAGCTCGGCCAGCCAGTCAGCCAGCACCGCCTCGGCCCGGGCCTCGGGGATCTGCTCGCCGTCGAACTCGAGGCGCAGCTGGAGCGTCTCGCCCCGGCTGCTGACCACGAGCGACAGAGGCAGCTCCACCTTCTCCACCACAGTGCCAAAGCGCGGCACCAGCTGGTGAGGTTCGGGGGCGGCAGGGGCCGCCGGCATGGGGTAGTTCTCGAACACGAACAGGCTCTGGAACAGACGAGCCCGGCCTTTGGTCAGTGCCGCCAGCGACTGGGTGCCGTGCTCATTGAGCGCCATCAGGTCGGTCTGCAACTGGGCGATATGCTCGGCCAGGGTCAGCTCGGTGCACCACGCCAGCGCCAGTGGCAGGCTGTTGATGTAGAACCCGACGCTCGCGGTGATCCCCTCGATGGGGTAATCCCGGCCTGGAGTCACGTTGCCCACCAGGGTGACGGCATCGCCAGAGCGGCGTGCCAGCAGACGGTGCCAGGCATATTGGGCCAACAGGCCCACCGTCACGCCGAGGTCGCGGGCTTGGTGCGCAAGCAGGGGAACCACATCGCCCGACAACACCGTGGCGCACACCGTCGGTCGCTGCTGGGTATGGCGCCCGCTTGAGCCCGCGTCCAGCGTCACCCCGAACAGGCAGGCGAGATCGTTGGGCTTGGCCAAGAGATCGCCTCGCCCCTGCCAGTAGGCGTCGGCGTTGCGGGCTTGGCTGGCGATATGGCGGCCAAATTCAAGCCAGGCGGTATCCGGATCGCGCTGGGGTAGCAGGCCGTTCATCAGCGCCTGATAGGCGCGATGCAAGGAACCCAGCAACACGGGACCACTCCAGCCATCCAGCACGCCGTGATGGGCGCTGAAGATCACCTTGTGGTGATCGGGGGCCAATTTGAAACAGGCAAGGCGCAGCAGGGGCGCCTGCTCGAGCGGGATCGGGCGGGCCAGATCCTGCTCGCGATAGGCCTGGACCCGTGCCTCTGCATTTCCCACTTCAGACAAATCCTCATAGCGGAATGGCAACTCGGCGCGCTTGAGGATGCGCTGCAGCGCCACCCCGTCCGCCAGCACCAGCTCGCTGCGAAGGGCCGGCCAGCGGGCGATCTGCCCCTGCCAGGCCTGACGGTAGACCGCCACGTCAAGCGGCTGGTGATAGTCAAACTCGGTCTGCAGGTGATAGGCGTGATCCCGGGGCAGCAGTGCCCGATGATGGAACATGCTCTGCTGCAAGGAGGTCATGGGCAGCAGGGTCTCCACCTCGCGCCCGCTCAGCACCCCATCGAGCGCGGCTTGCGAGAGGCCAAGCCCCGGGAAGTCGCTCGGGGTATGGCGCGGGGCCTTCACCGCGCAGCAGTGCTCCACCAGCGCCGTCAGGTTGTCCGCCAGCCGCGCCATCAGGGCGTCGCTCGCCTGCTGGTTGAGGGCGCCGACCTGGCGCAAGGTGAGGCGGCCATCAAACACGCCACCGTGCAGGCTGACCAGCTCGCGCGGCAAGTTGTCAGGGGACGTGGGTGCCCCCGGCGCCATCGGCAGGGGTTGCCAGGGTTGATCGGCCTCGCCCTGATGGCTGACCCCCAGATAGTTGAAGACGATGAGGGCCTGGAGCTGCTCAGACCCACGAGAGTGGTGCAGCCGCAGGGCGTTGAAGCCCACCCCCTTGTCCGGCACGGCGCGCAGCTGCTCCTTGGTGGCGCACACCAGCGCATCCCACTCCTTGGCGTCCGCCAACGCCAGCGGGTAGGTGCTGGTGAACCAGCCGAGGGTACGACTCACGTCCAGTTCCGCATCGATGGCCTCACGGCCGTGTCCTTCCAGCATCACGCAGTGACGGCTGCCATAACCTTGCTCGCTCAGGGTGCGAGTCAGTGCCGCCAGCAGCAGGTCGGGCACCTGAGTGAAGTAGGCCTGGTTGGCGGTGTCGATGAGACGAGCCGTGGTCTCCTGACTCAGTTGCAGCAGGCTGGCGGCGGCGCGGCCATTGGCGGCGCGTCGCGCCTCCAACAAGCCTGGCTTGCTGGCCTCTCCCTGAGCCAGCCAGAAGCCAAGCTGATCCTCTTCCCGTTTGGCGTAGGCCGCGAGCCCCTCGCCCCACTGGCGATAGCTGCTGCCCTTGGCGGGCAGCGGCTCGCCCCTGCTCCCCCGAGCCAGATCCTCGGCCAAAATACGCCAGGAGACCGCATCGATCACCAGGTGATGGAAGGCGAGGAAGAGCCCCTCCACCGTCTCGCCCCCGCGCGCCCCCTCGAGGGAGAGATTGCGCAGGCGGGCCCAGGCCAGGGTGTGGCCGCTGGCAGGGTCGAAATCTCCCTGCAACTCGGTCAGGCGGGCCTGCAGTTCGGCCTCATCAAGGCTGCCGGCATCCAGGGTCGGCAGCGGCGGCAATGGCAGTTCGGCCAGGTAGCGCTGACCGGTCGGAGTCACCGCCAAACGCAGGGCATCGTGGTGCTGGCGCAGGGTATCCAGCCAGCCGCGCAGGGCCTCATCGTCCACCCCGGCCGGCAGGCGCAGGATCACCCCCTGATTCCAGTGACCGGGCTTGGCAAAGCCCTGCTCGAAGAACCAGTGCTGGATGGGATGGAGCGGGAACTCGCCGGACAGGCTGCCCTGCTCGCTCCTGTGGCTGATCGCCTGCTGCTGGCCGAGCTGGCGGCAGAGGCGGCGCACGGTTTTGGCCTCGAACACGTCCTTGACGCTGCAGTGCAGCCCCGCATCCCGCAGCCTTGTGGTGAGCTGGATGCTGAGGATGGAATCCCCCCCCAGACGGAAGAAGTCATCCTCCACCCCAAGCGGCTGCTTGAGCACCCCCTGCCAGATGGCGAGCACGGTTTGCTCCAGCTCGCTTTGTGGCTCGCCCTTGCTCTGTTGCCAGTCAATGGCTGGCAGGCGACGCAGGTCCAGCTTGCCATTTGGGGTAAGCGGCATCTCGGTGAGCCAACAGAGCCGCACCGGCACCATGTATTCGGGCAGGCATTCGCCCGCCTGTTGCAGCAGGGCCTCGCCGTCCGGCTCGCGCGCCCCCGCATGCAAACAGGCATACGCCAGCAAGCGGCGGTCTTGCACCACCACCTTGATCTGGCGCATGGCCGGGCACAGCGCGGCGACCTGGGTCTCTATCTCGCCGGGCTCGATGCGATAGCCCCGCAGCTTGATCTGCTCATCAATCCGGCCCAGATACTGGATGTTGCCATCGCGGCGCAGCAGGGCCCGATCGCCGGTGCGATAGAGGCGATGGGTACGTTCCGCCAGCGCCAGCTCGATAAAGGCCTCCTGGGTGCGCTCCGGCAGATTGAGGTAGCCGCGGGCAAGCCCCAGCCCCGCCAAGCAGAGCTCACCGGGCACCCCCACGGGGCAGAGGTTGCCCCCTTCGTCCAGGACCAGCGCTTTTAAATTGCTGATAGGCTGGCCTATGGTGATGGGCTGACCCGGCACGAGCCGCGCGCAGAGCGCGGTGACGGTGCACTCGGTCGGGCCATACATGTTGTAGAGCGCAACCCGCCCCCCCCAGCGTTCCACCAGGCTACTCGGGCAGGCTTCGCCGCCAACACCGATGGCACGCAGGGAACCGAGATCCGCCGGCGGCAACAGGTTCGCCAGCAGGGCGGTGGGCAGGATCATATGGCTGGCGCCACAGTTGATCGCGGCCGTGATGGCCCCCTCGCCCGGCTCGCCAAAGTGCAGGGCCGCACCGCAGTAGAGCGGCAGCAAGCTGGTCATGTTGCCCGCATCGAACGAGAGGGACATGCAGTTGAACATGGCGCCATTCTGATCAAGGGCGATGCGATCACCGTGATCCGCCATCAGATTGACCAGGCTGCCCTGCTCCACCATGACCCCCTTGGGCAGGCCGGTGCTGCCGGAGGTGTAGATGATCTGGGCCAGCATGGCTGCATCGCGGGAAACAGCGGGGACGCTGATCGGCATATCATCCAGCGCCAGCTGGTGCAGGTCGTGATACGCGGCATCCGTGCCCACCAGCGCCTCGCCAAGCCGCGGGTCCGGCACGCCGCCCAGCACCAGGCTGATGGCTGCATCGCCTAAGATATGGGCCAGCCGCTCGGCGGGATAAGCAGGGTCGAGGGGTACATAGGCCGCCCCCACCTTCCAGCAGGCGAACAGGGCGATGACGAAGGCGACATCGCGCCTGGCCTGGATGCCGATGGCGGCGCCCGGGGTCACGCCCTGCGCCTGCAGCCAGTGGGCCAACCGATTGGCTCGTGCCTCCAGCTCGCCATAGGTCAACGATTGTGAACCGTCGCTGACCGCCAGCGCGTCCGGCAACTGCGTAGCCCGCCGCTCGATATGACAGAGCAGGGTGTCGCGGCTCGGGTAGTCCGGCGGCAAATCGGCAAGCTGTGCGGCCAGCGCGGCGTGGTCGGTGCCCGCCTCCAGCGGCAGTTGCCAGATGTTGGTCTCGGGGGCAGCCACCACGGCACGCATCAGATGCAGCAGGCGATCGGCATAAGCCTGAATGGTCTCTCGCTCGAACAGGGCGGTGGCAAACAGCCAGTCCACCCTGACGGAGTCCATCAACTCGGTCACCTTGACCGAGATGTCGGTCTTGGCCGGCAGCACAGGCGAGGTCTCCTCCACCAGCTGGCAGCCGGGGATGAGATCGTTGAAGTCCACCTTGGCCTGATAGACCAGCATGATCTGGAAGATGGGGTTGATGGCAGTGGTGCGATCGGCGCCGATGGCCTCCGCCAGCGCCTCGAAGCGGTAGAGCTGGTGATCGAAAGCCGCCAGATCCTCCTCCCGGCACTGCTGCAGATAGTCGACAAAGCTCGGCTTGCCGCTGAGTTGAGTGCGCAGCACCAGCGTATTGACGAAAAAGCCCACCAGCGACTCGATCTCGTGGCGCTCGCGATAGGCGAGCGGGGTGCCGATCACCACCTCCTTCTCTCCGCTCTGGCGCACCATCAGCAGGGCAAACAGGGCGTGCAGACCGATGAAGTTGGAGGTGCTGTGGCGCTGACAGAGGCGCTTGAAGCTCTCCCAAAGCTCGTTGTCGATGGTGGAGAAGACCAGCTCGCCGCCGCTGTCCTGATGGGCCGGGCGCGGCTTGTCGAGCGGCAGACCGTGCACCTCGGGGCTGCCACCGAGCCGGTCGACCCAGAATGGTTTGAACTCGGCGTGATAATCGAGGAAACGGTCCGAGTTGAACCAGCAGGCATAGTCGATATAGGTGAGCGGCAGCTCGCTCACCTGCAGGGGCTCGCGGTTCTGGTGGGCAAGAAAGGCACGCTTGAGATCCGCGAACATGTTCTTGACCGACCAGCCGTCGGAGATGATGTGGTGCTGGGTGATCAGCAGCACGTGCTCGCAGTTGCCCAGGCGGATAAGGTGCACCCGGCTGAGATCCCCCCGGGTCAGGGAGAAGGGACGGCCTATCTCTTCCCGCACCCGTCTGGCCACATAGGCCTCGCGCTCGGCTGCGTGTTCTGCGCTCACGTCCTCAATCTGCAGCTTGAAGGGCGTGTGGGGCAGGATCTCCTGCGCCCCCCTGCCCGCCTCGTCCTTGATGAAGCGGGTGCGCATGCTGGGGTGGCGGGCAAACAGGTGGTCGAAGGCAAACTCCAGCGCCGCCGTGTCCAGCTCTCCCTTGACGCGAAAATAGACCGGCATGTTGTAGAGGTGGGAGGCCTCCTCGTACTGCTCGATAAACCAGAGTCCGCTCTGGGACGAGGAGAGCGGCCCCTGCCGGGCGCCCTCGGCGACGATAGGGGCCTCAAAGGCGGCACGGGCCGCCAGGCAGCGCATCAGCTCATCCTTGTGGGCCTTGATGAGGGCCCCAATGGCCGGCGTCACCGCCTCCTTGCTCGACTGGGAGATAAGCTGGCCCTTGTCGTTCAGCGCCAGCTTGACCCCCTGCCGCTCCAGCTGTTTCAACAGCAAAATCATATTGTTCATCTGTACCTCAGACAGCCGGCGTGGCTCGATGGGAAGAAAAACCGTCCTGCCCCCTCTCATTCAGGGCGAGCTTCACGCACTGACCATCCAACTGTTTCAACAGCAAAATCATATTGTTCATCTGTTTCTCAAGCCTCAGGCACTCAGGGTGGCGCCGCCGTCGACGACCAGATCCTGCAGCGTGATGTGGCTGGCCAGATCCGAGGCCAGGAAGAGGACGGTATGGGCGATCTCCGCCGGGGTAGCTACCTTGCGCAGGGGGATGCCGAGCTTGAACTGCTCCGGCAGCCCGGCAATGGTACGAGCCATGGCCTCCTCGCTTGGCAGCATGGCGCGCAGCATGGGGGTATCCGTCGAGCCCGGCGACACCAGGTTGGCGCGCACGCCGAAGGGGGCCAGCTCCAGCCCCACCGTCTGGGTCAGGCTGGTGACCGCCGCCTTGGAGGCGCAGTAGGCCGCCATCTGCATGCGCGGCACATGGGCGGCGTTGGAGCCGATGGTGACGATGGCGCCGCGACGCTGCTCCTTGAAGTGAGGCACCAGGGCCCGCAGCAGATAGAAGACGCCGCTGGCGTTGACCGTCATGCAGTCGTGCCAATCATCATCGCTCAAGGCGTCGGTGGGGCCGAGGCGCAGCACTCCAGCCCCGTTCACCAGCACATCGAGCCCGCCGTCCGCCAGCAGCGCTGCGCAGCAGGCGTTGACCTCCTTCGATTCGCCGATATCGAGCAGCCGGGTGACATAGGGGTAGTCGGCTTCGGGAAACGCCAGATCCAGCCCCACCACACAGGCGCCGGCCGCCACGAACTGCGTCGCCACCTCGCGGCCGATGCCGCGCCCGGCCCCGGTCACCCAGACCCGCTTGCCAGTGAAATCAAAGGCCATTTATTGTTGCTCCTTGCTCATCACCACACCATCTCCACGCTCTCTTCGTCCTCGGAAAGCAGGCCGTCGAGGAAACGGCAGAAGTCATCGAGGCGCGGGTGATCGAACACGTCGGAAACCTTGACCTGCACCCCGAACTCGGCGCCGAGCCGGTTGACGATCTGGATGGTCTGCAGGGACTGGCCCCCCAGCTCAAAGAAGTTGTCGGCGGGCGCCATGGTGGCAAGCCCCAGGATCTGCTGCCAGATGGCGCCGACCCGGTTCTCGGTCTCGCTGCCCAGGGTCAGGGCTTCGCCGCCCGCCTGGTAGGCGGCCAGCAGGGCCTTGCGATCCAGCTTGTTGGAGCCGGTGCGGGGCAGCTGGTCATAGTGGCGATAATCGGTGGGGATCATGGCGGCAGGCAGCACCTTGGCCAGCTGCGCCTTGATGACACGGCTGTCGCGCTCCGGCCCCGCCACGAAGGCCACCAGCCGGCGCACGCTGCCGATGCTCACCCCCTGCACGCAGGCCTCATCCACCCCAGGCAGGGCCAGCAGCAGGGCCTCCACCTCGCCGGGCTGGATGCGATAGCCGCTTATCTTGAATTCGTTGTCGCGCCGACCGAGGTAGACCAGCCGGCCGGCCACCAGGCGCACCCGATCGCCGGTGCGATAAACGGGCACATCTTCCTCACCGATCCGCAGGGTATCGAAGCTCCCTTGCACGCCCCCCACATAGCCATTGGCCAACTGAGGGCCGAGCAGCACCAGCTCACCCTCGCTGGCGGGTTGCTCCCCCGCACCCAGAATGAGCGCCTGCATGCCGGGCAGCGGCAGGCCGATGGGCAACTGGGCCTGACTCGGGTCTTCCTGTTGCAGCTCCTGAGTGGTCACCACCACTGTGGTTTCGGTGGGGCCGTAGGTGTTGAAGAGGCGCACATCGGAACGGCTCTGGCGCTGCCACTGGGCCAGTTGCTCGGGGTAGACCGCCTCGCCGCCAATGATGACGGTGGTAAGCCCGACAGGAATGTGGGCCTGACCCGCCGTGAGCGCAACCACCCACTCGTTCCAGAACGCGGTGGGCAGATCGAGGTGGGTGATCCCCATCTGCTCCACCCCAGCCGCAAAGGCGGGCATGGATTCGAGCAGGGCGTCGGTGCGCAGCACCAGGGTGGCACCGGCGCTCAAGGTGGCGAACACCTCCTCGATGCTGGCGTCGAAGTTGAAGGGGGCGAATTGCAGCATCCGCGCGTCTTCATCCAGGTGATAACGGCAGCGGGCGGCGGCGGCGAAGTGATCCAGCGCGCCGTGGCTGACCGCCACCCCCTTGGGCAGACCGGTGGAACCCGAGGTGAACATCAGGTAGGCGACGGCGCGGCCGGCAGCCGGCTGGTTGAGCCGAGCGCCACTCACCAGATCCCCCGCCAGCAGGGTGCGCCCCTCAAACAGGCTGGCCAGCTTATGGCGGTACTCGGCCTGGGTGATCAGGGTCTTGACCTCCCCCAGCCGCAGAATATGGCCCTGGCGCTCCAGCGGCTGCTCTGGATCGAGCGGCACGTAGACGGCGCCCGCCAGCAGCACCGCCAGCTGGGCGAAGATGGCCTGGGGGGTGCGGGCCAGCATGACCCCCACCTTGTCGCCGGGGGCGACGCCTGCGGCCTGCAAGGCGGCCGCCATCTGTTCGGCTCTGGCCAGCAGCGCCTCGTAGCTGAAGCAGACCTCTCCCTGCTCCAGCGCGATCTTGTCCGGAGTCTGGGCGGCGAAGTGGCAGAGCGCCTCCAGCACCGGCCGCACCTGGAGAGCTTCCTGGGCGGGGCCGGCGATCAGGGCGCTGGCCCGCTGCTCGGCCAGCCAGTCGGCCTTGAGCGCCCCCAGGGTCTGGGCAGGCTCGGCCAGCCAGCGACCCAGCAGGGCAAACAGGGTATCGGCGATGGCCGCCAGATCTCCCTGCTGGTAGCAGGCGGGGTTGGCGTCCAGATCCAGTCTGGGCTGGCCATCGACGCCGACCTGCACCTCGATGGTGAGATCCTCTACCGGACCAGCGCTGATGTTGAGAATATGGGCAGATAATGGCCCGAAGCGACGAGCGTGATCGAACGGCATGATGTTGACCAGCGGGCCGAACAAGCGCTTGTCGCCCCCCACCAGGCCAAGATCGCGACGCAACAGTTCGTAGCGGTAGTGCTGGTGCTTGCGCACCCGGCGCTTTGTCTTGACCACAGCGCCGGCGGTTCCCGCCAGACTCAGCGTGTCATCAAACTCGAAAGCCAGGGGGGTGATGTTCATCTGCATGCAGGGCACTGTCAGCGACGTCGAGCCGATGCGGTTCATCATCATCAGGCCGAGCAGGGTCTGGCGCTGACCACTCGACAGCGACAGCTGGGCAGAGAGACCGGCCAGCAGCAGATGGGGCCAGCCCAGCTTGTGCTCGCCGGCAAAGCCGGTCAGGGATTGCCAGAGCGCCGCCGGTAGCGGGCGGCTCTCGCGGATAAAGTCGGCGGCAATCGGCGCACGGGTCTCGCCAAAGGATTTAACTTCGGGCCAGCCTTGCAGTTGCTCCAGCCAGAAGGCGCGGGCGGCGGCGTTCTTGCCGCTCTGCTCGCGGCTCGCCTCTTCGGCCAGCACCTCCGCCAACGAGCCAAAAGGCGATGGGGAGTTCATCTCACCGGTCAGCCCCTCTGTATACAGCTCGGCGATGCGCTGGAACAGCAAGGTGGTGCCAAAGCCGTCGAGCGCGATGTGGTGCACACAGCTGTAGAGGTAATCGCGGCCGGGGCCGCGCAGCAGGGCGAAGCGGCAGGGCGCCTCTTGGGTCAGCTCGAACGGGCGGCGCAGATCGGCCCAGCCCCAGGCGCGGGCCAGCGTCTCGTCGTCGCGCTCGAGGGAGACCTCTTTATAGGCAAGGGGCAGCTCGGCCGAGACGAAGCAGACCGCCTCCCCGTCCTGCTCGAAATGGCCCTTGAGCGCTTCGCACTCCCCCACCGCCTTGGCAAGGGCTGCGGCCAGCACGGCAGCCTCGACCTTGCCGTCGAAGGCGATGCACTCGGCGGTGTTGAACATCGCCTTGTCATCGTTCAGCAGATGTCCGGACCAGAGTCCCTGCTGGGGGATGGTCAAGGGGAAGCGGTTCATGGAGTCACCTCCAGCGCCTGGGCTGCCAGCCTGGCCTCGATGAGGCGCCACCAGCCTTTGAGGGTCGGCAGCTTGGCGAGATCCACGAAGCCGAGCTCCACCCCGGCGGTGCGCAACTCGGTGAGCAGGGCCATGATCCGCACCGAATCCAGGCCGTAGTCGATGAGGTTCTCGTCGGGGTCAAACTCCCCTTCGTCCTCGTCGATATGACTCAGCAGCCGAGCCTTGAGCCCCTCGTAGGTCAGTAATGGATTGGTCAGCAACGGATTGGCGGACAACAGATTGCTCTGGGCGGCAGAAGTTGAAGCCGGCGCAAGAGCCAGTACCTCCTCGCAGCGGATCACCTTGCCGCAGCGGGTCGCCACGTAGTCGAGCGCCATCTGGTGGTCGGCCAGGGAGAAGTCCGCCATCCCGTCCGCCAGGAAGAAGGGCTGGATATCGCGCATGAAGGCGTCGCAGGCGGTCATCATGCAGCCGATATGGCCATAGATGCCGCCGATGATCAGCTGATCCCGTCCAACCGCTTTGAGCATCTGCTCGAGCTCGGAGCGCTGGAAGGCGCTGTAGCGCCACTTGACCAGCACGGTGTCGTCACGCTCCGGACGCAGCGCTGCGACTACCTGCTGCTGCTCGGGCCGCTTGTTGAGCCCCGGGCCCCACATGTCGTTGAGCAGGGCACGATCTTCAGGGGATTGATCCTTGGGCTGGGCGGTGTAGAAGACTGGAATGCCGAGGGCCTTGCACTGCTTGCGCACGGCGGCCAGGCGCTCGGTCAGGGCCGCGATCAGCGGGCTGTTTTCGCCATAAAAGGCGGTGAAGTACTCCTGCATGTCGTGGATCAGCAGGGCGGCGCGTTTGGGATCCAGGGTCCAGTCAACCTTGTTGGCCTTCCACTGGCTGGGCATGGCGTAATTGTTCAGGGTTGGGATAGCCATAACGTTATGATTCCTTTTTAGTTTTATGCTGTTGTCAGGGACTGGTTGGCGGCGATGGCGTGTGCAATGCGCGCCCGCAGCCCCTGCTTGTCAATCTTGCCCACCGCCGTCATGGGCAGAGCGTCCAGGGTTTCGAAACGGTCTGGCAGCTTGAAGTCCGCCACCCCGCGCTCGCGCAGAAACTTGCGCAAGTCCAGCGGCTTGAGCCCCGACTCGGTGGTGACGATAAAGGCGCAGCTCTTCTCTCCCATGGCGCTGTCGGGCATGGAGACCAGGGCCGCATGGGTGATGGCCGGGTGGTGCAGCAGTTGGTTCTCCACCTCTTCCGCCGCGATCTTCTCGCCGCCCCGGTTGATCTGATCCTTCTGCCGCCCCACCACTGTGAGGTAACCATCGGCATCCTGTACCACCAAGTCGCCGGAGCAGTAGAAGCCCTCGCTATCGAACACCCGGGCGTTGTGGGCCGGGCTCTGGTAGTAACCGTGGAAGGTATAGGGGCCACGGGTGTGCAGGGCGCCAGGCTCGCCGGGGGCGACCGGGTTGCCCGCTTCATCGAGGATGCGCACCTCGTCGTCCGGGCTCATGGGGCGGCCCTGGGTGTGAATGACCTTCTCGTCGGAGTCGTCCAGCCGGGTGTAGTTGACCAGCCCTTCCGCCATGCCGAACACCTGCTGCAGCCGGCAGCCGAGCAGCGGCCCAATCTTGCTGGCCACCGCCTCCCCCAGCTTGGCACCGCCCACTTGCAGCAAGTCGAGGCTCTCGAGCTGAGTGCGCGCTGTGGGATCCGCTTCCGCGGCCTGCAGCCAGAGCGAGACCGCCGGCGGCACCAACGAGGTAAGGTTGACCCGGTGGCGGGCAATCAGTGGGAAACAGCTGATGGGGCTGGGGTCGGGTGCAAGCACCACAGTGCCGCCCGCCTCAAACATCCCAAGGGCGCCAGGGGAGCTCAGGGGGAAGTTGTGGGGCGCCGGCAGGGCGCACAGATAGCGGGTGTGGGGCCCCAATTCACAGATCTCATTGCTGCGGCGCACGCTGTAGTAATAGTCGTCATGAGTACGCGGGATAAGCTTGGGGGTGCCGGTGCTGCCGCCGGAGAGCTGGAAGAAGGCCACCTCGTTCGCCGGGGTCGGGGCAAAGGAGACGGATGGGGAGCCCGCCTCATCCCCCTCGTCGAACCAGCGGGTCAGCCCCAGTTCCCCTCCATCGCCATCCAGCAGCACCAACTCGGCGCCCATGCTTGCCAGAAGCTCGCTGTCGCGACCCTTGCTCGCAAACAGCGGGTGGGTCAACGAACCGATAAAGAGACGGGGCCGGATCTGCTCGGCGTAAGAGGCCAGCTCCAGCCGGTTGTGGCTAAAGAGCGCGTTGACCGGCGCAATGCCGGCCTTGAGCAAGGCAAAGAACACCAGATAGAACTCGGCCACGTTGGGGAGCTGCACCAGAGCTGTATCCCCCACCCCCAGACCGTGGTGGGCCAGATTCGCGGCCAGCCGGCTCGAGGAGGCGTCCAGCTCACCATAGCTGAAGCGACGCTCGCCGCAGAGGATGGCCTCGGCGTCTGGGGCCAGCTCGCACTGACGCGCCAGCATGACGGTCAGCGGCTCGCCGCGCCAATAGCCCTTGGTGCGGTAGTGCTGGGCCAAGGCATCAGGCCAGCGGGTATAAGGCAGGAAGCGGTTGGACTGGGTCATTGCGCTACCTCCAAATCCAGGCCCAGAGCCTTGAGCATGGTGCCCAGCTTGGTGCCGGTCTCGGCCCACTCCATGGCGGGATCCGAGCCCACGACGATTCCGGCGCCAGCAAACAGCTCCACCTGATGGCCATTGAGCACCCCACAGCGGATCACCACGGCCCACTCGCCATTGCCCTGACTGTCGCACCAACCGACGATGCCGCTGAACAGGGCGCGCCGGAAGGGCTCCTGCTCGCGGATAAACTGGCGGGCGAGTTCGGTGGGATAGCCGCACAGGGCTGGAGTGGGATGGAGCTGGCAGGCCAAGGAGAGCACCGACGCCTCACCGCCGTGCAGCCGGCCGGCAATGGGGGTACCCAGATGCCAGAGGGTATCCGTGCTCATCAGGGAGGGGCTGGACGGGATCGCCAACTCGCGGCAGTGGGGGGTCAGCACCCGGCGGATCTCGTCGATCACCAACTTGTGTTCATGCTGATCCTTGCAAGAGGCCAGCAGATC
The DNA here is from genome assembly GCF_050633025.1 of Aeromonas sp. Classification (GTDB taxonomy): domain Bacteria; phylum Pseudomonadota; class Gammaproteobacteria; order Enterobacterales; family Aeromonadaceae; genus Aeromonas. Next base: position 20,341 of record NZ_JBODRQ010000015.1, read on the forward strand.
CCGAGCCACCATTTCGTCTTGCGCCGGCTCGCTCGCCCGTCTGGCGGAGCCCGCCAGCGGATGGGTGAACACCTCTCCCCCGTTGACCCGCAGCAGCAGCTCCGGACTGGCACCGAGCAGGCGGCGGCCCTGGCCAAGCGGCAGGGAGAAGTGGAAGGCGTGGGGATTCTGGGCCATCAGACGGGTCATCACCCGCTTCGGATCGGCGGGCTGATGCAGGGTGAGTGTCAGCTTGCGCGACAACACCACCTTGGACAGCCGGCCTTGTGCAAACGCATCCAGCGCCGCACTGACCGAGGCCTGGAATTCGCAGGCTGGCGGGGTCCTCTGCACCGAGATGACCCGGTTGGCCTCGACGGTCTGCTCGGCCGCTGTCACCGATGACGGCTCTGTCGGGGCCAGTTTATCGCCCCGCTTATAGCGGCCGGGCACATAGAGGCAGGAGGCCTCCGCCGGGTCGAAGGCAAAGGCACCGATCAGCAGGGGGTTGCTCTGGCCGGCGGCGCTGGCCGCGGCCAAGGCACTGGCAATCTGTTGTTCCAGCAAGGGCCATTCACAGGCGGGGGTGGTGATAGGCAGGCCCAGGTCAGTGGCACTGATCGTGCCCTGACCCGAGGTAAACAAGAAATCGGGCGGTGACGCAACCTGGGCAGGCGCGCTATTTTCCATCACAAGAGTATCCACGCTACACCTTCAAATACGATTCGGAATGATAGTGATTATCAATTTGTATTTGTGCAGCGGTAAAATACTCGCTTTGAAATCCCCCGGTCAATGGGATTTTTATGACGATAAAACTGGAACTTATCTGTGGATATTGCCCGTCGTGACCCACCGTGCAGGGCCGACCCCTCTTGCCCGTATGAGCACCGCTGCCAACACCCCATATGAGGCTGCGACAAAAACCGCGGACTCACCGCCCGCGCTGGTAGCGAGCGCCATTTACCCCTAAGATGGCGCCATCTTTATAACCATTGTTTCAACCCACGGGATCCTCGATGTTAAAGCACCTGCTTCTGCTCCCCCTCAGCCTGCTGCTGGCGGCCTGTTCACTCACCCAGTACAATGTCAGTGAGGCCGAAATTAACCAGTACCTCAAAGATCAGGTCTCTTTTGAAAAACAGCTGGGGATCCCCGGTATCATGTCGAGCAAGATCCGTCTGGATGAGATGCAGAGCCGTATCGGCCGCAAACAACCGGATCGCATCGAACTGGACGCCGCTGGCGACCTGCAGGTGAGCAGCCCCCTTGGCAACCAGCAGATGAAGATCCGCTTTGCTTTGAGTGCCCGCCCGGACTATGTGGCCGATCAAGGCGCCATCTATCTGCGCGATCTTGAGCTGGTCTCGGTCAAGACCGAGCCGGCCGATATCGGGGCCGCCCTCACCCCGCTGCTGCCCACCTTTAATCAGTCGCTCTCCCTGTTCTTGTCGCAGACCCCAATCTACCGCCTCGACAGCAGCCGCAAGAACGAAGCCAGGATCAAGGATAAGGTCGAAGCCCTCAAGGTAGAGCCTGGCCGTCTGGTCATCCCGTTCAAGCTGCTCTAGATCCCCGCAGCGCTGGCACTTTCAGCGCGCTCAACAGATAACCGTCCTCTTCGACAGCGCACATCCGGTTTAACGTGCTGCCGATCAGGGCGGTTTTTTACGTCTCAGATATCGCTACCAGCCTGCTGACCTATACCGAATTAGATCTCTCCGATGAGCCTCATGACGTTTGATCTCGCCACCAGCATCGAATATGTCAAAGAGACGAGCCCTCCCTTAACTATCGATCGGAGATGGATCCTCCGGAAAAAGGGCCGCAAACCAGGCCCTTCGCGGCACATACTCTCTGCAGGACCGCGGAGCGATGCTGTTAGTTTCCCGGGTACCTTCCGACTTTACTGACCAAAGTCCCCAGCGCTGACGCGGCAACGACAAACTGCGGGTAGTGCAGCGAGTCATCTTCGCCATCCACCCGGATGAAAAAGGGGCCTATATGGCCCCCCTTCATTACGGCGTCTGACACAGTTTCAAGGGACTTCCTCAAACCAGCTTGTCCAGCATCTCCTTGGTCACCAACACAATCCCCTGCTCGGAGCGGTAGAATCGACGGCTATCTTCATCAGCATTCTCGCCCACCACCAGCCCATCGGGCAGCACACATCCCTTGTCCACCACCACCCGACGCAGACGACAGCCAGCACCGATTTCGACCCCGGGGAAGATGATGGCCTGATCCAGAGTGCAGAAGGAGTGCACCCGCACATTGGTGAAAAGCACCGAGTTGAGCACGAACGACCCGCTGACAATGGTGCCGCCCGAAAACATGGAGTTGATGGTCATGCCGTGCTGGCCATTACGATCCTGCACGAACTTGGCCGGTGGCGTCAGGGGCTGGCTGGTCCAGATGGGCCAGTTCTGATCATAGATATCGAGTTCGGGAACCACAGAAGCGAGGTCCATGTTCGCTTCCCAGAATGAGTCCAGCGTTCCCACATCACGCCAGTAGGGCTTTTGACCCTCGCGAGCACCGACACAGGACATATTGAACGGGTGAGCAAACGCCATCCCCGCCTCCACAATGTGGGGGATCACATCCATCCCGAAGTCGTGTTTGGAGTCCTGATTGTGAATGTCCTCCTCCAGCAGCTGGTAGAGGTACTCCGCTTCGAAGATATAGATCCCCATAGAGGCCAGCGAGCGATCCTCGCAACCCGGCATGGCGGGAGGATTGGCCGGTTTTTCCACGAAGGCGCGGATCTTGCGCTGCTCATCGATATCCATGATGCCAAAGGCGGATGCCTCGGCGCGCGGGACCTCGATACAAGCCACTGTCACCTTGGCGCCAAGGCGCACATGGTCGAGCAGCATGGTGGCGTAATCCATCTTGTAGATATGATCCCCTGCCAGCACCACTATGTATTTGGGGCCGTAGTCCCGAATGATGTCGACATTCTGATAGATGGCATCGGCGGTACCGCGATACCAGTGCACCTCATCCACCCGTTGCTGGGCAGGGAGCAGGTCGATGAACTCGTTCATCTGGTAACGCAGGAAAGACCAGCCAGATTGCAAGTGACGCAGCAGGCTGTGGGATTTGTATTGAGTGACGACACCAACGCGGCGGATCCCCGAGTTGATACAGTTAGAGAGCACAAAATCGATGATCCGGAATTTGCCCCCGAAATGGACGGCAGGCTTGGCGCGATTGTCAGTCAACTGCTTCAGGCGACTGCCACGTCCACCCGCCAGCACCAGTGCCATACTCTGGTTCAATAATTGTCGTGCTTTGGCACTATTTTCGGGCTCTAACAACATGATTTACCTCTGCCTTGTTTGATCTGTTTTCAACCCATCTTCGCCTGTTTCGACACCTGTGAAAGTGGTTTCACTCACATTTAACCGATCTCGGTTGACCCTTTTCACCGAGTTGCGAGGAATAGCATGCTTTGCTCCGCCAGCTTGGTTAAAATTCCCCCACAAAGCAGCCACTTCAAGGAAGACAAGATGGTTCACAAGCTCGGACGTACCCTCTTTCTGATCGCCACCATAGTGACCATACCCCTGCTGCTCCTGCAAGCAGTTTGGTTGGCCCTTCAGAGCACACCGCTCACCCTGGCCATTATTCTGGCCACCACACTGCTTGGCATGATCCTGCTGCTGATGCTGGCCATTCGCACCATGGATGGCATGCTCCAGCATCAGGAGCTCACCTGGGTCAAGGCGATCAGAGGGCGGGATCCCTCACAACTCGATGAGCCCGCCTCCCAGGAGGTGCTGCAACAGCTGCTGGAGCAGTTCGAAAGTGCCGAGCAGAGCGCTCATCGCCAACTGACCGAGCTCAGCAACCTGGCCACCACCGACGAGCTGACCCAGCTACTCAACCGTCACGCGTTTCGCCGCGACATGACCGAGCTACTGCAGCGGGATCAGGACACCCAAACTGCGACCCTGGTGCTGATCCGTGCCACCGAGCTTGGCAAGATCAACGCCCAGCGCGGCTTCCAGTCTGGTGATGCCTACATCAAGGACATGGCGGCCCTCATCAAGCGGGTGGTAAGCCGCTTTCCGGGCAATCAGGTCTACCGCATTTCGGGGGCCGATTTTGCCGTGCTGGTGCAACCGGTGGCTAATATTCCTCCCCATCTGCTGGGGCAGGATTTGAAGGTGGCCTTCGATCACTATCAGGATCAGCACGAGCTGGAGAGCACCGGTTACTCCGGGCTGACCAAGCTCAGCAGCGGCCAGAAAATCGAAGCTGTGCTGGCCAGAGCGGATCTGGCGCTGGCTCGCGCCCAGACCGAAACCATCAACGGCTGGGCCATCCAGCAGGATGACAGCGCCTCCGATCTGCAGGGGCAACACCACTGGCGCGACGTGCTGACCGAAGTGCTGGCACAGGAGCGGCTCAGCTTTACCTACCAGCCGATCCAGCCCCTGCACCGCAGCATGCTGGCTTACAGCGAGATCTATACCCGCTTCAGCGGCAGCGACGGCACCGCCCTGCCCACCGACACCCTGTTTGCCATGGCCCAGCGGCTGGATATGGTGATGCGGCTGGAGCAGCTGGTCATTACCCACATCATGCGCCAGTACCGGGCCTTTGGTGCCAACCAGAGTCGCTGGGGGATCAACCTCTCCCCCAACCTGCTGCAAAACAGCGCCTTCCTGATCTGGCTTGACCGCCAGTTGCTCAAGGATCCCAATACCAGTGCCAATCTGGTTTTCGAGCTGGATGAAGAGCATCTGGAACGCAACCTGACCGGTGCCAAGCGGGTGTTTGAATTGCTGCGCCGCAACGGCAGCCGCTCGGCCATCGCCAATTTTGGCAAGGGGATCGGCTCCTTTACCCTGTTTCGCGAGCTCAAGCCCGACTATATCAAGCTCGATCCTGCCCTGATCACCGGGCTGGAGCAGGATCAGACCAACCAGCAGTTTGTGCGGATGATCGTCGATGTATCACATCGGATGGGGTGTCAGGTCATTGCAGAAGGGGTAGAACAGCTTGGTCAGAAACAGCTGCTGCAGGGGATGTACGTCGATGGCTTGCAGGGCTATCTGATCGCCCGGCCGCAACCGCTGCGACCGGATATCAGCCAGCTGGGGCTCTTTACTGAGGATGCTTCAGCTTCAAAAGGGTCAGAATGATGTCATTGAGCTGGCGGTAACGCTCCAGCTCCTTCTGATCGTAACGGGTCGCCAGTGTGGTGGGGTTGTGGCGGTTCTTGAGGTAACGGTTGATTTGCAGGCGATTGAACCCCGCCACCTGATAGACCTGGCCAAGCAGGGAATTGAGTTCATCGTGCTCCAGACCTGCTCTGGCCAGATAGTCCCCATCGGCGGGACTCTCGGTCTGGTGGCTCCACTTGCCAATACGGCCGCTCTCTTGCAGGTAGCTGAGCCACTGCTCGATATAAAGCGGTTTGCACCCCGCCAACAGGTTGAAAAAGCCCACCGCATCGCAACGACAACCACTCAGGAGTACGACGGCCAGCTGATCATCATCGCACTGGAAGGTCACTGGTCCGGCTTGCGCCCAATCCAGCGCCTGCACCCGAATGCTGGCCTTCTCACCCGCAGCTCCCGTTACGTCGAATACAAACATGACGCTCCTCCCTTGGCAAAGGGTTGATGATGGACCATCCCCCTGACAGGTGCAAAGGCAAATCGGCTTTTAACTCATCAATCGGGCCATTCGACCATAAAAAAGACCGGTATCCTGTGCGGATACCGGTCTTTGTCTCGATGACCTGTACGTTCAGGCCATCAATGGAGGCGCTTTCAGGCGTCCAGTTCAACCAGAGCCTTGGCCAGTTCGATGGGTTCGAGCTCCTGGCCTTCCAGATCGGCGTTCCAGTTCGGGCCGACCAGTACATCGTCTTCATCCAGATCGTTGATCCAGATATCGAGAAACTCTTCCAGATCGATCACTTCCGGCTCGTAATCGGCCCACTCGTCGACGCAATGCAGACGGGCGTCCTCTTCGGCAGACCAGAGCGGCATCACGTCGGCATCTTCAAATTCGGCGGAGCGGCAGACGACCCAGTCTTCCCCATAGCGCAGACCCCACACCTGACCCGACTCGCGGACTTGTTCGATAAACAGTTGGAAATTGGCGTCAAGGTTGTCGTTAAGCATGCTCATGGGATTCTCTCTTTCTTTCGGGTGCTGCGGCATTGTCGGGCGACAATACGATGGCCAAATGGTGTCGCAAAAGTGACATGGACTCAAGCATATTGGGGTTATTCCGGGAAAAAAGCCGGGATAACCCCTATTTGCCTGCAAAAACGCCTTCCGATGGAGGCGTCTTGCAGACTCGGGAGATCAACGCTCCCAGTAAACCTCTTCCAGGCTGTCCTCTTTCTCCGGCAAACCGCGGGAAAGACGTGGGCTGCTCTGGGCCAATACCTCGTAGCTGACGCGGTTGGCGTATTTGCACACCTGGGCCAGTGAGGAGTAGGTCAGGAACTCGGAGATGTGCTTGGCGGAGTTGGGCACATTCATACGGTGATAGGAGTTGGCCACCATGTCGTGCAGCACGGCGGAAAGGGCGCCATCCCCTGCCCCGTTGGTGTTCTTGATCTTCTCCGGGCCACCCATGTACGGGGAGATGTGGGAGTAGATGCGGGTCGGTTTACGGCACTTGGCGCGGGCCATCGGGCGGCTGAACTCATACATGTTGAACTCGGGGATAACGCCCGGCAGCAGGGTATGAGTGGTCTCGCGCTTGTAGTCCTCATCGGTGTAGCTCGCCATGTAAAGGCCGATGGGGCCTGCAGTACAGAGCACCATGTCGGCCCAATCGAGCGCCTTGTCGGCCGCACCGAGCGGATCTGCGATGCCGGTCAGGGCTTCGCCTTCGTCTTCGTTCATCGCCAGCACGGTCACGTTTTCGGCAATGAAGTCGCGCCACCACTGGGGGTTTTCGTCGATGACGAAACGGGTGCCCAGGGTCAGCACCACCGGAATACCCGCCTCGCGGGCATAACGCACCGCGGTCATGGCCGCCTCTTTCATCGGGTCACCATCGTCACCGCGTACCAGATAGGCGGTGATCACCAGTGCAGATGCCCCCTTGATCACCTCTTCCGGAATGTGCTGCACATCCAGCTGGTTCATCTTGCCGGCGTTGATGCCGAAGCTGCGCTCGCCACACTCGGTGATGAAGGTGAAACAACGGCCGATGGGGCCATCAACTGGCTGCAGATAGTCCAGGTTGACACGGGAAGAGGTGTTGCAGAGATAACGGTATGCGTAGCAGCCGATGCGAATGTCCTGACTCATCACACCCAGCAGGATGGAGTGGGAATCGGCCAGTACCGAGTAGTTATGTACCGTGTTGCCAATGGTGCCACCGGCAAACTCGCTCACCACCATGTTGTTGGCTTTGAGCTCGTCATAAATGCGTTCGGCCACCTCGTCATTGATGACGACGGAGTGCCCCTTGCTCAGACCATAACGGGTCAGAAAGTCTTCATCCACATGGGCTTCGATATCAACCAGAGTCTGATCAATCCCGACCACGTAGGCTTTGCCCAGTTCGGTTAACAGGGGATTTTGCGGCACCAGGGGATCGCGTCTGTCGACAGGGAAGTAGTGTTTGGACTTGCGCTGACCGGGAAATTTCATGGCAATGTTCTGTGCTCTGGGGGAAAGAGGGGCGGGATTTTAACACAATCCGCCACCCCGAAAAGTCGTCCTGTTTAAATAATGGAATCAGTATAGACAAGGCCCGCAAGAAAAACGTTTGCCTTTTCACCATAAAAAAACCACCCAACCCAGGGTGGTTCCATAACATACGAAAGCGCCGGTTTTCAGGCGGCCATGCCCTGCAACAGGGCCAGCAGAGAGAAGAGGCCGAGGGCGAGCCAGAACAGCAAGGTGCCCAGAAAACGGGGCACATTGGGGGCTTTGGGGATCTGGACGCCGATGGCATGCAGGATGCGGCCGACCAGCAGCATGGCGCCACCGGCATGCAGCCAGAGCGCATCGGCACCGGAGAACTCGCACAGCGCCATCAACAGCAACGTCAACGGCACATACTCGGCAAAATTGCCGTGGGCCCGGATCGCCGCCAGCAGCTCGGGGGCTTCCCCCTGCCCTATCATCACCCCGAACTGGGCACGGCGTCTGACCACCCAGAAGGAGAGCCCCAGAAACAAAAGCCCCAACAGGCCTGCGTATATCAGCGTGATATGTACCATGACTCGACTCCTTCTTTGACTGACTGCCGACCACTCATGCCAATTCGCGGCAAATGAGCGAGACCATCATCCGGATGTGAGCCTGGTCGCTGTTGAGGGCCGGAATATATTCAAACCGCTCGCCACCGGCCTCCATGAAGATCTCCCGGTTCTGTACCTGAATTTCCTCGAGGGTTTCGAGGCAGTCGGCGGCAAAGGCGGGGCAAATCACATCGAGCTGCTTGATACCGGTAGCTGGCAGGCCAGCAATGGTCACATCTGTGTAGGGCTTGAGCCACTCCTCCTTGCCAAACCGGGACTGGAAGCTGGCCGTCCACTGCCCAGACTCCAGCCCGAGCGCCTCGGCCAGCAAGCTGGCGGTGTAGCGACACTGGTGACCATATGGGTCCCCTTCGTTCTCATAGCGCTCGGGAATACCGTGGAACGACATCAGCAGGTGATCACCCTGACCGTGCTGCTCCCAGTGACGGCGCACGCTCATGGCAAGCGCCTGTATGTATTCGGGATGGGCGTGATAATCACGAATGAGCCGTACCACCGGCAGATTGCGCTCTCTCTTCATCGCCTTGCTCCAGGCATCGAAGACCGAGGCGGTGGTACTGACCGAATATTGCGGATAGAGCGGCAACAGGATCACCCGGTTGACCCCCTTGGCCTTGAGCGCCTGCCAGCCATCATTCACTGACGGGGAACCATAAGTCATCGCCAGCTCCACCGGCACTTCGACCCCCTCCCGCTTGAGCTCCTGCTCCAGTGCAGCGCGCTGCTGCTTGCTTATCACCATCAGCGGGGAGCCCTGCTCGGTCCACACCTGCTGATAGAGCTTGGCCACTTTGGGCGAGCGCGTCGGCAAGATGATGAAGTGGAGCAACGGGCACCAGAGGTAACGGGGCAGGTCCACCACACGGGGATCGTGCAGGAACTGGCTGAGGAACGCTTTGACGGCGGCGGTGGTCGGCGCGGCTGGGGTACCCAGATTGACCAGCAATATTCCGGTTTTCGTGGTCACGTTGGCTTCCTGTCTCTCTGTCATGATGCAAAAAGGGCCCCGCAGGGCCCTTCTCTTTATTTATCTGATGGCACGGGAAACAGTGCCGGCAGCAAAGATCAGCCCAGAATGGTGGCAAGCTGCTTGCTGACCAGATCAACCGGCTGGGTGCCGTCGATCTTGACGTAACGGGTGTGGCCCGCTTCCGCCTCTTTACCGTAGAAACCGATCAGCGGCGCGGTCTGCTGATGATATACATCCAGACGCTTGCGTACTGTGGTCTCTTCGTCGTCGGCGCGGATCACCAGATCTTCACCGGTCACGTCATCTTTACCTTCCACTTTCGGCGGGTTGAACACCACGTGATAGGTACGGCCGGAGCCGGAGTGAACGCGACGGCCGCTCATGCGCTTGACGATCTCTTCGTCCGGCACATCGAACTCCAGCACGAAATCAACCACGACACCGGCGTCCTTCATGGCTTGCGCCTGGGGAATGGTGCGCGGGAAACCGTCCAACAGGAAGCCTTTGGCGCAGTCCGGCTGAGTGATGCGCTCTTTGACCAGACCGATGATGATGTCGTCAGAGACCAGCTGACCTGCGTCCATCACAGCTTTGGCTTTAAGACCGAGCTCGGTGCCCGCTTTGATCGCCGCACGCAGCATGTCGCCGGTGGAGATCTGGGGAATACCGTGTTTTTCCATGATGAACTGAGCCTGGGTACCTTTGCCGGCGCCCGGAGCCCCCAACAGAACAATGCGCATACACGCTCCTATTGATTGGTTATTCAAATCTTGCGAAGGCAAAAAAGTACACGGTTTCGCCCGTTTCTACAAGGGTGAGCCACCTGAATGAGTACTTTATAGCCACAATAACCAGCTGATCGAACAGGATTTCATCGCAGGGGACAGACGCAAAAATAGCCAGGGATTCAGCATAGAGCGCCAAAAGCAGGAAGGACGTACGGCAGACAAAAAGATCCCGGCTCGGGGCCGGGAATTGCGCTCAAAAGTAACTACTTGTCGCTCGTAGTAGGAACAGGGCAATGTTAGTTTGACCCCTGTGCGTCAACAACTGTCAGATGTGACAGGCAGGCCGCTATGGAACCGGAACTGCGGATCCGGCGAGCAGATTAGCTCGGCTTCCAGCTTGCCAAAGAAGGCCACCCGCTCGCTGATATCCTCCCCTGCGTACTGTTCGGCCAGGCTCAGGTAATCCTGATAGTGGCGCGCCTCGGAACGCAGCAAAGAGACGTAGAAGCGGCTCAGCTCTTCGTCCAGATGAGGCGCCAGCTTGGCAAACCGCTCGCACGAGCGGGCCTCGATATAGGCGCCGATGATCATCTTGTCGACTATGGTGGCCGGCTCATGGGTGCGCACATGCTGCATCAACTGGCGGGCATAGCGGGAGGCCGTCACCGGCCCGTATTCGATGCCGCGGGCCTGCATAATCTCCAGCACCTGCTCGAAGTGATGCAGCTCCTCCTGAATGAGCCGCACCATGGGAAACAGCAGCGGATTGCGCTCCAGCTCGGCAAAGACGGTGCGATCAGACTCCCCCATGCTGCGCTTGCCCAGGATCTCGGCCTTCTCCGGAATAGCATCCAGCTCGCGATAGAACTCCAGCTTGGGCAGCAGATGACGCTTGCCCTTGGGCAGGCAGTAACGGCGCACCAGACTGTGGGCGGTGAGCGCGGCCTTGGTCTCGCAGTTGGCGTGATCGATGAGCAGGGTCGGCAAACGGGCAGGATCCCGCGCCATCTCCACCCACTCATCCGGGGTCTCACACTGCAAAAACTGGCGCACAGGGGTTAGCAGATCATCCATCTGAACTCTCGTTTGTTAAACACGCCGGTTAAAAGCGTATCGGTCATATATGTTGCCAGCTATGCTAGCGGATCATGCGGGCTATGCCCATATCCGACAAATCCGATGGTTATCAATTGATACCAGATTGGAAATGGCACTGCGCTTGCTCTGCTTTACCTTGCGACAACGTTTGTGGTACTGCCGCAGATAGCGGTACAACTTGCTGCTGTTGGCCTGCTTCTAAACCAGATGGCGGTATCTCGACTCACGGCAAACCGGCTGACGGTCAAGGCGCTTGCCAACACCGTTGTATGTCCCGAACATCACTCTCCACGGCGCCGTCACTTTGGTTGTGCCGTGACGACCGCTCGGCACAGCTTGTTGAAAAACATACGAATAAAAACGGAGTCGCTTTCCTTGGCAAGGCAGTACAGCTCATACTGACATTCATCCGGATACGTCAATAGATGCGCCCCGCTCCGGGGTTAGCTCGTCCCCTTGAGATAACCGGCCAGCTGACTCACCAGCCGCTTGCGCAGCTCGCCGAGTTTCGGTTTCTCGTCCGCACACCAGGGCAGCGGACGGCACGCCTCTATGGTACGCAGGCCAAGGCGAGCGGTGAGCAGCCCGGCCCCCACCCCTTGTGCGGCGCGGGCAGAGAGCTTGGCGGTGAGCTCGGCCCCTAGCAAGTCCATCCCCACCTCGGTCACCAGCTCGGTGGCACCGGCGTAGAGCATGTTGCGAAACACCTGACGGATGAGGCGTATGCGACTCCAGTAGCCAAGCTCGATGGCATAGACATCGGCGATATCCTCGATCATCCGCAGGTTGCGCCACAGCATCAGCATCATGTCGACGGTAGCGAGCGGACTCAGCGCCACCAGCACAGCGGCCTCCCCCGACCATTTAGCCACCCGCGCCTGGGCCAGCTTGTCGCGCTCGGCGAGCACCTGCTGGCTATAGAGGGTCAGCACTTCCCGATCGCTGTGGCTCTCATCGAGCTGGGCCAGCCAGGTTTGATACCCCTCGCGCCCCTTGTCGCCACTTTTGACCGCCAACCCTTCGCAGAAGGCCTGACCCTGCCCGACACCCTGATGGGCCAGCAGATCTTCTGCCCGCGAGCGCACATCCTGACGCCGCTTGAGGGTGCGCAGCCGCAGCCACTCGCGCCCCACCACGCTGGCGGTCCCCGCCGCCACCAGCGCCGAGGCCGCCAGCCAGGCGCTGCCCCAGAGCGGGGTGGTGAGGAATTGATCGTAAAGAAAGGCGCCATACTGGCCCAACGAGAGCAGACCGACCGCCCCCAGCCCCCACGCCAGCAGCCGATGGCGGCAGCGCGGTTTGATGACGAGGGCGCTCTCCACCTCGGTGAACTCGTCCAGCTCGTCGAGGCGCTCGAAACTCGCCTCCTCCAGCCGCTGGGCCGGTGCGGGCGGTCGCTCGTCACTGGCTACCGTCAAGGCAGGCTCAAGGATCACCTTACCCTGCAGCGGTGGCCGCTCTTTTATCTGATCGTTCATCGCATTGTTCTCCTGTGCGCAGCCTTCGGCTCAGGTGCCAAGACCGCACACCGTTATTCGAGGTGATCCCCGAGCAGAAACTCCAGCGCCGCATCGAGCCTGATATGGGGCAACGCCTGATGGGCGCTCATGAGCATGGGGCGAAACGCCTGAAAATCAAAACCCTGATTGTTCCACCACTGTGCGGGGGGAATATGAGGCGGCACCTCCCCCGGGAACAGTAGCAGCGGCTCACCGGCAAGGCTGATCCCACGGATGGCGGGAAACTCGCGGCCATTGGCCACCCCCTTGCCCACCTCGGTCGCCTTGATGGCGGCGAGCGCCAGACACTCGGTGGTGATCCCCTCGAAACGGGCCTGGCCGCGGCCGCTGCGCACCAGATGCTGCAGCAGTGAGACCATGGGCGCATGCTGTTCGGGGGTGACGTGATCAGCCTTGCTCGCCACAAACAGCAGTTTGTCGATACGGGGCGAGAAGAGCCGCCGCCACCAGTTGCTCTTGCCGTAGGCAAAGCTCTCCATGATGCGGGCGATGGCCTGCTGCATGTCGCCAAAGCTGGCCGCCCCGGCGTTGAGAGGCTGCAGGCAATCCACCAGCACGATCTGGCGATCAAAGCCGGCAAAGTGCTGCTCATAAAAACCCTGCACCAGATGCTGCTTGTACTGTTCGAAGCGCTGCCTGAGGGTGGCGTAGAGGGTGCCATCGGCGGGCTCGCCGGCGGGCATCTCCCACACCCAGGGCACGAACTGCAACATGGGGGCACCGGCATACTCCCCCGGCAACACGAAGCGACCGGGTTGAATAAGGTGCAATCCCAGCTCCTGTTTGCAGGCATGCAGATAGGCGGTGTAGCGCTCGGCCAGCTCCGCCACTGGTCGTTCTTCGAAGCGTTTCTCAGCCTGCCACCCAGGGGTCAGCCAGCTGGCGGCAAGCGCCTGCAGCTCGGGGCGGCGCAGCTGATCGCGCACCTGTTCGCTCCACTGCTCGTAGCTCATCTCAAGCAGCGGCAAGTCGAGCAGCCACTCTCCGGGATAGTCCACCAGATCCACGTAGAGGGTGGAGATCTCCCCCAGATGCTTGCGAAGCGGATGGCGGGTGCGATAGCGAATTTCGAGACGCACCTCGGCCACGCCGCGGGTGGGCTCGGGCCAGGCTGGCGGCTCGCCAAACAGGGAGTCGAGGCCGCGCTCGTAGGCAAAGGTGGGGATGTGAGCATTTTGCTGGGGCACCCGGCGGGCACCGAGGATGCGCCCCTGACGCAGGGCATCCCATAACGGCAAACGGCCGTCGATGGCCGCGTGTTCCAGCTGGTTGACCAGCGCCGTGATAAAGGCGGTTTTGCCGCTGCGAGAGAGGCCGGTCACCGCCAGCCGGATATGGCGATCCCGCACCCGGTTCACCACGTCGTTCGCCTTGTGTTGCAGGCGAGTCAACTTCTGTTCCAGTTTATTGAGTATCAAGGCTTGATCCGTTCTCCCTTGGTGGTTGCATCTGGATAGCTGGTGTCGATGGTGGCGCATCACGGGAGGCGCCGCCATCGACATGGGTGCTTCAGCAAGAACTACAGCTTGCGAAACTCCCGCTGCAGGGTGAACTCCCTGGAGGTCACCAGCTTCTCGATCCGCTGAACTCTGGGCTCCAGCGCGTCAAGTTCCTGCGCAATGCGGCCCAGCGCCTGATGAGGAGTGACACCTGCCTGCCAGCTGCGCGCCTTCATCCGCACCTCGGTAAAGTCGGCATCCTCTTGCGAATAGAGGGTGACCGGCTTTTTATCGAGCAAGAACCAGGCAGCGATATAGGCGGTGAAGGTAATGAAACCGGCGAAGATAAGGCCACTGATAGCGAGCAGCCGCACGATCCAGGTCTCCACCCCGAAATACTCTGCCAAACCGGCACAGATCCCGGCTATCTTGCCACGCTGGGGATCGCGATAGAGGTTACGCCCTTCACGACTTACACTGCTCATACCTTGTTCCTCCAACCGGGTACTTCTGCATCCAGAATCGACTCCAGCGCCCCTACTCGCTCCTGCATCTTCTCGGTGCGAGCCAGCAGCCCTTGCAGCTGTTCCCGCTCGCTATCGGCAAGACCGGCGCCAATCCGCCCCTTGGCACGATAGTGCAGCACCAGCCAAATGGGAGCCACCACCACCATGAAGACCACCATGGGAACCATCAATACGCCCAGCAGATCTTCCATCTGTTACTCTCCCTGTTTGCCTTCGCTTTTGCTGTCGCCCTGGCCCAGCTTCTGGCGCATGGCTTCCAGCTCGCGGCTTATCTGATCGTCCACTTCCAGCTCGGCAAACTGCTGCGCCAGCGCCTTGTCGGACTGACCCAGATCGGCGCGCGCTTCCATTTCGTCGATGCGACGCTCCATCCGCTCGAACTTGCTCACCACCGCCTGGCTCTCGCCACGGGCGACCTGGCTCTGCACATTGAGACGGCTGCTGGCCGCTTCGGTGCGAATGGCCATCGCCTTTTGACGGGCGCGGGCATCTTCCAGCTTGGCCTCGAGCTGGCGGATCTCCTCACCCAGCTTCTCGATGCCGCTGTCGACTGCTTGCTGCTCGCGGTAGAGGGTCTCCGACAACTCGGTCTGTTTCTTCTTCTCGATCAGAGCGGCGCGGGCCAGATCTTCACGTCCCTTGGTCAGGGCCAGCTCGGCCTTGGCTTGCCACTCGTCGACCCGCTCCTGATGGCGGGCGACCT
Organism: Aeromonas sp.; assembly: GCF_050633025.1. GTDB lineage: Bacteria > Pseudomonadota > Gammaproteobacteria > Enterobacterales > Aeromonadaceae > Aeromonas. Next base: position 35,559 of record NZ_JBODRQ010000015.1, read on the forward strand.
GACGGCCAATCTCTTTCTGGCTGGCGAGGAAGCGGGCCAGATTGGAGCGCTCCTTGACCAACTCGTCCTCCATCTCCTGGATGATCAGGCGCACCATCTTCTGGGGATCTTCTGCCTTGTCGAGCAGGGCCGTCAGGTTGGAATTGATGATGTCGGCCAGACGGGAAAAAATACTCATGATTGCACTCCTGTTATTGGCATGGCGTTGTTTCTCCATTGACAATGGCAACTTGTGTGCCAATCTGGAACAAAATTTAACTTGTTGATTTATATGGGGCAGAATAGCCGGATTGCAAGATGCCTCGCGCAAGTGATGATTAAAATCACCAACTTTTGGTAAGATTGACCAGCTTTTACAACTGACAGGGATCACTATGACCACAGCCACGGAAAGCCTGCTGGGGGAATCCAACGCATTTCTCGAGATCATTGAGCAGGCCTCACGGCTCGCCCCGCTGCGCAAACCCGTGCTGATCATCGGTGAGCGGGGAACGGGCAAGGAGCTCATAGCCCACCGCCTACATTATCTCTCGGCGCGCTGGGATCAAAGCTTTGTCACCATCAACTGCGCCACTCTGAGCGAGAGTCTGCTGGAGACCGAGCTGTTCGGTCACGAGGCGGGATCGTTTACCGGTGCGGCCAAGCGCCATCAGGGCCGCTTCGAGCGGGCCGATGGCGGCACCCTGTTCCTCGACGAGCTGGCCACCACCAGCGCCCGGGTGCAGGAGAAACTGCTGCGGGTCATCGAGTATGGCGAGTTCGAGCGGGTAGGCGGGGCCAAGCCCCTCAAGGTGGATGTGCGGCTGGTCTGCGCCACCAACGAAGATCTCCCTGCGTTAGCCGACAAGGGGCTGTTTCGCCACGATCTGCTGGACAGGCTCGCGTTTGATGTGATCACCCTCCCCCCCTTGCGGGAGCGGCGGGAAGATATCCTGATGCTGGCGGAGCACTTCGCCCACAGCATGACCCGGGAGCTGGGCTATCCGCTGTTTGCCGGTTTCTCGCGCAAGGCGACCCAGTTGCTGCTGGATTACCCCTGGCCGGGCAACGTGCGGGAGCTTAAAAACGTGGTGGAGCGCAGCATCTATCGTCAGGGCAATCCCCAGCTGCCGCTCTCGACCCTGGTGCTCAACCCGTTTGATTCCCCCTGGCGGCCACAGGTCACGCAACCTGCGCAAGAGGCCCGAAGCGAGGTACAATCTGCATCCCCCCTCGCCTTGCCGCTCGATCTCAAGCAGGCGGTGGCGGAGTACGAGATTAATTTACTCAAGCAAGCGATGCAGCAATCCCAGTATAATCAGCGCAAAGCCGCTCAACTGCTGGCCTTAAGCTATCACCAGTTCCGTGGCATGCTACGCAAATATCAGCTGCAAGATGGCGATAACGATGCAGAACAAGAGTGAAAGAGCGCGGTTGATGCCGACTCCAGCAACACGCCAGCCTTCGCGCTGGCACATTTGTATCAAAACGTGCGTACAAACTCCCTATAAGAACATGGTTCAACAATGAGAATGCTCACCCCCTTGCTGCTGGGTCTGCTGGTACTGGTCACCGGCTGCCACAAGCAACCCGAGGCCTCCAAAACCGGACTCATCTATTGTGCTGAGGGATCCCCCCTCTCCTTCAATCCCCATGTTTCCAACTCCGGGGTGACGCTGGATGCCAGTGCCCGTCCGCTCTACGACCGCCTGCTGGAGGTGAACCCCAACACCCTGGCGCTGGAGCCGGCGCTCGCCACCGACTGGCACATCAGCGAGGACGGGCTCACCTATACCCTGACCCTGCGCAAAGGGGTGACCTTTCACCATACCCCCTGGTTCAAGCCCACCCGCACCTTCAATGCCGATGACGTGGTCTTCACCTATGCCCGCCAGCTCGACGAACAGCACCCCTATCACAATGTCTCCGGCGGCGATTACCCCTACTTCTACAGCCTGGGACAAGACCTGCTGCTCAAACGGGTGAGCAAGAAGGGGCAGCAGACGGTGGTATTCGAGCTAAACCAGCCGAACGCCTCCTTCCTCGCGACCCTGGCTAGCGACTACGCGGTGATCCTCTCCGCCGAATACGCAGAAGAGATGCTCAAGGCTGGCACACCGGCCCTGCTTGATAGCCGCCCCATCGGCACCGGGCCGTTCAGCTTCAAGGAGTATCGCCACAACGAGTTCATTCGCTATCTGCGCCACCCCGGCTACTGGGGCGGCGATGCCAAGATTGAACAGCTGGTCTACGACATCACCCCCAAATCCGCCAAACGGCTGGCCAAGCTGCTGACCGGCGAGTGCGACGTAATGAGCACCCCTTCCGCCAGCCAGCTCTCGGTGATCAAGCAAAATCCGGCGCTCAGTCTCTCGGTCCAGTCGGGGATGAACGTCGCCTTTTTGGCCCTCAATACCCGCAAGCCGCCGTTCAACAACGTCAAGGTGCGGCAGGCCATTGCCAGCGCCATCAATATCGACAACCTGCTGCAGGCGGTCTATTTCGATACCGGTCTGCCGGCCAACAGCCTGCTGCCGCCCCTCTCCTGGGGTTACAACCCCAGCCTGCCCGAGCGCAAAACCGACCTTAAACGGGCCCAGCAGTTGCTCAAGGCGGCGGGGATGGAGAAAGGGTTCGAGATGCAACTGCTGGTACAACCGGAAGCCCGCCCCTACAACCCGGGGGCGGTCAAGACCGCCCAGCTAATCCGCAGTGATCTGGCCAAGGTCGGGATCAAGCTCAAGATCGTGCAACGGGAGTGGCCGGTGATCGAAGACCGCCTAGCCAAAGGGGAATACGACAGCCTGCTCTCCGGCTGGATTGCCGACAATGCCGACCCGGATAACTTCTTCCGCCAGTTGCTGAGCTGCTCGGCGGTGGAGCGGGGTAACAACTACAGCCGTTGGTGCAGCCCGGCCTTCGATCAGCTTCTGGATGATGCGGTCACCACGCCCCAGCTCTCGTTCCGGCTCCGTAACTACTACTATGCCCAGACCCTGCTCAACGAACAGCTGCCGCTGATCCCGCTAGCGCACGCCTTGCGCACCCAGGCCAGCCGCAGCGACATCGAAGGGCTGACCCTGATGCCCTTTGGCGGCACCTCCTTCAACCAGGCTCACAGGGAGTAAGCATGCTTCTATACACCTTGCGCCGCATCAACCTGCTGCTCATCACCCTGCTGGCGCTGACCCTGGTCGCCTATCTGCTGGAGTATCGGTTGCTTGCTCACGAACTGAGTTTTTGGCGCGGTTATCCCGACTTTCTGCGCCGGATCATGGCGGGAGATCTGGGGATCTCCAGCGTCTCCGGCCTGCCGGTGCTAGACGAGATCCGCCACTACTTTCCGGCGACCCTGATCCTCTGCCTGGCGGCGTTTGCCATCTCGCTGCTGGTGGGCATTCCTCTCGGTACCCTGGCGGCCCTGTCACAGGGGAAGACGCTGGATCTCTCCATCATGACCGCCGGTCTTATCGGCTATGCGGTGCCGGTATTCTGGCTGGCACTGCTGGTGGTGATGCTCTTCTCTCTCGATCTTGGCTGGTTACCGGCATCAGGACAGATCAGCCTGCTCTACGACGTGCCACCCATTACCGGTATTGCCCTGATCGATGTGCTGCTCAGCCACGAACCCTGGCGGCAAGCGGCGCTGCACGATGCCCTGCGCCACCTCATCCTCCCCTCTCTGGTGCTGGCCGTAGTGCCGACCACCGAGGTGATCCGCCATGTGCGCAGCTCACTCATCGATGTAATGAAGCAGAACTACATCAAGGCGGCAGCGAGCCGGGGCCTCTCCAAGGCGCAGATCGTCTGGCGCCATGGTCTGAAGAACGCCTTACCGCCGGTACTGCCGCTGCTGGGTCTGCAACTGGGCAGTGTGCTCACCTCCGCCATGGTCACCGAGGTGGTGTTCGAATGGCACGGGATCGGCCGCTGGCTCATCAGCAGCATCGCCCTGCAAGATTACGCCGCCATTCGTGGTGCGACCCTGGTGGTGGCCAGTTTCGTCATTTTCATCAGCGTTAGCACCGAGTTGCTGACCACCCTTATCTATCCGGCACGGCGCAAAGAGTTGTATGCCAAACAAGATTGAACGCGCTCATGGCGTGACCAGGAGCCAGGTACTCTATGCAAGATAAATCGAACATCTATCCCGAACTCAAGATCCTCTCACCCCTTGAGCAGACGTGGGCCTCCTACCGCCGCAATCCTCTGGCGATGGCGGGGCTCTGGTGCTTTTTGCTGTTGCTGCTCATCACCCTGGTGGGGCCGCTGGTCGTCCCCTACGGCATCGATGAACAGCACACCGACAAGCTGCTGCTCGCCCCCTCGTGGGCGGCGACCGGCAATATCGACTACTTCCTCGGCACCGACGATCTGGGGCGCGACATGCTCTCCCGGCTGGTGGTAGGGGCGCGTCTCACCTTCGGCTATGCGCTGGTCGTGGTGGTGATCGCCATGGTGGTGGGCTCCGCCATCGGTATCCTCGGCGGCATGAGCAAGGGGCTTAAATCGAGCGTGCTGCACCACCTGCTCGATACCCTGCTCTCCATCCCCTCCCTGCTGATGGCCATCATCATGGTTGCCATCATGGGGCCGGGTTTTGGCAATACCCTGATAGCCATTACCCTGGCGTTGATCCCGCCCTTTATCCGGGCCACCTACAACGCAGTACATGCCGAGATGCAGAAGGAGTACATCACCGCCAGCCGCCTCGATGGCTCGCCCCCCTTGCGGATCATGCGTCTGGCTATTTTACCCAACATTGTCGAGACCCTGGTGGCCCAGACCACCCGCACCCTCTCGGCCGCCATCCTCGATATCTCGGCGGTCGGTTTTCTTGGCCTCGGCGCCCAATCTCCCCAACCGGAGTGGGGCACCATGCTGGCCGATTCGAGCGACCTTATCTATCTGGCCCCCTGGACCGTCACCCTGCCCGGCATCGCCATCCTGTTCAGCGTGCTGGTGACCAATTTAGTTGGTGAAGGCATTCGTGAAGCACTCAAAGAGGGGAATGACTGATGCCGCTGCTCGATATACGCAATCTCACCATCGAGATCGACACCCCGCAAGGCAAGGTCAAGGCGGTAGACAAGGTGAGCCTGACCCTGACCGAGGGGGAGATCCGCGGTCTGGTGGGTGAATCCGGCTCGGGCAAGAGTCTGGTGGCCAAGGTCATCGTCGGCATCGAGAAGGACAACTGGACGGTGCGTGCCGACCGGATGCGATTCAACGACATGGACTTACTGACCATGGCTCCCAAGGATCGTCGCCGCATCATGGGCCGCGAGATCGCCATGATCTTTCAGGACCCCATCAGCTGTCTCGACCCCTCCGAGGAGATCGGCACCCAGCTGGAAGAGGCGATCCCGACCGACTCGTTCGAGGGGCAGTTCTGGCAGCGTTTCCAGTGGCGCAAGAAGAAGGCCATCGCCCTGTTGCACCGGGTCGGCGTCAAGGATCACCGCAAGGTGATGCGTGCCTATCCCCACGAGCTGTCGGATGGCATGTGCCAGAAAGTGATGATCGCCATGGCCATAGCCAACCAGCCACGGCTGCTGGTGGCTGACGAGCCCACCAGCGCCATGGAGTCCACCACTCACTCCCAGATCCTGCGGCTACTGGACAAGATGAACAAGCTGGGCAACACCACCATCCTGATCATCAGCAACGACATCGCCGCCATTGCCAACCTGACCGACACCATCAACGTGATGTACTGCGGCCAGATGGTGGAAGTGGGCACTCGCGATCAGATCCTGGAGACGCCCCATCACCCCTATACCGATGCGCTGCTCAAGTCGATCCCCGACTTTGACAAGCTGGTGCGCCACAAATCGCGCCTCGAAACCCTGCCCGGCGTCATCCCGCCACTGCAACACCTGCCCATCGGCTGCCGTCTGGGGCCGCGCTGCCCCTACGCCCAGAAGCAGTGCGTGCAGACTCCGCTAATGAACAAGGTGAAAGGCCATCAGTTCAGCTGTCACTTCCCGCTGAACATGGAGGAGCCGAAAAAATGATGACCGTTAATGCCCCCATGAAGGAGCCCCGCTTGTGATCGAGCCATCCCTGTTGCAGGTCAGAGGCCTTAGCAAAACCTACCAGAACCGCACCGGTCTGTTCCGTCGTCAGGCGGTGGAGGCGATCAAGCCCCTATCGTTCGATCTCGAAGTGGGCCAGACCCTCGCCATCGTCGGCGAGGCGGGCTCCGGCAAGAGCACCCTCGCCCGCATTCTGGCTGGCATGATCGAACCCACCAGCGGCGACATCGCCATCGACGGCCAGCTGATGGTGCATGGCGATTACCAGACTCGCTGCAAACTGCTGCGGATGATTTTTCAGGATCCCAACACCTCGCTGAACCGCAAGATCCGGGTCGGCCAGATCCTGGAGACGCCGCTGCGTCTCAACACCGAGATGACCGAGGAGGAGCGCCGCGAGAAGGTGGTGCAGACCCTGCGCATGGTGGGGATGTTGCCGGATCACGCCCTGTTCTATCCGCAGATGCTCTCCTCCGGTCAGCAGCAGCGGGTGGCGCTGGCGCGCGCGCTGATCCTCAACCCCAAGATCGTGGTGGCCGATGAAGCGCTCTCCACCCTGGATATCTCGGTACGCTCCCAGATCATCAACCTGTTGCTGGAGATGCAGGAGACCATGGGACTGAGCTATGTGCTGGTAGCCAACGATCTGGGCATCGTCAGCCATATCAGCGACGAGGTGCTGGTGATGCACGAAGGTCGGGTGGTGGAGCGCGGCAAGACCCTCAAGGTGTTTGCCGATCCCCAGCATGATGTGACCCGTCGCCTGATCCAGAACTACAACAACGAATACCGCAAATAGAGAGGCGCTGGCCGCCTCCCTTGCCGCTGTTTTCGCCGCTCTCACAAGGCGGGATCAAAAAAGCCCACTGCATGCAGTGGGCTTTCTGTTACCGGCGTTGCGGCTTAGGCTTGCAGCAACAGGCGGTTGATGCGGGAGACGAAGCTCGCCGGATCATTGAGCCCACCCTGCTCGGCCAGCTGAGCCTGCTCGTGCAGCAGGGCGACCCACTCGCCGAACAGCGCTTCGTCCTGGATGGTATCGAGCTTCTTCACCAGCGCATGGTCGGGGTTCAGTTCCAGAATGTACTTCTGCTCCGGCACCGGCTGACCGGCGGCGCGCATCAGCTTGATCATCTGGGTGCTCATGCCGTAGGCGTCGGTGACGATGCAAGACGGCGAGTCGGTCAGACGGTGGGTGACTCGCACCTCTTTCACCGCCTCGCCCAGGCTCTGCTTGACCCGCTCTACCAGACCGGCGTTGGCCTTTTCAGCCTCTTCCTGCGCCTGCTTGGAGGCTTCGTCTTCCAGATCGCCGAGATCCAGCTCGCCACGGGTGACGGAGACCAGCTGCTTGCCGTCGAACTCGGTCAGGTGGCTCATCAGCCACTCGTCCACCCGCTCCCACATCAGCAGCACTTCGACGCCCTTCTTGCGGAAGATCTCGAGGTGCGGACTGTTCTTGGCGGCAGCGTAAGAGTCAGCGGTGATGTAGTAGATCTTCTGCTGGCCTTCCTTCATGCGGCCAACGTAATCCTCCAGCGACACGGTCTGGGCTTCGCCCTCGCCAGCGGTGCTGGCAAAGCGCAAGAGCTTGGCGATCTCTTCGCGGTTGGCGTGATCCTCAGCCGGGCCCTCTTTGAGCACGTTACCGAACTCGCTCCAGAACTTGGCGTACTTCTCGGCATCGTCTTTCGCCAGCTTGGAGAGCATGGTCAGCACCCGCTTGGAGCAAGCCTTGCGCAGGGAGACAGTGACCTTGTTGTCCTGCAGGATTTCACGGCTAACGTTGAGCGGCAGATCGTTGGAGTCCAGCACCCCTTTGACGAAGCGCAGATAAGCCGGCATAAACTGCTCTGCGTCATCCATGATGAAGACGCGCTGCACGTAGAGCTTC
>NZ_JBODRQ010000016.1:0-40018 GCF_050633025.1 Aeromonas sp.
ACGATCCGCGCCTCGGTGAACGGGCGGGCAGGCGGATCCTGATGAACGATGGCCGTATTAACACCGATAGCATTGCCAGTACTAATAGTGATGGAGGCTGAATGCGGCGCCCCGATGTGATCCGCTTTGCCGCCGTGGCCCTGCTGCGCCAGCGCTCACGGGCGCTGGTTTTGATCCTGGCGGTGAGTCTGAGCGTCACCTCGGTGCTGCTGCTCACCGCGCTGGGGGAGGGGGCGAGGCGCTATGTGGCCGACCAGTTCAGCTCCCTTGGCAAGGATCTGCTGGTGATGTTCCCGGGCCGCAAGGAGACCACAGGCGGGCTGCCGCCGGTCACCGGCAACAGTCTGCGGCAGATCACTCTCGATGATATGCACTACCTTGGCCAGCATCAGCCCAAGGTGCGGCTGGTGCCGCTGGTGATGGGCTTTGCCGAGGCCAAACAGGGGGCGCGGCTGCGCCAGACCATGCTGCTTGGCAGCAGCAACGGGCTGCGCGATACCCACGGGCTGGAGCTGCTCTCCGGCCGCTGGCTGCCGGGGGAGGCCACAGAGGATCGACCGGCCGTCCTGCTCGGGGCCGTGGCGGCCCGGGAGCTGTTCGGTCAGGCCGATCCGATCGGCCAATGGCTGCGTTTTGACAATCGTCGCTTTCGGGTGGTGGGGGTCTTCACCAGCCAGAGCAGCAATCTGGGGATGGACATGGCGGAAGCCGCGCTGATCCCGGTCGGTAGCGCCATGCGGCTGTTCAACACCGAGGGGCTGTTTCGGCTGCTGATCCAGCCGCTGGCGGGGCAAGCGGTGCCCCCGCTGGTCAAGCGACTGGAGCAGCTGATGCAGGCGCGCCACGGGGTGCTCGATGTGACCGTGGTGCGCCGCGACGCCATGCTGGCTACCTTCTCCACTATTCTCTCGACCCTCACCCTGGCAGTTGCCGGCATCGGTGCCATCAGCCTGCTGGTCTCCGGCATCATGATGATGAATCTGGCGCTGATCAGCACCCGCCAGCGCACCGGCGAGATCGGCCTGCTCAAGGCGCTGGGGGCCGACAGCCGCCAGATCCGCCAGCTGTTTTTGTGGGAGGCGCTGTTGCTGAGCGGCAGTGGCGCGCTGTTTGGCACTGTGTTGGGCTATGCCCTTGTTGCCCTCGCCGGAGTGATTTGGCCCGGATTTCCGGCGGCGGTCCCTCTGCTCGCGACTCTCTGCACCATACCGGCGGCCCTGCTGACCGGGCTGTTTTTTAGCTGGCTGCCCGCCTCCCGGGCGGCACGGCAAGATCCGGTCAGCAGCCTGCGCAGCGGGCAGTGGAGCGGTGGCTGATGCGCGCCGCCGATCTGCTGTTCTGGCTCTGGCGCGCCTTGCTGGCAGGGCGCAGTCGCAGCCTGCTGTCGGCGCTGGGCATCGCCATCGGGATCGCCTCGGTGACCCTGCTCACCGGCATCGGCGAGGGGCTCAGGCTCTATCTGCTCGACAGCTTCTCCCAATTCGGCACCCGGCTGATCGCCGTGACCCCGGGCAAGACCGAAACTGCCGGCGGCCCGCCCGGCATCCTCTCCAGCAGCCGTCCTCTGCTGCTGGAGGACGCCGATGCCCTCGCCAGATTGGCCGGGGTAGAGGCGGCGCTCCCTGTGGTGCAGGGGCAGGGGGAGGTGCGCAGCCGTGGGCTGACCCGCAGCACTGCCATTCTGGGCACCGGCCCGGCGGCGCTCTCAGGTTGGCGACTCACCCTGGTGCAGGGGCGTTTTTTGCCCGCGGACGACAGTGCCATGCCCCGCGCCTATGCGGTGCTGGGGGCCAAGGTGGCGGCGGAGCTGTTTCCCGGCGGCGATGCGCCGGGCAGTCTGCTGCGCGCCGGTGATCGCCGTTTTCGGGTGGCCGGGGTGCTGGCCCCCAAGGGGCAATTTCTCGGCTTTGATCTGGACGACATGATCTATCTGCCCGCCGCCCACGCCCAGGCGCTGTTCAACAAGGAGGGGCTGCAGGAGATCGATGTCATCTACCGCGCCGGGCAGACGGAGGCAGACATCACCGCCCAGATCCGGCGGGTGCTGATCGCCCGCCACGGCGCCGAGGATTTTACCCTCACCTCCCAGCAGGACATGCTGACCAGCCTCGACAAGATACTCTCCATCATCAAGCTGGCGGTTGGCGGGCTCGGCATTATCTCGCTGCTGATCGGGGCGGTCGGCATCTTCAGCATCATGAGCATCGCCCAGCAGGAGCGGATCCCCGAAGTGGGCTTGCTGATGGCGCTGGGCTGCCCACGGCGGCGCATTCTATTGCTGTTCCTGCTCGAAGCCGTGGTGCTGGCGCTGCTGGGCGGAGCCATGGGGTTGGCCCTGCTCGGCGGGCTCAAGCTGCTGCTCACCCTGCTGGCGGCCGGCTTGCCGATCACCCTCCATCCTCTCTATCTGCTGCTGGCGCTCGGTTGCAGCGCTCTGGTTGGCCTGCTGGCCGGGGTCGCTCCTGCGCTGCGGGCTGTGCGTCTCGACCCCGTGGTTGCCCTGCGGGGTGACTAGGTCGCCCCTTTCGCAAGAGGTGCGTTACGCTCGGGTCTGAACAGGGGGGGCTAGGCGACCACCTCCGCAACCGACAGGCTGCGCGCTGATCTGAATAGGGGAAAGTAGCGGCGATCGGCCTGACTCATGTGGCCGACCACCAGCTCCTGAATGATAAAGTTGAGCAGCTCGTCGTTGCCCAGCGTCCCCGCTTTGGCAGCTTGCAGCAGTTGACCGGCCTTGTTGAGCAGGCGCTGGTGATCCTGACGGTGGCTGACGAGCTCCTGATAGTCGATCTCCGCCAGCATCTGTTCTTCAAAGGCGAAATGATGGCGGGCCATGTCGAACAGGCTCTCCAGACTCTCCAGAAACGGGGCCGGATCCTCGTGCTGATCTTTCATCCGCTCCAGCAGCCGGTTGGTCAATACGAAGAGCTGGCGATGCTCTGCATCGATGCGCGGGTGACCGCACTCGTGGCCGGGTTGCCACAGCAGGGCGCCCTGCTCGGGATCAAGGCCCTCGGTATAGAGGCAGACCCGGCCGCGGCCGCGGTTTTTCGCCTGATACATCGCCTGATCCGCGTGGTGCATCAGGGTTTTGGCATCCTCCCCGTGCTCGGGATAGAGCGCCAGCCCGATACTGCTGGAGATGAGTAGCTCCTGCCCCTCCAGCTGGAACGGATGGCGCAGCTGCTGGTGCAGCTTGTCGGCCACCGCCAGCACTTCGTCGCCACTCTCCGGCAGCAAGATAACGAACTCGTCGCCCCCCAGCCGTGCCACCAGATCCTGTTTGCGCACGCAGTGGCTCATCCGCTCGGCCACCATATTGAGCAGAATATCCCCGGTCTCATGGCCGAAGGTGTCGTTGATCGGCTTGAAGTGATCGAGATCGATAAACATCAATGCCAGCGGACGGGGCGTCTCTTGCTCCATCAACTCCTTGAGCCGTTGCTGCAGCAAGCGGCGATTGGGCAGCCCGGTGAGGGGGTCGTAGAAGGCGAGGCGGCGCATCATCTCCTCTCGCGCTGCCCGCTCGGTGATATCCCGGGTGACCCCGAGGATCGCCTCCGGCTGGGCATTGTGGTTGCCATGGAGGGTAGTGATGGTCTCGGTCGCCACCTGATGGCCATCCTTGTGGCGCAGTTGGGTGCGAATGACCCGGCGAGTCTGGTCATGTTCCCCCCGCTGCCAGGCCTCCAGGGTGGCGGAGATCTCCTCGCGCAGCAGTTGCCTTGAGGCATCGGGCAGCAGCTGTTTGAGGGGCAGGGCAAACAGCTCGGGGGCCTCGTAGCCGCTCAGGGGGGCGATGGCCGGGCTGACATAGCGAAAGCGCAAGCTGGCGGCATCCATGGTCCAGATCACATCGGCGCTGTTCTCCGCCACGAAGCGGTAGTGCTGTTCGCTCTGGGCCAGTTCACGGGTCAGCCGCTGGCGATCCCGCGCCTCCTGACGCAGCCGCAGATAGAGGTGCAAGAAGATGCCGAGCAGGGTCATCAGGGTAAAGGTGACGAGCATGGCCACCGCCACGCTCTTGTCGAGCAACTTGCGCTGTTGGCGCAGCCGCTCCTGCGCCGGGTCGTAGATGAAGTGGTCTAGGTTGGGCAGCACCTGGAGCATGCCCGCCTCCAGATAGGTTTTGGCGATCTGCAGCCAGCGCTCCTGCTGCATGTAACCCGGTTCGACAAGATCCGGCTGCATCAGCGCTCTGGTTTCGCGGGCCTCGAACGCCAGCTGGTCACGACCCGCGCCGCTCGGGTACTGCTCCATGATCAGGTTGATCATCTCTTCGGGGTTGTCCATCGCATAGCGCCACCCCTTGAGGCTCGCCTGCTGGAAGGCGTAGACCCGATCCTGTCGGGTGATCAGCTCCCGCTCGGAGGTAAACAGGTTGTCACCGTAGAAGTCGAAGCCGACGGTACGCGGTCTGAAGACCCGATAGGGGATCCCTTTTTGCTGCAGATAGAAGGGTTCGGTGGAGCTGTAGGCGCTGATGGCATCCACCTCGCCCGCCAGCAGTGCCTGCAGCCCTCTCTCATAGGGAACGGTGACCCAGTCACGGCGCTCGTTATGCCGGGTCAGATAGGTCAGCAGCTCGTTGGAGCCCGGCTCCAGCATCAGCCGCTTGTTGGCCAGATCCGCCGGGTGGCGAATATCTGGCCGCTCCAGCGTCAGCAGCACCAGTGGCGAGTGTTGCAGCAGGGCGGCGAGCACCACCACCGGGCGGCCGGCGGCCCGGTCCAGCAGCAGGTCACTGCCGCTGATGCCAAAATGGGCCTTTCCCGAGATAACCTCGCTGACCACATCGGTGCGGGAGTCCGCTTCGCGCAGCGCGACCTGCAGACCGACCTCCCGATAAAACCCTTTGGCGATGGCTGCGTAGTAACCGGCAAACTGGAACTGGTGTTGCCACGGCAACTGGACGATGACCTGCTCGCCGGCTCGCACGGGGGGAGAGGTCAGGATCGCGATGACCATACTGACCAGCATTGGCAGAAACCAGCGGAGGGGCTGGCGGCGGGCTGCGCTCTCCGTCATACAACGTTTCTCGCGGGAGTGGTGTCTAGGCTAGATTCAAGCAATTTTGTGTCACCTGCAAGGGGAGAAAAGGTGTTTGCAATGGGGTATAGGGGGGTGGGAAGTCATTTTTGTGTCGTTCATCACACGGGATGGATACATGCCGCTTTTTTTGCAAGTTATGTGACCAATAAGAGAGTCATATGGCCTATCGGAGTGGTCGCATTCTAGCCACTTTTTCCCGTTTTTATCGTTGTCATTGTGGCTTGACTGCATTTTTTCCGTGGTTGCACGTCAAGCTGTGTCGTTATATCAATAGATACTTTTATGGGGCGGTCGGGTGTGACGCAAATGTGTCACGGCTGCTGCGCACCGGTTAATGTGCAACGGCTCAGTGATGGTACCCCGTCAGTGTTATCATGCTGTCCCCAGTTCAGGATAAGGTCTTTTTATGTCCCGCTTGCGTCTGCTTGTCTCCGACTCTCACGATCCCCTGTTCAATCTGGCCGTTGAGGAGTGCATCTTCCGCCAGATGGACCCCGGCCAGCGGGTGCTGTTCCTCTGGCGCAATGCCAATACCGTGGTGATCGGCCGGGCCCAGAACCCGTGGAAGGAGTGCAATACCCGCCGCATGGAAGAGGATGAGGTCACCCTGGCCCGCCGCAGCAGCGGTGGTGGTGCCGTGTTTCACGACCTTGGCAACAGCTGCTTCACCTTCATGGCGGGCAAGCCGGAGTATGACAAGAGCATCTCCACCTCCATCGTGCTGGACGGGCTCAAGCGATTGGGGATCGAGGCGTTTGCCTCCGGTCGTAACGATCTGCTGGTGGCCACCCCGGACGGGGAGCGCAAAGTGTCCGGGTCGGCCTATCGGGAGACCCTGGATCGGGGTTTTCACCACGGCACCCTGCTGCTGGATACCGATCTCGGCCGCCTTGCCAACTACCTCAACCCCGACCCCAAGAAGCTGGCGGCCAAGGGGATCACCTCGGTGCGCAGCCGGGTGGCCAATCTGTGCGAGCTGCTGCCGGGGATCGACCATCAACAGGTGAGCGAGGCGCTGGTCGAAGCCTTCTTCCACCATTACGGTGCGCGAGTTGAGCCCGAGCATATCTCCCCGGAGCTGATGCCGGATCTGCCGGGCTTTGCCGAGACCTTCGCCCGCCAGCGCAGTTGGGAGTGGAACTATGGCCATGCTCCGGCGTTCAGCCATCTGCTGGAAGAGCGCTTTGGCTGGGGCGGGGTGGAGCTGCACTTTGATGTGGAGAAAGGGGTTATCACCCGGGCTCAGCTCTTTAGCGATACTCTGGAGCCGGCTCCGTTTGATCTGCTGGCGGTCGAGCTGGCGGGTTGCGGCTATCGACCGGACGCTGTTTCCGCGCGCTTGCAGCCCTGGCTGGCGGCCTTTCCGCATCAGCAGATCGAGCTGGTGGAGTTTACCCGGTGGCTGCTGGCCTCCCTGCGTTGACGGGGGCGCTGTGCTGATAGCGGTCCGTTAGTGAGGGCGCTGTCAGCCAGGATGGGAGCAAGATCACGAAATATAAAGAGGCGCCTCAAAGGCGCCTTTTTGCCAGCCCTTGTGATGGCTGATACATGACAAAAAGTAGGGTAGACCATTAGATATTATCGCTGTCGGCCCCCCTGGCACAGGGGTATAACGGCCGCACATATTGCTGTAATAATGGTATAAAAATGAGTGACTTAGTTTATCTGCAAGACGAAAGCGTCAATGCCGTCCACCCCGATTTCTCTGCCCGTTTCGCCACCGTCAAAGCCAACTTTTTCTCGCGCAATCCCGATCTCTGGCCTGTTTTTCGCGAACCCGGATTTGCCACCCTCAACGAATTTCGGGCCCGTGGCCTGGCCCCCGATGCCCGCCTGAACGCCTGGCCTGATGGCCGTGCCCGCCTTGCCGACTTGTGCGAGACCATGCCGGTGCCCGCCACCATGCGCACCCCGGGTGAGCCCATGGCCGAGCTGCTGTTTGCCGCCGCCCTGTCGAAAGATTGGGAGAACCCCTCCAGCGTCGAGAACGTCATCACCATGTCGGCAGATCCCGCTATCTATGGCGCCCAGCTGGGCATTCTGGCCAACCCCAATCTGGTCTACTCCGAATATGCCGGAGTGGCCGAGGAGCTGGAGAAGAAGGTGGTGCGCCAGATTGCGCTGCTGGCAGGCTATGACCCCGAGCGGGCCACCGGCATCTTCACCCAGGGGGGGACCTTCTGTAACCTCTATGGCTACCTGCTCGGCATTCGCAAAAGCCTGCCCGAGGCCAAGCACAAGGGGCTAGGCCACTATCAGGATTACCGCATCATCAACTCCCAGGGGGGGCACTACTCCAACATCACCAACCTCTCCCTGCTCGGTGTCGATATCGAGCACAAGACCATCCGCATCCAGGTCGGTGAGAACAATGACATCGATCTCGACCACCTCGAACGCACCCTGACCGCCTGTTTTGCCCTGAAACATGTGGTGCCCACCATCATGCTCACCATGGGTACCACCGACACCTTCGGGGTGGATCAGGTGAAACCCGTGTTCGAGCTGCGCAATCGCCTCTGCGAGCAGTTTGAGGTGGCGGTCAAACCTCACATCCACGTCGATGCGGCTATCGGCTGGTCGATGATCTTCTTCCTGGGTTACGACTTTGCCGCCAACCCGCTCGCCATCAACAGCGCCACTCTGGCGGGGATCGAGCGCAACGTGGCACGTTTTGCCGAGCTGAAATATGCCGACTCCTTCACCGTCGACTTCCAGAAGTGGGGCTATGTGCCCTACACCTCCAGCCTGGTGATGATCAAGGAGCAGGATGACCTCAAGGCGATGGAGAATGACCCGGAGAACTTCTCCTACTTCGAGCGGGACATTCAGGGCCAGACCCACCTGCAATCCACCATCGAGTGCTCCCGCGGCGCGAGCGGTCTGTTTGGTGCCTATGCGGCGCTCAACTATATGGGTGTGGAGGGGTATCGCACCGTGCTGGCCCACTGCCTGCAAAATGCCAACTACTTCCGCTTCCGGTTAAGCCAGCTCGGTAACGTCAAGCTGGTGGCGCAGGAAAATCAGGGGCCGAGCGTCGGCTTCAAGATCTACAACCCCGAGTGGGTGAGCGATCCGGAGGCCGAGTTTGCCTTCGAGTTGGCCCGCTCCAGCGATCCCGCCTACAAGGCGCGCTTGCAGCGCAACACCGACCATCACCGCAGCCTGTTCAAGGGTCGCGGCAAGGTGGGGCTCTATACCAACTGGGTGGAGGCGGTGGCCCACTCCGACTACGACGCCCGCGGCAAATACTCCTACATCGCCGGGGAGAAGGCGGTCTTTATGAACCCCGCCTGCACCCGCGAGCAGATCGACGCCTTTATCGACCATATTCGCGGTTGATGGCGGTCGCCCAGGCTGCCGATGGTGGCCTGTGGTGGTTGGGGGTATCACGCCAACAAGATAAACAAAGGGCAAGCCGGCTGGCTTGCCCTTTGTTTTAACGGCTGTATGCGAAAGCGGCGGAAAAGGCCGGGTTCAGAGTGCCAGCAACTGCTCGTTCTCGACAATCTCGCACCCGGCGGGCAGTTTCGAGAGGGCGATCATGGCGTGGGCCACCTGACTGGCCTCGATGGCGCGCCAGCGGGCGAGCTTGCCCACCAGCAGCGGCCGAAACAGAGGGTAAATGGCCTGAAAGATCTGCTCCGAGCGGCGCGGTGGCTGGCGATCCCCGAGCAGCATGGCGGGCCGCACGATGGCGAGCCGTGGCCAGGATTGGGCCAGCAGGGCTTGCTCCATCTCCCCCTTGGTACGCGGATAGAGAGCCGGGGACGATGCACTGGCCCCCATGCTCGAGACCACGATGAGCCGTTGACAGCCGTGGCGGCGGGCCAGATCGGCAAAGGCGACCACATAGTCGAGATCGACCCGGCGAAACGCCTCGGCAGAGCCCGCCTCCTTGCGGGTGGTACCGAGGGCACAGAAGGCGATATCCACCGGGCGAGAGAGGGTGACGCTGGCCAGACCATCAAAATTGACCGGCAGCCAGTGGTGCGCCTCCTTGCCCGGCTTGCGACAGAGCAGGGTCAGCTCGTGTTCGGCAGGCAGTTGCTGCACCAGTTCGCGACCGATCAGACCGCTGGCTCCGGCAATCAGGATCCGGCTCATGGATATTCTCCCTGTGTCATTCGATGGTGTTGATGCCATGGTGGCTGCTCATCAGCATCAGGCAATTTGCGGGCAGCTGCAATGGGGAGAGATGACTCAGTGTTGTCGGGCAGGATGAATTACGCGGGGCTGGTTAAAACAAAACCGGCGCGAGGCCGGTTTTGCGGGATATCAGAGCGGGGTATTGAAAGCTGCTGGCAGCGGGAAGTCACCCGTCACCGTGGTCAGCCTGTCATTGGCGAAGGTGACGGTGAGCTCTTTGCGCTCCTTGTCGCCGTGGCCCGGCTGGAATTCATAGAGGTAGTACCAGGTGTTGGGGTCAAAGCCATCGCGCAGCATGGGGGTCCCCAGCACATAGCTGACCTGCTCGCGGGTCATCCCCTGGCGCAGTTTGTCGACCTGTTTTTGTTCCACATAGTTGCCCTGGGGAATATCGATACGATAGACCAGGCTACAACCGGAGAGGGTGAGGGCGGTCAAAGCCGCGGCAATCAGGTGTTTCATCCGCATATCGAGTTCAGATCATCCATACAGTCTTTTTGGCTCGACAAATCATACCGACTCCCTCCACGGAAGTAAAAAGCCATTGATCCATCAGCCAATAAAAAGGGCCGCAGTGCGACCCTTTTAATCAGCAATCCGATGGCCGTTACATGGCGGCGCGGAAGATGGCGACGATCTCTTCGTGGCTCGCTTGTTTCGGGTTGGTGAAGCCGCAGGCATCTTTCAGGGCGTTGCTGGCCAGGGTATCGAAGTCATCAGCCTTGACGCCGAGCTGCTCCAGACCGGCCGGGATCTTCACATCCAGCGCCAGCTGCTTGATAGCGGCAATGGCGGCGGCGGCACCCTGTTCATTGCTCATGTTGCTCACGTCCACACCCATGTGGCGGGCCACCTCTTTCAGGCGAGCGGCGCTCACCTGAACGTTGTAGGCCTGCACGTGGGGCAGCAGCACGGCGTTGCAGACACCGTGAGGCAGGTCGTAGAAGCCGCCCAGCTGGTGGGCCATGGCATGCACGTAACCCAGGCTGGCGTTGTTGAAGGCCATACCGGCCAGGAACTGGGCATGGGCCATCTGCTCGCGGGCATACAGGTCATCGCCCTGGTTGACGGCGGTACGCAGGTGCTTGGCAATCAGTTCGATGGCCATCACGGCGCTGGCATCGGTCACCGGGGTGGCGATGGTGGAGACATAAGCCTCGATGGCATGGGTCAGGGCATCCATGCCGGTGGCGGCGGTGAGACCGGCCGGCTTGGCCAGCATCAGCTCGGGGTCGTTGACCGACATCAGCGGGGTTACGTGCTTGTCGATGATGGCCATTTTTACGTGGCGCGCTTCGTCAGTGATGATGCAGAAGCGGGTCATCTCGGAGGCGGTGCCGGCGGTGGTGTTGATGGCGATGAGCGGAAGCTGCGGCTTGGCGGAGCGATCTACCCCTTCGTAATCCTTGATGTTGCCACCGTTGGCGGCAACCAAGGCGATGCCTTTGGCGCAGTCATGGGGTGAGCCGCCACCCAGGGAGATGACGCAGTCACAGCCGTTAGTCTTGATCATGGTCAGACCCGCTTCGACGTTGCCGGTGGTGGGGTTAGGTTTGGTTTCGTCGAAAACCACGCTTTCAATGCCATGTTCAGTCAGCAGGGTGGTGAGCTTGGCGACCACGCCGATCTGGTTGAGGATTTTATCGGTGACGATCAGTGCCTTGCGATAGCCGTAGCCCTTGATATCGGCGGCAGCCTCTTGCAGACAGCCGGCACCCATCAGGTTGATTGCAGGAATATAGAACTTGAATGTAGCCATGATTAACTCCTTGTAGTTAGCCATTAAGTGGTAATTGGTGGCTAGGCTATCATCATGTGCAGGATACAAAAGTATCTTGTTTGCAACTTTACGGGGTCGATCACGAGTCGCTAATTAAGTGTTGAAGCTGGCTTGACTTTTCCGGTTATCACCCAGCTTTTCGGAAAACGTTTGTCAATTATATCATGGGGTTAGTAAACGTTTTGCATCTGGTTTGTGGCTGTCAATGCGTGGAAGTGTGAGGCGCTTCAAGGAATTGGAAAGCGCTTTCGACCATAGTTGGCGCCTCCCCGAAGAGGGGGGTAAAGGCTTGAAAGTATCATAAAGAATCATCTTAACTTGTGCCCTGACCATGCTGGCAGGGGGCAACCAGGAGTCCAATATGTCTGATGTATTTCACTTGGGTTTGAAGAAAGCGGATCTGCAAGGCGCCACCCTGGCGATCGTCCCCGGTGACCCCGAGCGCGTGAAGCGTATCGCAGAGCTGTTGGATAACCCGGTGCACCTGGCCAGCCATCGTGAATTCACTACCTGGCGCGGCGAGATGGACGGCAAGGCCGTGATCATCTGCTCTACCGGTATCGGTGGCCCGTCCACCTCCATCGCGGTAGAAGAGCTGGCCCAGTTGGGTATCCGCACCTTCCTGCGCATCGGCACCACCGGCGCCATCCAGCCGCACCTGAACGTGGGTGACGTGATCGTGACTACCGGCTCCGTGCGCCTCGATGGTGCCAGCCTGCACTTCGCACCGATGGAGTTCCCGGCTGTTGCCGACTTCGACTGCACCACCGCGCTGGTCAACACCGCCAAAGAGATGGGCTCTAAGTTGCACATCGGTGTGACTGCCTCCTCTGATACCTTCTACCCGGGTCAGGAGCGTTACGACACCGTATCCGGCCGCGTAGTGAGCCGTTTCCAGGGTTCCATGAAAGAGTGGCAAGCCATGGGCGTGCTGAACTATGAGATGGAGTCCGCAACCCTGCTGACTATGTGCTCCAGCCAGGGCCTGCGTGCCGGTATGGTGGCTGGCGTTATCGTCAACCGTACCCAGCAAGAGATCCCGAACGCCGAGACCATGGCGAAGACCGAATCTGATGCCATCAAGATCGTACTGGGCGCTGCCCGCAAGCTGATCTGATAGCACCACACCGAGTGGGGGGTGGGGGCCGTTGCGAAAGCGCGGCCCCTATCTTTATCTGCCGTTTACCGCTTTTCCTCTTCCGTCACCCCTTTCACTGATCCCGTCGCACTCGCGCTGGTTGTCTCTGCTGGCTGCCTCTAAAACGGCGCTGGACAGCGCACTTGCATCGGCTCGCCGATCACCGGATGGATAAAATCCAGCTCGCTGGCGTGCAGCATCAGCCGCGGTGCCTCTGCGCAGCCGAGTGGCAGCAGGCCGCCATAGAGATCGCAGCCGAGGATTGGGTGGCCCAGTAGCTGACTGTGGATGCGCAGCTGATGGGTGCGGCCGGTCTGTGGCACCAGTCGTACCCGGGTCAAAGGCACGGTCTGCCCCTGCATCTGCTGCGCCAGCCGTTCAACCACCTGATAGCGGGAGCGGGCGGGTTTGCCGCTGGCGGCGCAGATCTTCATCAGTGGGAAGATCGCCGGATCCTTGGCGATGGGGGCATCGATAAGCCCTTCATCACTAGCCAGATGGCCACAGAGCAGGGCGCTGTAGGCCTTGTTCACCGCCCGCTGGCTGAACTGCTGGCAGAGCAGGGCATTGATGGCCTTGTTTCTGGCGACCACCATGATGCCTGAGGTGCCAAAATCTAGGCGATGCACCAGGGTGCAGCCGGGGAAATCCTGCACCAGTCGATAATGAACCGAATCGAGGTTCTGCGGATTTTTGCCCGAGAGGCTCAGCAGGCCGCTCGGCTTGTTGATGAGCAGCAGATGCACATCTTCAAACAGGATCTCGATGGCGGCACTGCAGGGCGGGGCGATAAAGGTGTCGACGATAACGGACATAGGGCACACGGGCAGAAAACGGGGGGCCATCATACCCAAGTGGCGGGTAAGGCGCGAATCGGCGTAGCGGATACGCTCGCCACACCATTCCCTCATTGCGGCCTGCTGCTGGCCGGCTGTGACAGTGCGAAGGTAACTGATTGAAAAAAATCAGGAACCGTTTTGTGACCCCCTCCCGAGTTCAGCCGCCGCGAGCTTGCTAAGGTAGGGCTCCCTGTTATGTTGTAAGGACTCATCCCATGGCTCTGCCCGTTATTCTTGATTGTGATCCCGGCCACGACGACGCCATCGCCCTCATTCTGGCGCTGGCCAGCCCTGAACTTGACGTGTTGGCAGTTACCACCAGCGCGGGCAACCAGACGCCGGACAAGACCCTCAACAATGCCCTGCGCATCCTCACCTTGCTGGGACGGGACGATATTCCGGTGGCGGCCGGGGCACCGAAACCGCTGGCCCGCGAGCTGATTATCGCCGACAACGTTCACGGCGAATCGGGTCTCGATGGCCCCAAACTGCCGGATCCCGCCTTTGCGCCGCAGGCCATGACGGGGATCGAGTTGATGGCCAAATGTCTGCGCGAGAGCCCGGAGCCCGTGACCCTGGTGCCGACCGGCCCGCTGACCAATATCGCCCTGCTGCTGGCTGCCCACCCCGAGCTCAAATCCAAGATTGCCCGCATCGTATTGATGGGGGGCGCCGCAGGGGCCGGCAACTGGACGCCGGCGGCGGAATTCAATATTTATGTGGACCCGGAAGCGGCCGATATGGTTTTCAAGTCGGGGATCCCTATCACCATGTGTGGCCTTGATGTGACCCATGAGGCGCAGGTGATGGACGAGGATATCGAGCGGGTACGCGCCATCACCAATCCGGTGGCCCAGTGTGTGGCCGGGCTGCTCGACTTTTTCATGATCTACCATCGGGATCCCAAGTGGGGATTTGCTGGTGCACCGCTCCACGACCCCTGTACCATTGCCTGGTTGCTGGCTCCCGAGCTGTTCCACGGGGTCGAGTGCCGGGTCGATATCGAGACCAGCGGGGAGCATACCGTGGGGATGACGGTGGTGGATCGTTATGGCCTGACCGGCAAGCCAGCCAATGCGCTGGTATTGTTGGGGCTGGATCGGGCAGGCTTTATTGAGCTGCTGGTAGAGCGGCTGCGGGCCTTTGGTTGAGCGCCGATTCACTTTTTGCAAGAAGGGGCAGGGAATGTGGAAGAGAGGCTTGCTGCTGCTGGCCGGGTTGCAACTGACGGGCTGCGCGACGCCATTCGAGCGGATGTGGCAGGGGCTGGCGACCTGTGATTTTAACGATCTCTATATCGACGGTGAGACGGGACGGCCAGCTAATCTGCAGCTCAACAACTACACACCCTACAAGGTGAGCGACGGCTTTGCCTGGTACAAGGTGCACGAGGAGCTGCACGGCTTGCCGGTGGTCGGTTTTATCGTGCCGGCCTCCAGCTTCGAAGTGCACGCTCTCTTTGTCGATACCCCCATCGCCAATGCCCGCCGGCTGACCCACAACGCCTACGGCAGCGAGTTTAGCGACGAGCAGAAGCACAACGAGGGCTCAGCCCCCCTGCTTTTGCGCGATCCCAACAACCCCAAGCGCTCCATCATCGACTGCACCCGCGGCGAATCTGACGGGGAGCTTGAGGATTCGGTCATGCCCGAGTAGGGCAACCTGTCATACCATCGGCCTGAAAATAGGGGCCAGCCTTGCCGGCTGGCCCCTCTTTTTTATTGTTGCTTAGCGCCCTGATCAGGGATAGCTCAGCGTCTCCTTGATAAGAGGCAGCTGGGCCTTGATCCACGCTGGGTTGATGGGGCCCCAGTCGCTGATGCGGTAGTGCCCCTGCAGGTGGCGAGCCCCCTCGGTCTGCTCGAAGGCGCAGCTGATATCGAGTTCGGCCAGCGCGCTTAGAGTATCTTGCGCGGTGCGGCGCGGCATGCCGGTTGCCTCCATGATGGCGGGCACCGTATCCGTGCCCTGGCTGATCAGCCAGGCCACGTAGAGGCGGCGGTAGAAGCTGGTGCGGGTCTTGCTCGGCTCGCTCATAGCTCGTCCTCGAGACGATCGAAGTAGCGCCAGGTCGCGATGGCGGCTTTGCCCATCACCAGTGCCCAGAGTCCGAACCAGAACCAGCGGAAGAAGCTCCAGGTGGAGGCGTCAGGCTCAGTACTCTCAATCTTGGTGACGTTGGGGAACATGGAGAACATGTTCACGCGCCAGCCGTAGGAGGTGATGATGGCCAGGCGTTTCTCGAACTCCATGGACTTGGCCTTGGCTTGGACATCGGCGGCGTTGAACTTGAAGTAGAAGGGCCAGCCCCACTGGGTATCTTCGTTGCGAAACACCCGGATCTTCTCGCCGGAGCGCTCGGTGTAGATGTAATAGACGTCGGTGGTGGGGCCGTCAGCCGGATTCTTCTGGCTGATGGGGCCATCCTTGTCTGTGCGCTTCACCTCGACCCCGGTGATGGTGGCGATGGTGTGCTCCGGCAGGTAGTAGTCGAGCCAGGCGGCGGAAATGAGGGCGATGAGCCCCAGGGCGATAAAAGCGGGTTTCTTGAATCTCAGGCTCATGATGGTCTCACGTGAGGGGAAGTGACGTGCCTCTACCATACTCACATTTGCCCCCTCAGCCCAGCCCCCCATGGCACCAATGGCCAAAAAATGGCGTTTAAAACAACGGCAAAGCTATTGCCCTGCCGATGAGAAAAATTCTGCCAGCGTGAGGGACTGGCCACATCAAGCTTGCCAGCGAGTTCAGTTGCTATAAGACATTGCACTCTTGCCTGATGCGGGAGGGTTGACAATAACGCATCACGAGGGGGGGCGGTTAGAAACGAATTGCTGGGCAGAGACTCCGTAGTCATTCAGAGATTATCATCGCCAAGAAAGAGCATCATCTCCGATGCACTGTCTCGTGAGGATCACAAGAGGAGTACAGGGAATGTCCGGCCCTGTTTCAGGGCCAGACATTTGAGCCTGGCTTACTGCTTGTAGCCCTTGAGGAAGCGGGCGAGGCGACCGATGGCATCCTCCAGCTCCTCTTCGCGGGGCAGGAACACCAGTCGGAAGTGATCCGGCGCTGGCCAGTTGAAGCCGGTGCCTTGCACCAGCAAGAGCTTCTCCTGCTGCAGCAGGTCGAACACCATCTTCTGGTCGTCGCGGATGTCATACACCTTGGGGTCGAGGCGCGGGAACATGTAGAGCGATCCCTTGGGCTTGACGCAGGAGACCCCGGGGATCTCGTTCAAGAGCTCCCACGCCTTGTCCCGCTGCTTGCGCAGGCGGCCGCCCGGCAGGATCAGCTCGTTGATGCTCTGGTAGCCGCCAAGAGCGGTCTGGATTGCGTGTTGCATCGGCACGTTGGCACACAGCCGCATGGAGGCCAGCATTTCCAGCCCTTCAATATAACCGCGTGCGCGCCCTTTGGGGCCGGTAATCACCATCCAGCCTTGGCGGAAGCCGCAGGCTCGGTAGGCCTTGGAGAGACCGTTGAAGGTCACCACCATCACATCGTCACACAGGGTGCAGACGCTGGTGTGGGAGATATCATCGTAGAGGATCTTGTCGTAGATCTCGTCGGCGAAGATGATGAGGTTGTGCTGGCGGGCTATTTCGATCACCTCCAGCAGGAACTCGCTGCCGTAGACGGCACCGGTCGGGTTGTTGGGGTTGATCAGCACCAGACCGCGGGTACGCGGGGTGATGCGGGCGCGGATGTCGTCGAGATCCGGATACCAGTCAGCCCCTTCATCGCAGCGATAGTGCACCGCATGGCCACCGGAGAGGGTGACGGCAGCGGTCCAGAGCGGGTAGTCGGGGGAGGGCACCAGCATCTCGTCGCCGTTGTTGAGCAACGCCTGCATCGCCATAACGATCAGCTCGCTGGCGCCATTGCCGATGTAGATGTCGTCGATGTCGACCTTGCGCATCCCTTTTTGCTGGTAGTACTGCATCACCGCTTTACGGGCAGAGAAGAGCCCCTTGGAGTCGCAGTAGCCCTGGCTCTGGGGCATGTTGAGGATCACATCCTTGATGATCTCTTCCGGCGCATCAAAGCCGAACGGGGCCGGGTTGCCGATGTTGAGCTTGAGAATGCGGTGGCCTTCGTCTTCGAGGCGGCGAGCTTCTTTATGCACCGGGCCGCGGATGTCGTAGCAGACATCGTCGAGCTTGTGCGACTTGTCGATAGTGAACATGGTGACAGTTATTCCTTCCCCACGGGGACGCGTTGGCGAAAAAGGCGGTTTTTAGTATCAAATATCCTTTCCTCTATTCTTCACAGAATTGAATGCTAGAACAATCCTATTTTTAGTAGAAATTCCTGATTTTTAGCCACAAAACAGAGCTAGTGAGATGTTAAACTCAGCATGATCGTTTGTGTTCTGCAAGGTTCAGCAGTGAAAGATGGGGTAGTGATTAACAAAGTTACTGTACTGTGTTGAAATCTTCACGCTCTCTGGCACGATTGGCTTGTGTAAAAAAGCCTCTTCATCGTCATTTCCGACGAAAAAAGCTGATACAACTGACACTGGCCAGCGCATATTTCTCCTTTCCCATCCTGTTCCACCTGCAGAGGTATCCCATGCATGCACCCGTTCCCGGCCGCTATCGTCACTTCAAGGGGGGTTACTATCAGGTGCTGACCCTGGCCAGCCATACCGAGACAGGCGAGCAGCTGGTGATCTATCAGTCGGAACAGGATGGCTCCGTCTATGCCCGCCCCGTCGGCATGTTCATGGAGTGGATTGAGCATCAGGGTCAGGTGGTCAGCCGCTTTGCGCCGATCAAGTGATCTGCTGGTCACTGAGCAGAAGTCATTATTTATGCTACAAGGTGTGGTAGTGGCACGCTTGCGGACCAGTTTTGGGTTTATGGAGAGTGCGAGAAAAGATCTCAACTGAGATGAACGTCAGAGCCCTTTGGCCTGCAGCATCTCTTTGTAGCGCTGATGCAGCAGTTGAACGCGCTCCACATAAGCGCGTGTTTCCGCATAGGGCGGGATGCCGCCATGTTTTTGTACGGCGCCCGCGCCGGCGTTATAGGCTGCGGTAGCCAGCGCTATGTTGCCGTCATACTGCTTGAGGAGTCCCGCCAGGTATTTTACCCCGCCGAAAATATTTTGCTCCGCCAGCAGGGCATTGCCGACCCCCAGCTCCCGCGCTGTGGCGGGCATCAATTGGGTCAGCCCCATCGCGCCTTTGCGGGAGACCGCAAGTGGATTGAAGGCGGATTCCGCATGGATCAGCGCCCTGATCAGCGCAGGCTCAACCTGATAGGTTTTCGCGGCAGCCTTGATAGTGCTGGCATAGTCATAGAGAAACAGCCCTGTGGTCTGCCAGTTGACGCTGGATTTGGGATCGCAGGCGAAGCAGTCGTTGAACAGCAGCAGCTCGTAATGACCCTGTTCGGGCGCCATGTCGGAGTAGCGAACCACCCCGTTCTGCTGCACCGATTTATAGACCTGGATCTGCTTCTTGCCGTTGGTGGCGACTGCAGCCGTTTGAGCGGTGTCGGGTTGTGGGGCGGGAGTGGCATCTTTGCTCGGACGCAGGGGGGAGGGCGATGCGGTCAGGAAGACCACCTCCGCGGGAGGGGGAGTCAGACTCCATCCGCTCAGGGGGATCAACACCATATGGCCTGCCAGCATCCATGCTTTCAACCGTAATACTCCTTCTTGTGATGACCATGTTGAGTAAAGCATCATGACGAGGGCTGAACAAGTAGTCTCCGGGAGGAGTGATCCCATGCGGTGACAGGAATCAAAGTCTCCGTTGCAATAAAGGGTTGTCAGCATAAAGTTCGGGTGGGGTAGTCAGTCGGTGGGGCATGGCCTCCTCCACTGGCAGGGGCTTGCCTCCATGACGCCCACTTTTTTGCTGACCAGATGCATGTTATTGTGCCAATGTCAGGTAGCGGTTCAGCTTACATTATGTAGTATTAACTATTGATTATAAAAGGATTTTTATTTGGTGCGCAAGCTGGCGAAGGAGCTCTCTTTCGAAGAGTACTGCGATGCCGACCTCTCCCTTATCCGGGACTATTACGAGACGACGTTTTCCCACTATGTGCCGGATCTGGCCGAGCGGATTTTTGTCGTACGTGATGCTCACTGGCTGGTAGGGGTGGTTCGGTTGCGGGACGAGGAGGAGTTTTACCATCTGTGCGGCTTTCGCCTGTTGCCCCACTACCAGTCGCTGGGATTGGGATCTCGGCTGTTGCAGCACGCTTGTCACGGTCTGTTGGACAAACCTGTGGTCTGTCAGGCGCTGCCCTTCGAGAAGCCTTTCTATCTCAAGGCCGGGTTTGCCGATATTCCCCTCAATCAACTGAGCGGGTCGCTCTTCTCCCTCTACGAGCGGCAACAGCAGCAGGGTTACCTGGTGGAGCTGCTGGTGCGCGACACAATGCAGCTCCTGCCAAATTGAGTAATAAAATCAGCGGCTTTTGGTCAGCAGGCGGATTTTGCCTGGTGACAGCTCCAGCCCCAGCAGATTCTCCTTCAGCCAGACCTGATCCGGATCCCTGTCATTGAGTTTGTAGACCGGCTTGCTCTCGAGTCGTTTCTCCATGCTCTGCAGCAGCATATTGAGCATCAGCCCGAACTTCTTCTCGGCCGACTCCGGCTCCAGTTTGTACTCTACCAGTTTCATGTTGTCGAGAAACAGTGCGCTCTGGCTCTTGTCATAGCGGGGTCTCGCCTCATAGGTCATCTGCAGGCGGGCGTCATATTCGGTATTGTCTGGCAGGGCGATTTTGAGCTTGCCCTTGCCATAGATCCGGGCGGTATCCGGACGTTGGCGACCGATCTGGACATCGCTCTGCTCCAGTTGCACATGGGCCTTGATGATGCCCGGCAGCTCCAGTTGTTTGTTGACTTGCACCTGGGATTGCAGGTACTGGTTTATCTGTTGCTCATTGATGTCATATGAGCCTTGGCCTAGCATGGCCAGGCTGAGCAGCATAGATTGCAGGATCATGGGTGCGACCTGATAGCATGGATTTGCCTTACAGCATACCATTCCGGCCGGTTGGGGTCTGCCCACCGCGCTGTTTGTCGATTAGAAGGAGTCCCCGTTGTTCAATGGTCTGGAACACGATCTTCAACTGCTGTTTTCCCGTTTTCTGGGTTGGCTGCTACTGCTTTTTCATACCGTGATTGTCACCAGTGTGTCGTTTCGGGTGGTGATGAAGCGCCGCCCCATCGGGGTGTCGCTGGCCTGGCTGGCGCTGATCTATGCCATTCCGTTTGCCGGGGTGGGCTTCTATGTGCTGTTTGGTGAAATAAAGCTGGGGCGCCGCCGTGCCGAGCGCGCCCAGGCCATGTATCGCCCTTACGCCATCTGGATCCGCCAACTGGCCCGTCTGTTCCCGCAGCACTGCTGCGAAGTGGGCGCCAAGGCACAGCCGCTGCACGATCTGATCCAGGGACGGCTCGCCATGCCGATGCTCTCCGGCAACCGTATGACCTTGCTCAACAAGCCGGACTGGATCTTGCGCGAGATTGCCCAGGATATCCGTCGCTCGACGCTCTCCTGCTATCTGGAATTCTACATCTGGTATCCGGGCGGCGATGCCGACGAGGTGTGCGAGGCGCTGATTGAAGTGGCGCAACGCGGCGTGGATTGTCGCTTGCTGCTCGATTCGGTGGGCAGTAAACAGTTCTTCCGCTCCCACTGGCCCAAAAAGCTGCGCAAGGCGGGGGTCAAGCTGGTGGAGGTGCTGCCGGTCGGCGCCTGGCGCATTCTGTTCCAGCGTCAGGATCTGCGGATGCACCGCAAGCTGGTGGTGATCGATGACAAGGTGGGTTACACCGGCTCCATGAACATGGTGGATCCCCGTTTCTTCAAGCAAGATGCCGGAGTCGGCCAGTGGGTCGACATCATGATCCGGGTGCAGGGGCCCATGGTGCCGCTGATGTGGTCGATCTTCGTCTGGGATTGGGAGATGGAGACCGGCGAGCGGCTGCTCGACAGTCTGCAGCATGAGCCGGAAGCCTGGCCCCAGACCAACTACCGTGCCCAGCTGATCCCGTCCGGCCCCTTCGTCGGCGGCGACTGCATCCAGCAGAGCCTGCTGCTGGCCATCTATCAGGCCCGCAGCCATCTGGTGCTGACGACCCCTTACTTTGTACCCGACGATCCGCTGGCGGCCGCACTCAGTTCGGCAGCGGCGCGCGGGGTGCAGGTGCAGCTGGTGTTGCCGGCACGCAATGACTCCATCATGGCCAATTACGCCTGCAACGCCTTTATGGAGGAGCTGCTGGCGGCCGGGGTGGAGATCTACCGCTACGATGCCGGTCTGCTCCATACCAAGAGCGTGCTGGTGGATGATGACTTCGCGCTGGTGGGGACGGTCAATCTGGATCGGCGCAGCCTCTGGCTCAACTTCGAGGTGACCCTGTTGGTGGATAACCCCTCGTTCGTGGCCCAGATGACCCGGCTGGTACAGGGCTATATGGCGGAAGCCACCCCGATGACCCTGGCCCAATGGCAGGCCCGCCCCTGGTACAAGAAGGCGATGGAGAACATCTTCTATCTCTTCAGCCCCTTGCTGTGATGTTGTTGCGAGCCGCAAGAAAGTGGACTCGCCATCTGATTGGACTTGCCTAGCCTCGAGTCCGCCCCGTAGAGTGCAGTGACAACTCCCTGGAGACACATGGATATATGAAAAAGATAGTGGCCCTCGCCGTGGGTGCGGCACTGGTAGGTGGTGGTCTGGCTGCGTGCTGGTACACGGGCAACAGCTTCGACACCATCATGGCGGAGCAGATCGCCAAGGTAGAGCAAGAGACCGGTATCGACATGCAGTGGCTGCCGGGTAGCAGCAACCTCTTCACCCGTGACGGGATCCTGAAGGTTGTGGTGACGCCGGAGGAGCTGGCTGCCATCGACAGCGAGCTGGAGGGCAGTCAGCCCATCGAGCTGCAACTGGTGGTCAAGAGCCAGATCCTGCCGCTCTATATCAAGAGCCACTTCCTGCTCGATACCCATAACGGCACTTTGGCACCGGTCTTTACCGCACTGGGTATGGAGCAGTGGGAACTCGGTCTGGAGTCGGTCACCAGTCTCTGGACCCAGGGTAACAGCAGCCGTTTCTGGGCCAATGAATTCAAGATCAAACAGGGGTTGGACGAGTTCAGCTTCTTGCCCCTGAGCGGTGAGTTCCACGGCAATCTGGAGGGGAATGGTCACCTCACTATGACCTGGCAGGGGATGACGGTCCATGAAGAGCAGAGCAAGATGGACTTGGTGCTGGCCGATCTGAAAGGGAGTGCCGACATTGCCGAGATCAGCGGTGTGCTCCTCTCGCCCCAGAGCGAGATGACCCTATCGGCCCTCACGGTACAACTGCCTGACAGCGTCAAGGTCGCCCTGCAGGGGATGACCACCAAGACTCAGCTGACCGGTGATGATGCCCAGACTCTCTCCAGCAGCTATCAGATGAAAATTGCCAAGCTGGATCTGGAGTACGAGACCGACACCCTGGCGGTGACCGACAGCAAGTTGGCGCTCAACCTCAACGGTCTGGATCTGGAAGGGTATCAGGGGCTGCAGGCCGCCGGTGGCAAGGGGGTTGAAGATGCTGCCATCCAGCAGGCGCTGGACAAGATGCTCAAACGTGGCGCGACCCTGGAGCTGGCCGATCTCAGCGCCAAGCTCAACGGTGAGGCGGTGACCATGAAGGGGGACGTGAAGCTGGCCTCCACCTCGCTGGAGCAGTTGTTCAACAGCGACGCGGGGATGCAGGCCCTCTCCGGCGTGCTGCATGCCAGCCTCAGCGACAAGCTGGGCAAGGCGGTGCCGCAACTGGCCCCCATGCTCGATCAGCTGACCCTGATGGGTTATCTGAAGGCCGACAAGCAAGCGCTGACCTCCGAGCTGAAGCTGGAGAAGGGCGTGGTGACGGTAAACGATCTGCCGCTCTGACACATGATGTAGAAACAACAACGGCTCCCGCGGGAGCCGTTGTTGTTTCTGGCGTTTGCATACGTGCCGTGTGGGCGGATTACTTGAAGACCACCGTCTTGTTGCCGTAGACGAACACCCGCTCGTTCAGTACCAGCTCCAGCGCGCGGCTTAGCACCGATTTCTCCACATCCCGACCCGCCTTGGCCATGTCGTCCGCACTGAAGGCGTGACCGACGTGGATCACGTCCTGTTCGACAATGGGGCCTTCATCCAGATCGTCGGTCACGAAGTGGGCGGTGGCACCGATCAGCTTGACGCCGCGATCAAACGCCTGCCGGTAGGGGCGGGCACCGATGAAGGCGGGCAGGAAGGAGTGGTGGATGTTGAGGATCTTGCGCGGATAGGCCTCGACGAAGCTCGGGGTCAGCACCCGCATGTATTTGGCCAGGATCACATAGTCAGGCTCATAGCTGTCGATAATGGCGCGCACCTGCTCTTCATGTTCGGTCCGGCTCAGACCCTCGTGACTGACGGTGTGGAACGGGATATCGAACTTGCCGGTGAGCTCGGCCAGGGTATCGTAGTTGCCGATCACCGCGACGATATCCATATCCAGCGCGCCCGCGTAGTTCTTCATCAGAATATCGCCGAGGCAGTGGGTCTCCTTGGTGACCAGGATGACGATGCGCTTCTTGCCCGCCTTGACCAGACGGCGTTGGGCCCCGGTGGGCAGGGCATCATCGAGGTCGGCCAGCAGGGTCTCGTCGTTGAAGCGCCCCTCCAGCTCGGTACGCATAAAGAAGCGGCCATTCTCGTGATCCACAAACTCATCGTTCTTGATGATGTTGAGCTGGTGCTTGTAGCAGATGTTGGTGATCTTGGCGATGAGCCCTTTGGCATCCGGGCAATCCGTGAGCAGTATTTTCTTTTCCATCTCTATCATTTTCCGTTTGTGGTGTTGGCGCTGCTGTCTGCGCCGGCAGCGTTGTTCAGGCTCTCTTTTCGGGCCCTGTTTTTTTGTTTCGGGCACTGTTTTTGGTTTCAGGCACTATGCCATAAACCGATCCGCGCCATAAAGAAATTCGCCAGTCCCGCCCTCTCGCGCTGGCGAGCGGGCCGCAGAGCGGGATCCCAGGCGCAATGTTGAAACGCTTTCAGCCTGCGGGGGATTTTGGCTGGTATCTGCAACCGTTTTTCTTTAGGCTGTCTGCGCTTATTCTCAGGGCGGGGTGCAACTCCCCACCGGCGGTATCCCGATTGACTCGGGGAGCCCGCGAGCGCCCGACTTGGCTGATTGCCGGGTCGGGGTCAGCAGATCCGGTGAGATGCCGGAGCCGACGGTCATAGTCCGGATGAAAGAGGATAAGACAGACCTTGCCGTGTTGGCCCTTGTGGGCTGGCGGTTGCACGCCCGTCTCTGTCTGCCTTTCCATGCCCTGATTCTGGTCCTTGTCTTGTTTAGGAGTTTTACCATGAATCAGTCTCTACTCAGTGAATTCGGTGATCCCGTTGCTCGTGTCGAAGCGGCCCTGTCTGCCTTGCGTGCCGGAGGCGGCGTGCTGGTGGCCGACGATGAAGATCGGGAGAACGAGGGCGACCTCATTTTCGCCGCCGAATCCATGACCAATGAACAGATGGCGCTGATGATCCGCGAGTGCTCCGGTATCGTCTGCCTCTGCTTGCCGGATGAGCGGGTTCGCCAGCTGGAACTGCCGATGATGGTGGAGGCCAACTCCAGCCACTACCAGACTGCCTTTACCGTGACCATCGAAGCGGCGCAGGGGGTTACGACCGGTGTCTCGGCGGCTGATCGCATCACCACCATCCGTGCGGCCATCGCCGACGGCGCCAAACCGGGGGATTTGCACCGCCCGGGTCATGTCTTTCCGCTGCGGGCGCGAACCGGTGGGGTGCTTACCCGCCGTGGTCACACCGAAGCGACGGTCGATCTGATGCAGCTGGCTGGTCTCAAACCGTTTGGTGTGTTGTGTGAGCTGACTAAAGAAGATGGCTCGATGGCCCGTCTGCCAGACCTGGTTGCGTTCGGTCGCAAGCACCGGATGCCGGTGCTGACCATCGAGGATCTGGTGCAATATCGTCAATTGTTGTCAGAACGAACAGCCTGAGCCTCATACGAAATTGTATTAAGGCAAAAATTTGGTTAGTCTTTGTCCGTGTCCTCATCGCACGGCACTCATTTTTTGGACGAAACTGGACAAAAACTGTTCATTCAAAAAAAAATGAGGGTTTTAATGCATTTATCTGTGGTGGGGACTATGCAAAGTATGATTTTTTTGTGCCATAATCACGCCGCTTGCTAAACGTCTGGCGAGTTCAAGGGAGCTTTAAAAAATGAAAAAATTGTTGTTGGTAGGTGTTGTTGGTCTGTCCGCTCTGCTGGGCGGTTGTGCAAACACCAGCGAACTGGAAACTTCCGTTCAGAATCTGTCTAACAAAGTTGACCAACTGGCTCAAGATGTTAGCGCAGTTCGTGCTGATCAGTCCAAAATCGCTGCTGATGTTGCCGAAGCCAAGCAAGAAGCTATGCGTGCTAACCAGCGCATCGACAACATGGCTACTTCCTACAAGAAGTAATCCATGCGAAAAAAATGGCGCAGTTTTGCGCCATTTTTTTACCTGAAATTCACCGTATCTCTACTATTCCCACAGTACCTTCTTCGTTCTTGACCCATAAGGTCATGCCGGTCTCCCGGCACGCCCCCATCATTACCAGCCAGTTCGATTCCGATCAGTAGAGCAGACTATAGAGTTTGCGACGGTAGCTCTGCGCCGTTGGTGTGCTGCCCATGGTCGCCAGCATGTCAAGATAGGTCTTTCTGGCATCGCCGAATGCCAAATCCCGCTTGAGGATTGTCAGCAGCAGTTCCAACGCCTCTTCCTGACGGCCAGCCTGGTTGTATTGCACCGCCAACTCCTGAGTCAGGACAAAATCATCGGGTTGTTCTGCATGACGGGCTTCCAGTGCGCGAAGCTCCGGGCTGTCTGCCGCTTGCAGGGCCAGCGCGAGCCGTGAGCTCAGGGTATGGAAGTGGCTATCCTGCGCCGCCATCGGGATGGAGCCGAGGCGCTCCTGCGCTTCATCCAGCAGGTTGAGGTCGAGCGCAGCTTGAATGAGCCAGAGGCTGATATCGTGACGTTCAGGAGCCAGCTGGTGTGCCTTGGTCAGATGGGCATAGGCGATGCTGGGCTGCTCGTCAGCCAGTGCTTGTTGCCCCTTGGCCAGCAACTCTTCCTCTTCTTTGGGGGCGAAGGCGGCAAAATACTGGCGCAGGGTGGCTTCATCCTGCGGTCCTTCGATGATCCCCTGTTCGTCAGGGCGACCCTGATGGAACAGCACCAATGCGGGCAGGGCGCGCAGGCCGAGCTGGCTGGCCAGCGGCTGCAGCTGGGGATCGTTCATATCCACCTTGGCCAGGGTGACCTGCTCATTGGCGGGCCCAACCAGTGATTCGATCAGCGGTGTCATCCCCTGGCACTCCGGCATCTGCGGAGCATGGAAATAGATGACGACCGGCTTCTTCATGGAGGCATCGATCAGTTCTGCGTGAAAATTTTGGGGAGTAATGTCGACGATCATGAGTTGGACTCTTCAGAAAGGGTGTTGAGTAACATGGGGTTAAGCGAGTGGCAATTCAAGCGCTCATCCAGCCGGTAAAACGTGACGGGGGTTGTCGCGGCAGCGAGACTGAGCCAGCCGCTGGCAAAGGGCCAATCCTGTACCTGATAAGGGGTGTCATCGAGCCGGTTGTCGAGTCGCCATCCTTGCTCCGGGAGAAAACGTACCTTCTCGAGCCCGGCGGCCAGGCCGCCACCATGGGCTTTCAGCACCGCCTCCTTGCGCGACCAGAGCCGATAGAAGGCGCTTTCCTGCGCTTGAGCGGGCAGCACGCAGAGCCACTCATATTCACTCTGTGCATAAAAGCGGCGGGCCAGAGGGAGGGGGGGATGCCGTCGTTTGCCCAGTTCGATATCCACACCAAGCGGCCCCTGCGAGCAGAGTGCCAACACCAGCCAGCTGCCACTGTGGCTCAGATTGAACTGCCAGCTGTCATCGTGCAGCCGGGGCTTGCCGTGGGGGCCGTTGCAAAATTGCAGGCTGGCGGCAGGTTGTTGCAGTCGCTTGGCCAACAGCTGGCGCAGCAGGGAGCGGCTCACCAAGTATTCCTGACGTCGTGCAGGATGGGTCATGGTTTGCCAGATATGCTGCTCATCGGTTGATAACGATTCAGGCAATCGTGCGAGCAGTTCTTGGCATACCCTGGCCGGTTTTAACAAAAAAAGATCGATGTCGATCATATTTTTTCACTTTAAAAAGGTGCTGAAACAGGGATAAAAGCCAGTTATCTATGAGGCCCATGGCCTTTTTTGCGATTGTATATTGTTTGGGCATGATCACATTAATTATGAAAAATCGTGCATTTACTTGCAAAAATGTGAGCTCGATAGGGATTTTTGCTTGCCTCGATAGAATTCTTGGATATAGTCGGGTGCTGTTGCCTTATAAATTGCCTTTTGGGGCCGTATTTTAACAAAATTTACTATTTAGCGGGGATAAAGGATTGCGCCACCTGATGCTACTGCTGGTCGCACTCGGAATGGTGGGTTGTGCCTCGGCACCCCAACCCGAGGTCGCGAGCAAGATCGAAGTTTCCATGATGGAACCTGTCATCGAACCGGAAGCTTCCCAGACACCCGATGTGAATGAAATCCTGACAGTATATAAAGAGTGGCGTGGTGTTCCATATAGAATGGGTGGCAGTAGCCAGCGTGGTATCGATTGTTCCGCCTTTGCCCGTGAAGTGTTCCGCAATGCTGTCGGTGTTGAATTACCCCGTGACACCCGCTCCCAAGTCCACGAAGGGACGCGCGTTTCCAAGCAGGAGCTGGTTGAGGGGGATCTGGTCTTCTTCAAAATCAATCGTCGTCTCAACCACGTGGGTATCTATGTTGGCAATGGCGAATTCATCCACGCCTCTACCCGTGTCGGAGTGACTCGCTCCAAGCTGGATAGTCAATACTGGCGCAGCAAGTTCTGGCAAGCTCGCCGGATCGATATCTGAGTCAGGCTGGACAAACGGCTCGCAGTACGGACTGTTTTTCCAACCTCACTTGAACCGGGCTCGATAGCCCGGTTTTTTATTGCCGTTGTTTAGACTTTCCCGAGTCAAATCACTATAGTGTGGGCCCGTTTTCTTCGGCAGGCTCAGCATGAAACCCCGCATTCCATCAGCCGGTGGCCCCAAGTCGGGTGATCGCAAATCCGGACTTCACTCCCGTAATCGCCATCAGGCGGGTTACGACTTTGAGGCACTCTGTTTGCGAACCCCCGAGTTGGCGGCCCACCTCTTTATCAATGAGTACGGCATCCGCACCATCGATTTTGCCAATCCTGATGGGGTGAAGATCCTTAATCAAGCTCTGTTGGCTCACCACTACGGGATTACCCACTGGGACTTGCCTGCCGGTTACCTCTGCCCTCCTATCCCGGGACGGGTGGACTACCTGCACCGGGTTGCCGATCTGCTGGCCGAGAGCGCAGGTCAGGTTCCAACCGGCAAGGGGGTAAGGGTGCTGGATATCGGGGTGGGGGCAAACTGCATCTATCCGCTGCTGGGTGCCCGCGAGTATGGCTGGCGTTTTGTGGGATCGGATATCGACCCGGTCTCGGTCAAGGCGGCCACCCTGCTGGCCAGGAGCAACGGGCTCGGCAAGCAGATTGAGTGCCGCCTGCAGGGCAACCCCAACCATGTGTTTCATGGCATCATAGGGCCGAAGGAGCGCTTTGCCCTGACGCTGTGCAATCCGCCGTTCCATGCATCGCTGGAGGAGGCGAGGAGGGGAACGGAGCGTAAGCTGCGCAATCTGGGCAAGGAGGTGAAGGGCGCACCTGTACTCAACTTCGGTGGCCAGAAGGCTGAGCTCTGGTGCGAAGGGGGCGAGGCGGCGTTTCTGGCCAACATGATTGCCCAGAGCAAGGAGGTTGCCACTCAGTGCCTCTGGTTCAGCTCGCT
The DNA here is from genome assembly GCF_050633025.1 of Aeromonas sp. Taxonomy (GTDB): domain Bacteria; phylum Pseudomonadota; class Gammaproteobacteria; order Enterobacterales; family Aeromonadaceae; genus Aeromonas. The sequence continues at coordinate 28,892 of NZ_JBODRQ010000016.1, forward strand.
GGTGTCGAAAAAAGAGAACCTGCTGGGGGCGAAAAAAGCGTTGAGCCGGGTGGGGGCGTGTCAGGTACGGGTGATCGACATGGCGCAGGGCAACAAGGTGAGCCGGATCCTCGCCTGGTCCTTCCTGGATGAAGAGGGATTGCGTAGCGGCTGGTCGAGCGCGCGCTGACCTCCCACCACAAGGCCCGATGAGGGCCTTTTTTCATCATATTCCTTGCAAATTTCCCCTGTTGGCGGCATCTCTGGCCATCAAACATATCATTGGCAGATCGTGCTGATTTATATTGGATAAGTGGTTATTTCCGCCTTGGTACAGTTGTACGCCGAGATTTTTTTGCACTTACAGCTGAAACTTTAATAAAATAGGACTGGTTAGACCTCTTTACTGGCATTGGATCAAATAGGGATCGGTAGATGAAAGTTGTCGATTTTCTGAAGCGCAAGAGCGAAATTCTGGCGCAGCACCCCTTTGAGCTCAAGGATTGGCTCTCTCCGGCGATCCGCGACTACTGGCGTGAATTTCAGCAAAAGGCGCATCTTCATCCTTTGCTGGGACGAGTGCTGGAGTTGCAAGCCGAGCCCCGGAATGAGCAGCAACAGGATGCAGCAACCGTGGCACATGTGGCTAACGGTCAGCCTGCCGTGGTGCAGGATCCTGTCATCGAGCTGGAGGGCGAAGCCGCTGTACTTTATGCCGAACTGCAGGGCAAGATTGGCGAAGAGACCCATGTGGGCGAGTGGCTGCATATCAGCCAGCAGATGATCGATCAGTTTGCGGCAGTGACCGGGGATTACCAGTGGATCCATACAGATCCCGATCGTGCGGCCGCCGAGTCGCCCTTCAAGACGACCATTGCGCACGGTTTCCTGACCCTGGCGCTGTTGCCCCAGTTGACCGGCTCGGTCGATGAGGCCACCCCCGAGTTCCCGACCGCCCGTATGGTGGTGAACTTCGGGCTGGATCAGGTACGTTTTCCGTACCCCATCAAGGTGGACAGCAACATCCGTGCCCGCACCAGGCTGGCCAGGGTCACCCCCATCAAAGGGGGGGTGGAGCTGCTCAAAGAGATCAAGGTTGAGATCGAAGGGATCCGCCGTCCTGGGTGTGTCATCGAGTCGGTGACCCGTATCTACTTCTGATCTCCCTCATCGGCATGAATGGTGAAACGGGCCCGCTGTCGTGTGCAACGAACAGCGGGCTCGTTTTTTTGCCTGTTTGTTGCAAGGGTTGAAGCGTTAGTCATAGCGCGCCGACCCCTGCTTGATATGACTCACAAAACGGTGCGCCGTGCAGTTAGCCAGCTCTCATTTTGGCGAGTTGGCCGCGTGAGGCGATAGCATGTTATGCCACTATTAGCTTCTTACTCCCGATCCTGGAGACAATAGTGCCCATCAATAACAAGATTATTCTGCCACTGCTGCTGAGCCTCACCATTCTGCTGATCCCGACCCATTGGATCCCGCTGGAGGGGATCACCGTTATCGAGCAGCGGGTGGTCGCTATCTTCGTGCTGGCAGCGCTCTGTTGGATCCTGGAACCCATTCCCATCTTTGCCACATCTGTGCTGATCATAGTGTTGGAGCTGCTGCTGCTCTCCGACAAGGGACTCTGGTTCATGACTGCCGACAAGGCAGAGCCGGGGTTTGGTGAGCTGCTCAAGTCGACCGAGGTGATGGCGACCTTTGCTTCGCCGGTCATCATGCTGTTTCTCGGTGGTTTTTTCCTCGCCATTGCGGCGACCAAATACCATCTGGATGTCAATCTGGCGCGAGTGCTGCTGCGACCGTTCGGTCAGGATCCCCGGATCGTCATGCTGGGGCTGATGCTGATCACCGCCACCTTCTCCATGTTTATGAGCAATACCGCCACCACCGCCATGATGCTGGCCATCCTCACTCCGGTGCTGGCGGCCTTTCCCGACAAGGATCCGGCCAAAGTCGGCTTTGTGCTGGCTATTCCGCTGGCAGCCAACCTCGGCGGGATCGGCACTCCCATCGGCACCCCGCCCAACGCGGTGGCCCTCAAATACCTGACCGGCGAGCATGCTATCTCGTTCGGGCAGTGGATGGGATTTGCGGTGCCCTTCGTGGTGCTGCTGTTGCTGCTCGGCTGGTTCCTACTGGGACGCTTCTTCCCGAGCACCCTCAAGCGAATGGATCTCAAGATTGAGGGGCGCTTTATGCAGACCCCTCGTGCCTGGGTGGTCTACCTCACCTTTATCACTACCATAGTGCTCTGGCTGTTGGGGGATCTGCACGGCATGAGCTCCTACGTGGTCGCCATGATCCCGGTGGCTGTGTTCCTGACCACCGGCATCATCACCAAGGACGATCTGCACAAGATCTCCCTCGATGTGCTCTGGCTGGTCTCGGGCGGTATCGCTCTGGGGCTGGCATTGGAGGACTCCGGGTTGGCCGAGCGGCTCATCACCCATATTCCGTTCCACGAATACTCCACGCTGGCGGTGCTGGTCGGCGCCTGTCTGCTGGCGGTGGTGATGGCCAATTTTATGTCCAATACTGCAACCGCCAACCTGCTGCTGCCACTGGTGGCGGCACTGGCGGTCAGCATGCCGGAGGTGGCCGAGTGGGGTGGCAGTCATACCCTGATCCTGGCGGTCACCATTTCTGTTTCGCTCGGGATGTCGCTGCCCATCAGTACCCCGCCCAATGCGCTGGCCCACGCCACCGGTCTGGTGGCGAGCCACCAGATGGTGCGCATCGGCGTCATCATGGGGTTGGTGGGCACCCTGCTGGCGATGGTATGGATCTACCAGATCGCCGCCTGGGGGCTGATATGACTGTAACGGGGTGCTATCAAGAGCTGGGGAGGGGTGTCCGGTCGTCGAGCAAATAGAGGGAGAGCCTCGCCGAGCACCTGACCGTGCTCATGGCTCTACCCCGGATATGAAGATCCGAAGTCGGTAGAAATGGCTTCGGATTTTTATTTATCTCGACTGGCAGAGATGCTGCACTGCTTCGAGGAGCTTAGGCCCAATCCTGATGGATGGCATGTGAACCAACACCGCTCTCTCTTGCCGTGAAGAGGCGTTAACGCGATTCGATCACCGGATCACCAAGTCGGTGAGCGGTACGGCGCAGCAGGTGAGGATCTTGCCCTCCGCCCGCTCGGCGGCGGTGATGGCGGGGGCGTTGGGGTGATCCACCTCGCCCGCGAGCAACGTCTGCTTGCAACTGCCGCAGATGCCGGCGCGGCAGCTCCAGGGCAGCTCTACGCCTTGCTTGTTGGCCTGATCCAGCACCGTGCCCTGATTGTTGCCAGTAAAGGCTTGGGCGCCGATACGCAGTTGCACCACCTGATGGGGGCGAGCCACCGAGAGAATAGCGCCGCCAAAACTCTCCTGTTTAAGACGTGCGGCCGGAACGCCGAGGGCTGCAACTTTGGCGGCAGCATCGGCCATAAAGCCGTGGGGGCCGCAGATAAAGACCTCTTTTTCGGCCAGCCCTTTGACCAGTTGCAGATGCTCATCATTGAGTCGCCCTTTCTGCCCCTGCCAGTGATTGTCCGGCTGGCTCAGGATTATGGTGAGGGTCATCCCCTGCAGCGCCATGGCATGCAGTGCGCTGGCGGCGGGAATGTCCGCTTCGCTGCGGCACAGGTGCATAAAGTGAACCTCTTCCAGCTCCCCGCGTAGCGCCAGGGTGCGGGCTATCGCCAGCATGGGGGTGACGCCGGAGCCTGCGGAGAGCAACAGGAGGTTGCGCTCGGACCCTAAGTGAAACTCGCCTGCGGGGTTGGCGGCCAGCAGCCGGTCGCCCACCTGCAGTTGCTGGTGCAGCCAGTGGGAGATGCGACCACCCTCCACCTTCTTGACGCTGATACTGTAACGCTCCGGGTGATCTGGCGTAGAGCTCAGGGTATAGCGCCGCTGGATCCGCTCGTTTTTGATATCAAGGCTGATGGGCAGATGCTGGCCCGGCAGGTAGTCAGGCAGCGGCTCGCCATCGGCCGCCTCGAACCAGAAGGTCTCCAGATCTCGCGCCAGCGGTTCGCGGGCCACACAGACCAGCTCCCGTTTCTTCGGTGCTGCGTTGGGGTAAACAGGGGGACGTGTCGTCTCAAGCACCTCGATCTCGCTGCCAGCCTCAATCCATCCCTCGTTTAGCGCTACCAGATTCTGGCCGAAGTAGACCTCGCCATCCTCGCCACGGCGGTAGCGGGTGAGGGTGGCCAGCGGCTCTTTCAGCGCGTTGAAACGATCTGAGCCTGCTTCCACCGTGGTCATGATGCAGCGGCTGCAGGGTTTGACCACCTTGAATTCCACTTCGCCGATGCGGATACGCACCCAGCAATCCTCCTCGAAGGGCTGGGTATTACTTGCCACCAGATTGGTACGGAACTGGCTCATCTGGTGCAGGGCATCGGAGCGCAGATTGAGATCCTCAAGGGAAGCCTGGCTTATCAGCAGCAGCGGATAACCGTCGGCAAAGCTGACCCGGGTGCCGGTCTTTTCACGAAAGCGATCAGAGGTTTCACCCAGCCAGAGCAGTTGCACCGTCTCCCCTGCCACCCGGCTTAGCCATCCATCGGCTTTGGGGTCGGTGTGCAGGGCGGTGAAGCGGTCGCTCCAGACTCCGGTAGCTTGCGGGACGCGGCTGAAGTCGGCCTCTTGCAGGGTGAGCGGTTCAAAGCCCGGATAGCGCAGTTGCAAGCCCCCTTCGATGGGGGTGGCCACGACCTGTTGCAGTTGGGGATGGGTACGGGCGGTGATAAAGGTGCCGTCCGGTTTGACCACCATGTAGCGGCGATCCCCGGCGAGTCCCTCTTCGGTCACCCGGGCGCGAGCCAGCGGCATGCCTGCTGTCGATTTGATGGGGTAGAGGTGAATGCTGTCTAGCCAGGGCATCTTCATATCCTTGTGACGCGGCGAGATCGCCTGGAAAAAGGGGAACATAACGGTTCCAACAGCGAGGGGCAATCTCTTTGAGGGGGGGCAGAGAAGCGGGTTCGATAGATGCAGTTTTTTTTGCAAATAATCGCAGAGGGGCAACCGGGCTATCCGGTTTTTGCCCGCTTGGACACAAGCTTGGCGAGGTGAGGAGTAGAGTCAAGCGGGAAAGATGTTATCCCGGTCACGTTCTGTTTGAAATCACCCATTTAATGCAACATTTTTTGATCCTGATTCGCTAATCAGTACGAAAAAGCGGCCATTATCGACTCAGTTCCCAGTTTCTAACGCTTTCGCTTCTTCCTCATCCGGCCACCGTCCGCCTCGGCTACACGGTATCAAGCGCCATCGGGTGGGGCCTGTCACACAAAAAGAAGAAAGCAATGTATGAGCAAACAACTGGACATGACCCCATTGCCGGATCTCTCCCTGAAAACGGGAACAGGCCCGGTGCGTACCCGGCTACCCGTTTGGCGGCCGGCCCTGCCACCCTGCAATCACGCCTGCCCGGCCGGAGAAAATATCCAGGCCTGGCTCTCTTTGGCGCAGGCCGGCCGCTTTGAGGCGGCTTGGCAGACCCTGATCGAAGAGAACCCCTTGCCCGCCATTCATGGCCGGGTCTGCTATCACCCCTGCGAGAGCGCCTGCAACCGCGGGCAGGTGGATGAATCCGTCTCCATCCACGCCATCGAGCGTTTTCTCGGCGACGAGGCGCTGGTCCATGGCTGGCTGCCTGCAACCCCCGCGCCTGCCAGCGGCAAGAAGGTGCTGGTGATCGGTGCCGGGCCCTCCGGCCTCTCCTGCGCCTGGCACCTCAACCGGCTCGGCCATCAGGTGGAGATCCGCGAAGCGGGGCCGCTGGCCGGCGGCATGCTGCGCTTCGGTATTCCCGCTTACCGCTTGCCCCGTGATGTGCTGGATCGGGAGGTAGCCCGCATCGTGGCGGCCGGGGTGACGCTGACTCTCAACCACAAGGTGGAGGATGTGCTGCGCGAGCGCGACGAGGGGGGCTTTGACGCCGTCTTTATGGCCATCGGCGCCCATCTGGCCAAGCGGGTCGATATTCCGGCTCGGGAGGCGGGCAAGATCCTCGATGCGGTGAGCTTCCTCGAACAGGCCAGTCTGGCCGAAGAGCAGGGCTTGCCGCCGCCCAAACTGGGACGACGGGTAGCCATCTACGGCGGTGGCAACACAGCCATGGACGCGGCCCGCACCGCCCGCCGCCTCGGGGTCGAGGAGGCGATGATCATCTACCGCCGCGACCGGGACCATATGCCGGCCCACGCCTTTGAAGCCGATGAGGCCGAGGAAGAGGGGATCAAGATCAACTGGCTGCGCAGCATCCGTCAGCTCGACAACACCCATATCGAGGTGGAGGTGATGGCACTGGATGCCGAGGGCAAGCCGGTGCCCACCGGCAAGTTTGAAACCCTTGAAGCGGACTCCCTTATTCTGGCGCTCGGTCAGGAAGTTGATTTGAGCGTGCTGGAGAGCATCCCCGGCGTACGGGTCAACAAGGAGGGGGTGGTGCAGGTGGCGGGCAACCTGATGACGGATGTGCCGGGTCTGTTTGCGGGCGGCGATATGGTGCCCTCCGAACGCACCGTCACCATCGCCACCGGCCACGGCAAGAAGGCGGCGCGCCACATGGATGCCTGGCTGCGCGGTCGCCACTACCAGAAGATGGTCTCCTACCCGCTGGTGGGGCCGGAGCAGTTGCAACTCTGGTTCCAGACCCATGCGCCCGCCAGCAGTCAGCCGGTCAAACCGACGTGGGCACGGGACGACTTTGGCGAGATCATCGGCGGGCTGGATGAGGTGGCCGCCCGCTACGAGGCGGCGCGCTGCTACTCCTGCGGCAACTGCTTCGAGTGCGACGGCTGCTACGGCAGTTGCCCCGAGCAGGCCATCGCCAAGCTGGGGCCGGGCAAGGGCTATCAGGTGGATGCCGAGCGCTGCACCGGCTGCGGTGCCTGCCACGACCAGTGCCCTTGTCATGCCATCCTGCTGCGCCAACCGGAGGAGTCCCAATGAAACATGAATTGATCATGGTCGATGGCAACGAAGCCGCGGCCCGGGTGGCGTACCAGCTGAGTGAAGTGTGTGCCATCTACCCCATTACCCCGAGCTCGACCATGGCCGAACTGGCCGATGCCTGGGCGGCGGAGGGGCAGACCAACCTGTGGGGCAACATCCCCACCGTGGTAGAGATGCAGAGTGAAGGGGGGGCGGCTGGCACGGTACACGGCGCCCTGCAGGCGGGGGCGCTCGCCACCACCTTCACCGCCAGTCAGGGGCTGATGCTGATGCTGCCCAACATGTACAAGATCGCCGGTGAACTGACTTCGGCGGTGTTCCATGTGGCGGCCCGCTCGCTGGCGGCGCAGGGGCTGTCGATTTTTGGCGATCATCAGGATGTGATGGCGGCGCGTAGCACCGGCTTTGCCATGCTCGCCTCCGGCTCGGTGCAGGAGGCGCAGGACTTGGCCTTGGTCGCCCATAGCGTCACCTTGCAATGCCGGGTGCCCTTTATCCACTTCTTCGACGGGTTCCGTACCTCCCACGAGGTGAACAAGATCACCGCTCTGCATCGGGATGAAATTCGCGCCCTTATCGACAACGACTGGGTGCGCGCCCACCGTGCGCGGGCCCTCAACCCGGATCATCCGGTGATGCGCGGCACCGCCCAGAACCCGGATACCTATTTCCAGTCCCGCGAGAGCGTCAACCCCTTCTACGAGGCGGTACCGGCGCGGGTGCAGCAGTGCATGGACAACCTCGGCGAGCTGACCGGTCGCCACTACCGGCTGGTGGAATACCACGGCGCGCCCGATGCCACCGATGTCATCGTGCTGATGGGCTCGGGGGCCGCCACCGCCCGCACCACAGTGGATTGGCTCAACCAACAGGATCGCAAGACCGGAGTCTTGGTTGTGCGCCTCTATCGCCCCTTCCCGGTACAGGCGTTGCTCGATGCGCTGCCGCAGAGCGTGCGGCGCATCGCCGTGCTGGATCGCACCAAGGAGCCGGGGGCGGGTGGCGAGCCGTTGCTGCTGGATGTGCAGAGCGCGCTCATCGACGGCTTGCAGCGCGGCCTTATCAAGCGGCTGCCTTGGCTCAGTGGCGGTCGCTACGGCCTCTCTTCCAAAGAGTTCACCCCCGCCATGTGCGCGGCGGTGTTCGAGGAGCTGGCATCCGATGCGCCGCGCCCGCGCTTTACCGTGGGGATAGTGGATGATGTGTCGGGCCTCAGTCTGGCCTGGCACCCCATAGGCGATCTGGAGCCCGCCAGTCGGGTGCGGGCGCTCTTCTTCGGCCTTGGTGCCGACGGCACGGTGGGCGCCAACAAGAACAGCATCAAGATCATCGGCGAGCTGGAGGGGTTCCACGCCCAGGGCTACTTCGTCTACGACTCCAAGAAGTCGGGCTCGCGCACCGTCTCCCACCTGCGCTTTGGCCCCGAGCCCATCGACGCCCCCTGGCTTATCGAGCAGGCGAGCTTTATCGGCTGCCACCAGTGGGGTTTTGTCGAGTCGGTCGATCTGCTGGAACATGCCGCCGAAGGGGCGACCCTGCTGCTTAATGCCCCCTGCGAGGCTGACAAGGTGTGGGGCCAGCTGCCCGAGCGGCTGCGCGCCCGTATCCGCGCCCTCGATATCCGCCTCTACTGCATCGATGGTGATCGGGTGGCCGAGCGCAACGGTATGGGCAATCGCATCAACACCATCATGCAGACCTGTTTCTTCGCGCTGGCTGGCATCTTGCCGCGGGATGAGGCGATTGCGCTGATCAAGGAGAGCATCGAGAAGAGCTATGCCCGCAAGGGGCCCGAAGTGGTCGAGCGCAACTTCGCGGCGGTGGACGACACCCTGGCCCACCTCCATCAGGTAACCATCCCGGCCGGTGAGGAGCAGATCAGCGACTATCCGCTGCCATTGGCGCCCGGCGGCAGTGAGTTTGTCCAGCGGGTCACCGGCGAGATGCTGGCGGGGCGCGGCGATCTGATCCCGGTCTCCATGCTGCCGGTGGATGGCACTTACCCCACCGCCACCAGCCGCTTCGAGAAGCGCGATATTGCCCGCGAGATCCCGATCTGGCACTCCGATATCTGCATCCAGTGCGGCAACTGCGTCTTTGTCTGCCCCCACGCGGCGCTGCGGGCCAAGTTCTACCATCAGGACTGGCTGGCGACCGCCCCCGAGGCGGCGCAGTCGGTGCCCGTCACCGCCAAGGGCTTCCCCGATAGCCGCTACACATTGCAACTCTATCCGGAAGATTGCACCGGTTGTGGCCAGTGTGTGCAGGCCTGTCCGGTACGGGCCGGAGCGGATGCCCGCCATCAAGGCGAGAGTGTTGAAGGGGAACGCCATGAAGGCGAGCGCGCCATCACCATGATGGACAAGGCGCCCCATCTGGCTGGTCAGAAACAGGCGCTGCGCTGGTTCGAAAGCCTGCCGTGGCCGGCTCGCGATCGGGTGGATTTCTCCACGGTGCGTGGTGCCCAGTTCCTCGAACCCCTGTTCGAGTTCTCCGGCGCCTGCGCCGGTTGTGGCGAGACCCCCTATCTCAAGCTGCTGACACAGCTGTTTGGTGATCGCATGCTGGTGGCCAACGCCACCGGCTGCTCCTCCATCTACGGCGGCAACCTGCCGACTACGCCGTGGGCCAAGAACGGCGAAGGGAAGGGGCCGGCCTGGTCGAACTCCCTGTTCGAGGACAACGCCGAGTTTGGCTTTGGTTTTCGTCTCACCGCCGATCAGCATCACGGTCAGGCGGTGGCGGCCCTCGAAGCGATGAAGGGGGAGCTGGGCGCAGAGCTGGTCGATGCCCTGATTAGCGCCCCGCAACGGCTGGAGTCGGAGATCCGTGCCCAACGCACCCGGGTGGCGCAAGTGCGGGAGCGGCTGGAAGAGGTGAAATCCGGCAAGGCTCGCGAGCTGCTGTCGCTTATCGACCAGCTGGTGCGCCGCTCGGTCTGGATCATCGGCGGCGATGGCTGGGCCTATGACATCGGCTCATCAGGGCTCGACCATGTGCTCGCCTCCGGCCGCGATGTGAACGTGCTGGTGATGGATACCGAGGTCTACTCCAACACTGGCGGCCAGATGTCGAAATCGACCCCGCTCGGCGCCGTCGCCAAGTTCGCGGCGGGAGGCAAGACGCTGGCCAAGAAGGATGTGGCGCTGCAGGCCATCTCCTACGGCAACGTCTATGTTGCCCGCATCGCCTTTGGTGCCAACCCGCAGCAGGCGCTGCAGGCCTTGCGTGAGGCCGAGGCCTATCCGGGCCCGTCGCTTATCATCGCCTACAGCCACTGTATCGCCCATGGTATCGATATGGAGTTTGGCCTGACTCAGCAAAAACGCGCCGTGGCCTCTGGTCACTGGCCGCTGATGCGCTACAACCCGGTATTGCGCCACGCGGGGCAGAACCCCTTCAGCCTCGACAGCCTGCGCCCCTCCATTCCCCTTGCTGAATATCGGCAGGAGGAGACCCGTTATCGGGTATTGGCCCAGAGCCATCCGGAGGAGGCCGAGCGGCTGATGCAGGTGGCGCAAAAAGTGGCGTGGCAGAAGTGGGCCACCTACGAGGAGATGGCCACCCGCGAAGCCAGCCATTTCCATCCGCCGGTGTGAGGATTGGGGTGAGTGAAATATAATCAAGCGGGCCATAGGCCCGCTTTTTATATCGGCAGAATATCAATCACTAATAAAGGCGTAACATTTATTTATTCGACAGCAAGCTCGGCTAGTGTGATAATAAAACGCATTAAAAACAACAATGCTACTGACTCATCATGTTCTTGAAAGTCAGAAAAAGTGTAAAGGTTATATGTTGTTACATCGCAGTTTCTTATAGAGAATTTCTACACTAGGAAAGGATATGGAAAAATTTGCAGTGTTGGTTGGAAACGACATAAATAATGTTGGCTCAGGTCATTCATGGAGCGATTTACTTACTAGCCTAACAAAATACTTATCAATTTCAGTTGATTTTGAACAAGATAAGCCATTCCCATTAGCATATGAGGAAATTTATTTTAAAGCAGTGAGAAAAGGAATTCATACTGAAAGTGATATTAAGAGATTTGTGGCTAAACACGTTGGAAATATAAATCCAAGCTTTATCCATAAGGATATAGTTGGTTTGAATGCAAGTGATATAATAACTACCAATTATGATTTGTCTCTTGAGTCAACCCTAACTGAAAATATAA
>NZ_JBODRQ010000017.1:0-38547 GCF_050633025.1 Aeromonas sp.
GTTGCCCGGCGTAAGGCGAATCGCGTCGGGGGCGAGCACCCGGCTGCTGCCATCCTGTTCAATCAAGATGCCGTAGCGGTTTTCTGGCTCGGTGCGTCCCGATTTGGTGCGCAGGCGAAACAGCATCAGCTCGCGGCCATCGTTCAACTGGAGCGAAAACCAGTCCCAGCCCGATTGCCATTCGGCCAATACCGAGCTGCTCCACTCGTGATCAAACCAGCCTTGTCCGGTGACGATGCGGGTCTCGCCATCGCGAGTCAGGGTGCCGCTCAAATGCAGGCGTGGGTAGGAGTAGTAAAAGGAGGCGTTGCCCGGGCTCTTCTCGCTGTAACCGGCCTTGCCTTGCAGCACCAGCGGTTTGGCGGCAGTGACGGTGAGGTTCAGTTCGCCAATCTTGCTCTGCACCTTGAGGGTGGCGGGGAACAGCGCCGCCCCTTGCGAGGCAAGCCGCCACTCCCTTAGCCAATATTGGCCGCCGTTGGCCCCCGCCAGTCCGGGCCCCTGCCGACTGGCCCGTTCATCTTGCTGGTGGCTGCCACGGTCGAGATCCGTGATGGCAAACTGGGCCAGCCAGAGCTGGGGAGTGAGCCAGGGGTTGCTGGTGCGGAGTTCTTGTTCGATACCCTGGCGAAACAGGGTCCACTGCATGCCATATTCGCGCCCCTGTTCATCCTTGAGGTTGCCGGTGAGATACCACCACTCGGAGCGGTAATCGGGGTGGGCGGCGTGCTCCTCCGGTAATTGAATGGTTTGCCCCGGCTGCACCCTTTTAAAGCTGTCGCTGCCGCCGCCCAGCAGGGCGCCCAGATCGCTGGCCTGCGCGCTGCCGCTTATGGCAATCAGCGGGATCAAGAGGGTGGCGAGCCACAGGAACCGTAAAGAGGACAAGCTTCCCCTCACCCTGGCCCTCTCCCGAAGGGAGAGGGGATGGTTCAATGCCGCACTGTGCTCTTCTCTGCGCTGAAGAAGGGGCGGAGAGAGGGAAGTGGTCAATGGGGTCTTCAAACCATGGCTGAGCCAGTGCGGTAGCCGATATTTCATACCACTTTCCTTGCCGCATACCAGGATGCCAATGCGCCACGTATCAGGTGTGAGAGCCAGCATGCTGGCGTATCTCGCGGTTGTTGGCTCATACCACTCTCCTTGCGGCATACCAGGAGGCGAGAGCCCCGCATACCGGTGCCAGCAACAGGGCGGTGACCGCATGAAGGGGGGCGGCCTCGAAGGCGAGGCGCCAGCCAAAGGCGCGAGGGTTGACCACCTCGATCAGCACCCAGGCAAGGCCATAGCCCACCGGCAAGGCCAGCAGGGCGGTAAGCAGTCCCAATCCCGCCCCTTGCCACACCAGCAGCTGGCGGCAGTGGTGGGGGCTCAAGCCCAGACTCTGCAAGCTCTGCAGCTCGCCACGGCGTGCCAGCCCCAGCACCATAAAGGCCGAGCCGATCCCGACAAAGGCGATGCCGAGGATCAGCAACTTCAATAGCTCGGTCACCACAAAGGTCTGGTCAAACACCTTGAGGGCCGCGCTGTGAATGGCGGGGGCGGAGAGCAGATTGAGCTGCTCGCCAAAGCGCTCGCGCAGGCGGTCTGTCAGCTGTTCGGGGTCGTCGCTAAAGAGGGCGAGGGATTGCACCGCCCCGGCCTCAAAGGCGTGCAGGATCTGCCCCTTGTCGCTGCCGTAGTCCTGATAGACGCCGGTGACGGTGAACTGCCTTGGCCCCTGCTCGCCGCTGATCGCCAATGTCTGGCCCACCTTGACCCCGAGGCGTACCGTCAGCGGTTCGCTCGCCAGCACCTCGTCGGGACGGGTCGGCCAGCGTCCGGCCAGCAGCGGATAGGCCGCTTTAAGCTGGGGGATAAAGTCCATCTGCGCCCACTCGATAGGGTGCCCCTGCCAGCTGGCAGGATGCACCGAGCGGCGCGAGGCGGCGCTCACCAGCGGATTGGCGAGCAGGGTCTTAAGGGTGGTGTCGCTCAAGGTGCCCTTGTTGCCCGCCACCCCCTTGGGGGCAGTGACATAGAGATCGGCGGCCAGACGCTGGCCGAGCCAGATCTCCACGCTGGAGCGAAAGCTCGACACCATGACTCCGATGCCGATGGCCGCGGCGATGGCCAGTTGCAATGCCATCACCGCGATGGCGGTGCGATCGAGATGATAGAGGGTCTCTGCCACCCCGAGTCGGGCCGTGAGGGGGCCACCTGTGCGCCGTCGCAGCCAGCCCAGCAGGCCGCGCAGGGCATCGGGCAGCCAGAGCGCCATGGCCAGCAGCCAGCCGCCGGCGATAAAGAGGGCGCCACTCAGACCCGTTTGCGGCAGCCACAGGCACAGAGCGCACAGCAGCAAGATGGCGATGGCCAGCACGCGCCGTCGCCACGGGTGAGCGGGGGGACGGCTGCTGCCGGCGCGCAGTTCGAGGGGGGATTGGCGCAGCAGTTGCCACCAGCCGGGCAGGTTGGCGGCCAGCGTGCCGAGTAGCCCGATCAACAGCGCCTTGAGCAGGCTCACAGGGGAGAGGCGCAACAGGTCGATGGGGTTGGGCCCATAGAGATCGGCCAGCGCCTGGGTCAGTTGCCCCATCAGCGCCAGCGCCAACAGGCTGCCGAGCAGCACCCCGAGCAGGGTGCCGAGGGTGGCGAGAATAAGTAGCTCCAGAATGAGCCAGCGGAGTACCCGACTCGGCCCCATTCCCAGAATGATCAACTGGGCCAGCTGGGGGCGACGCACGCTCTGCACAAATCGCTGGGCGTTGAACACCAGAAACAGTCCCACCGCCATGGCGAGCAATGAGAGCGCCGTCAGATTGAGGGCCAGTGCATCGCCAAGCTGGCTGGCATCGAGCGCCGGGCTGATGGGCTCAAGCCACAAGGGCTGGTTCGGGTAACGGGTTTGCAGGGTGGCCTGCAGGGTACGAGCCTCGGCGTCACTTAGCTTGAAGATGATGCGATCGAGCCGACCCGCTTTGCCCAGCAGCGGTTGGGCGAGGCCGATGTCGGTTACCAGCAGCCGCTCCATGGGCACTGCGCCCGGTTCAAAGGTGCCTGCCAGCGTCAGGGTCAGGGTTCGGGCGCCATCGCTGCCGCCCAGCACAAAGCGGCGGCTCTGGCCCGCTTGCCAGCCAAGGCGATCTGCCTCGGGGGCCGCCAGCCAGATGCTGTCGGCGCGGTTGAGGGAAAAGTCGGGCTCGCTTGCGGGTTGGGCGCCAAACAGCTGGCGCAGGGGGCCGGGGTTGAAGAGATCCATTCCCAGCAGTTGAAAGCTGCGCCCCTCTTCATCCTTGAGCCAGCCATGGATCTGGGGCATGGCATCGAGGGCGGGCTGGCTGGCCACCAACTGCACATAAAGCTGTTCATCCAGCCCACCAGCGGGGGCCAGCCGGTAGTTGGCTTCCCCTGCCAGCTGGCTGCGGGCGGCGACAAAATTGGTGCGGGCACTGTGATTGAGCAGCTCGATGGCTACCACCAGCGACACTCCCAATACTAGCCCGGCCAGACTCATCAGCAGCAACCAGGGGTGGCTGCGATAAAGGCGCAGCAGCGCTTTGAGTGGCAGCATCAGCGTGCTCCCGGCAGATGCAGTCGCTGTTTAGTCATGGCTGGCCCCCTTGAGCTCGATAAGTTGCCCCCCTTCAAGGCGAAGCACCCTGTCTGCCAGCGCGGCATAGGCGGGGTTGTGGCTCACCAGCAGCAAGCCTGCGCCGGTATCGCGCACCGCCGCCACCATCAACGCCATTACCTGTTCGGCATTGTGCTCATCGAGGCTGCCGGTGGGCTCGTCGGCGAGCAGCCAACCGGGTTGATGGATAAGGGCGCGGGCCAGCGCCACCCGCTGTCGCTGGCCGCCGGAGAGCTGCTCCGGCCAGGCATGGCGCTTGTGGCTCATATCGAGCCGCTGCAGCAACTGGTCAATCTTTGTCTCATCCGGTGGCAGAGCGTTGATGGCTAGAGGCAGGGCCAGATTCTCGGCCACGTTCAGGGTCGGCAGCAGGTTGAAATCCTGATAGACGATACCGAAATGGCGACCCCGCAGGCGCGCCCGCTCGTCGGGGGAGCGGGTGTCGATCCGGGTCTCCCCCAGCCAGATCTCCCCTTCATCCGGTGCAATCAGCCCGGCGATCAGATTGAGCAGGGTCGATTTGCCGCAGCCGCTTTGGCCCAGCAGCAGGGTGATCTCGCCAGCGGGGAGGGCGAGATCGAGATGGTGGAACAGCGGCAGTCGTTCACTGCCGTTATCGAAGCTCTTGCAGAGGTTGCGCAGGGTCAGCATGGGATAACCGTTTGATGGTCAATGGCTTTAATCATGCTTGGTAAGCTAGCATGGACAGCAATGATCAACACCCCTTACGGTTGATCAAGAGTGCCAGTTAGTGATCAAGGCGGCAAAAGAGCAGTGGATCCTCGCTGGATCCCGCTTGCCCGAGGTGGTTAGAATAGAGGCTTCCATGGGTCACAGGATGAGCAAGGATGTTACACAAGCAAGTCAGTTTTATCATCGATAGCAAGGGGAACAAGCAGGCGGCCGTCGTCCCCATCGAGATCTACAACGAGCTGATGACCCTGCAAAAGGCGCTCTCCGACAATCGTCCTGGGGAGCGCGAGCTCTACCACTTCAATGGCAAAGGGGCCGAGGCACACGGTTATCCGGTGGGCAAGCGGCAAAATCCGGGCTTTATGGTGCTGGCCGGTTCCACTGCCAATGGCGAGGATGCAGCCTCTCTGCGCGAGGCGGTGATCGAGCTGCGTTACGAACTGCTGGAGAAGGGGGTCATAGTGCCCCGCAGTCAGGGCGGCTTTGTCTTTACCACCGATCAGCTGTTCAACAGCCCGAGTCTGGCGGCCAGTCTGGTGGCGGGCAATA
Source organism: Aeromonas sp. (assembly GCF_050633025.1). Taxonomy (GTDB): domain Bacteria; phylum Pseudomonadota; class Gammaproteobacteria; order Enterobacterales; family Aeromonadaceae; genus Aeromonas. Next base: position 4,856 of record NZ_JBODRQ010000017.1, read on the forward strand.
ACCGCAGCGGGCTGGATGCCTGGCAAAACAGCGCGGGGTATACCCTGAAACAGTCCGGTTTTGGCAAGAAGTGACGCATATCGGAGTGGATTGAGGCGAGCCTGATAACGTCCTCTCCCCAAAAAAAGAGCGCCCCCTGTCGCAACAGAGGGGGCGCTCTTTTTATATCCAGCAGAGGGATCAGTGTGCCTTGTGGCCGGTGAGCAGCCAGTAGCTGAAAGCTGAACCGACCCCGCAGCAGGCGATGGCAATGGCCATCGGCAGCGGCGAGTGGGGCGGGTTGAGGTTGACCAGAATGCCGACCAGGGCGCCGATGCCAAAGCGCAGGGTGCCAGCCAGCCCGGAGGCGGTGCCCGCCGCCTGCGGGAAGTGGCCCATCAGGCCGGTCATGGCGTTGGCGCCCACCAGACTGATATGGCCGACAAACAGCACCACCGGAATGACGATGCCCCACAGGCCGCCGGTTTCGCTCCAGGCGTTGTAGACCAGCAGGGCGCCGGCGCAGGGCAGTACCAGCAGGCCGTATTGCAGCATTCGCTCGGCGCCCACCCCTTTCACCAATCGGCTGTTGACGAAGGTCACCACCATCATCAGCAGAATATTGAGGCCAAACAGCCAGCCGTAATGCTCGGTCGGCACCTTGAAATACTCGATATAGACGTAGGGTGAGCCGCTTAAGAAGGCGAACATGCCGGAGCTTGAGAGGGAGCCGCACAGCACATAGCCCATGGCGCCGCGATGGGAGAGCACACCCCAGTAGTTCTTGAGGATCTGGCCGATCTTGAGCGGCTGACGGTGCTCGGGTTTCAGGGTTTCCTCGATTTTCCACTGCATCACCAGACAGATGAGCAGACTGATCGCCACCAGCAGCCAGAAGATCACCCGCCAGTCGGCATGGGCGCTGATATAGCCGCCCACCACAGGCGCCACCAGCGGCGCCAGCGTCATCACCAGAATGACGAACGACATGGCGCGAGAAAACGCATCCTTCTCGAATAGGTCGCGCAGCAGGGCATTGACCACCACAGAGCCTGCCGCCCCGCCAGCCGCCTGCAACATGCGCCAGGCCAGCAGCTCGGGCAAGGAGTCGGCCATGGCGCAGCCTATCGAGGCGATGGCAAACATGATGAGCCCCGCCAGGATCACCGGCTTGCGGCCATAGCTGTCGGCCAGTGGGCCGTAGAAGAGCTGACCGATGGCAAAGCCGCCCAAAAAGGCGCTGATGGTGAGCTGGGCACCGTCGATGCTGGTGGCCAGATCCCGGGCAATAGCCGGAATGGCCGGCAGATACATGTCTACTGCCAGCGGGGTCAGTCCTGCCAGCGCACCCAGCAGAATAAAGAGTAAACGGGGGGATAGAGCGGAGGCCTGAGCCGGTGGCGATGGGGGCATAGAATATCCGCAGGTGAACCTTGGTTGAAAAAGGGAGAAGGGCGAGTCTATCAGGTTTGCCCCCGCTCGGCATGACGTTCCTGCCCCCTCAAAAGGGGAGGTGCCCGGCCGCTCAGCCACCTTGGGGATCACGCTTGCGGTCATGTCGGCGTACTGCGCGGATTACCCCCCCCAGCCAGAGCAGCCAGGCCAGCAACGAGATGGCGTAACCGAGCCGCTCCGGCCAGCGGGCGGTGAGGGTAAAGGTGAGGCTGTGTTGTCCGGCGGGCACCCAGACCTGCACCAGCCCGTTGCGGGTGCTGCTGACGCTCAGCGGCAGGCGCTGGTCGAGTCTTGCCTGCCAACCCGGGTAATCAAACTGGTGCAGGACCAGCTTGGCGGGGGCCGGGGCATCCACCGTCAATTCGATATGACGAGGCTGCCAGCGCTGGATCTGCCAGTTTACCCCCTGATGGTCGCTGGTGATGGCGGGCTGGAATTCCTCTTTCCAGGCCAGCAGGGTGGGGGCAAACATACCGCGTGGCACCTGCTTTGGTCGGTATTCGCGGGCGCTGCGCTTGCTGTCGAACTCCCCGTCGAGCTGACTCTTTACGGGAGCCTGGGTGAGCGGCGCCTCGCGTACATAGAGTCCTTGCGACAGCAGGGTGAGGGTAAGCAGTAGCCACCAGACCCACTGCCATGGGCGATAGGTGGGGGTACCCAGCGCCACCACGGCGACGGTAGCGATGACCAGCAGCAGATTGAGGCGCCAGGGAAATTGCACCAGTTGCAACGGCGTGAGCAGGCGCCACAGGGCCTCGCTTGGTGGCAGCATCATCAAAAAGCTCAGGGTGCCAATGACCCCCCAGAGCAGCAACTCGGGATGGCGCGGCTCGCGGGCGGCAGCCCAAGCTACCAGCAGCAGACCCAGGGTGAGCAGCGTCAGCCAGGCGAGATGGCCGCGAAAGCGCCAGTCATCACGGCTTTGGGGCAAACGATCGAGAAAGTTGCGCTGAAATTCGAACATGCCGGTGCGCATCTGCTCCATGGAGATCCCCCCCTGATCCAGCAGGGCGGGCAGCAGCAACAGGCTGGCCATCGCCAATCCCCAGAGCTGACCCAGCAGGGTGCCAATGAGCGGGGAGGCGGTGACAGGGGCACTGACGAGCGCTGTGCTCCCCTTGTAGCGCCAGACCAGCAGCAGGCTGCGCAGGGTGAGCAAGCCCAGAATGAGCAGGGTGCTTGGTAGATGGGAAAGCGTCAGCATGGAGACGGCCAGTGCGAGCAGCAGCAGGGCAAAGGGGGCGCCGCGGCAGAGGCGATCCTGCGCCAGCAGAGCCAGCGGCGCCCAGACGAAGGCCCAGCTCTCCGCCAGGGCAAAGCGGGCGTAGATATCGATGGCCAGATGATAGGGCAGCGCCATATAGAGCAAACTGGCCGCCAGCGCCCGTCCGTGGCCTGCAAAGGGGCGCAACCAGAGATAGGCAAACAGGCCGGAGAGCCAGAGTGCCATGCTGCTGCTCCAGAGCAGCGGCGTCATCGCCTCGTGGGCCAGCGGGGTGGGGCCGGCGAACAGGGCGCTCACATAGTAGGGCAGGGGGGGATAGAAGAAAAAGACCGGGCTGCCGAAGGCGCCGTTCATCTCCATCAACCAGCGCGGATAGAGCTCTCCTTGCCACAGTTGCACGGCAAAGAAGTGACCGGAGAGCAGATGGTGAAACAGATCATGGCCCTGACTGCCGCCGCGCAGCCAGAATGGCAGCAACAGGAGAACACAGGCCCCGGTCAGCACCGACAAAACCCACAGCCACTCTCTGGTTACACGCATAAGGAGACTCGTCTGTTATGGATGCGCAGTGAGTGTAACCGACTTACTTCCCTATTTTTTGCTCATTAGGCTGTTTTTTTATGCTTCTATTGTGTTTTTTGTTATTTGCGCGTTAGCTGTATACGGTAAAGAAATGGCGAGTCAGAGGTCGGGCTGCGTGTTCCGGCCCCTCTGGTTACCAGCACTGCATAAAGAGTGGAATCTGTGACCGGAGGGGGCCGGGGGAATACCAGACAACAGGCTTAGCTTGAAACAATGAGGAGATTTGCCTTTCAACGCGTAACTGGGACATTGCCATGAAAAAAGCCCAGCCAAAAGGCTGGGCTTTAGAATTTGGCTCCCTCGACAGGACTTGAACCTGTGACATACGGATTAACAGTCCGCCGTTCTACCGACTGAACTACGAGGGAATTGGCTCCTCCTACTGGACTTGAACCAGTGACATACGGATTAACAGTCCGCCGTTCTACCGACTGAACTAAGGAGGAATTGCCTGTCTCGTTAAGACGGGCGAATAGTAATGAGCAAGAAGACGGGTGTCAACCCGCGAATTTCCCGAAAACCGGATTTTCAGACTGTTTGCCCAAAAGTTGCGCTTTGCGGTTTATTTTCAGCACAATCAGTCCCTTGCCATCACCTTGGCCAACTGATGCCGGGGACATTGGTTTGGTTCGTATCAACCTGATGATGCCAGAATGATGTCGTGAACGTGCTGGCAAGCCAACAAGGCTCAAGTGGTGATCTTTGCAGCTAAATGGGGGAGAGCTGAAGTCAAAATCGGCGATTTGGTGGCAAATAGGCCAAATAATGGGCAAGGGTGCGTTTCATTGATCCTGCCCATCGAAAAAGTGGCCTGTCTGGAGTAAGGTTACGCCGGATACCATCGCCGCGTCGACAGCCCTGCCGGCCCTTGATGATGATCGGGCGCCGGATTTATCCGGCCTTTATCTCCCTCTTCTGGTATTACGATATACATGCACAAGCAAGCCTCTTTAAATAGCGTGAAGCTCGCCATAGCCTTACGCCAGTCCTGTATTGATGAACCCTACAGCATGGCCCGCTTCGGCCGAGATCTCATTGCCGGTGTGACGGTGGGCATCATCGCTATCCCGCTTGCCATGGCGCTGGCCATCGCCAGTGGTGTGCCGCCGCAACATGGTCTCTATACCGCTATCATCGCCGGTATTGTGATCGCCGTGACTGGTGGTTCCCGTTATTCAGTTTCCGGCCCGACCGCCGCCTTTGTGGTGATCCTCTATCCGGTTGCCCAGCAGTTCGGAGTCGGCGGTCTGTTGATGGCGACGCTCATCTCTGGCCTCTTTCTGGTGGCGATGGGGATGGCCCGTCTTGGCCGCCTTATCGAGTACATTCCCCCGTCAGTGACACTGGGTTTTACCGGTGGTATCGCCATCGTGATCGCCACCTTGCAAATCAAGGATTTTTTTGGTCTGAGCGTGCCCGAGATGCCGGAAACCTATCTGGGCAAGGTCGAGGCGCTGGCCGCCGCCCTGCCAAGCTGGCAGTGGGGCGATACCCTGGTGGGGGTCGCTACACTGGCCGTGCTGCTGCTCTGGCCGCGCCTGCGCCTGCCCGTGCCCGGCCACTTGCCCGCGGTGTTGGTCGGGGTGGGTCTGGGTTGTGGCCTCCATTACTTCGGGGTGGATGTGGCCACCATCGGCAGCAAGTTCAGTTATACCCTGGCCGATGGCACCCAGGGGATGGGGATCCCTCCCATCGCGCCAACCCTGGTGATGCCCTGGGCCTTGCCAGGTCCGGATGGCGCCCCGGTGGTGTGGGATCTTGCCGCCCTTGAGCGGCTGCTGCCTGCCGCCTTCTCCATGGCGATGCTGGGGGCGATCGAGTCGCTGCTCTGTGCCGTGGTGCTCGATGGCATGACCGGTCGTAAACACAGCTCCAATGCCGAGCTGGTGGGGCAGGGGCTTGGCAACATCTTTGCACCCTTCTTTGGCGGTATTACCGCTACCGCCGCCATAGCCCGCTCTGCCGCCAACGTGCGTTCCGGCGCTACGTCCCCCATCTCGGGGGTCGTTCATGCGCTGGTGGTGCTGGCCGCCATTCTGGTGCTGGCCCCCTGGCTCTCCTGGTTGCCGCTCTCGGCCATGGCTGCCTTGCTGCTCATCGTGGCCTGGAACATGAGTGAAGCGCACAAGGTGGTGGAGCTGATCCGTCGCGCGCCCAAATACGATGTGCTGGTGCTGCTGGTTTGCCTGTCACTCACCGTCATTTTCGACATGGTCATCGCCATCACCTTCGGGGTGATCCTGGCCTCCCTGCTCTTTATGCGTGAAATCGCCAAGATGACCAAACTGCACGATTTGGCCGAGCATAAGCGCTATGCCCATGAGGTGCCGGACAACGGCCTGCTCTACAAGATCAACGGCCCGCTCTTTTTCGCTGCGGCTGAACGGGTCTTTGCCGAGCTGGAAGCGCAAGTGAAAGGGCACAAAATGCTGGTGTTGCAGATGGAGGCGGTCTCCATCCTCGATGCGGGCGGTCTGTCTGCCTTCCTCCACTTTGGCAAGCAGATGGCCAAGGTCGGGGTCGAGTTGCGGGTGGCCGAGTTGCAGTTCCAACCGCTCAAGACCCTGGCGCGCGCCAAGGTGCGGCCGCAGCCCGGCAAGCTGGAATTCTACGGCTCGCTGGAAGAGGCGCTCAAAGGTGAACATTTGCACGAAGCGGCAGTAAATTGATTGAAAGGGATACGAAACGGCATGTTTTTGGTCACTTGGTTCGGATATTGAGCAAACGAACGCAAAAAGTAAAAAATTGCATTGACCAAAAGCCATCGTATCCCTTACATTACGCCCCGCCGCTGCGGCATGGTTCGCCAGCGAATGTGCAGCTCAAGCACATAAAGCAGTGAGCAAAAATTTGGTGAGGTGTCCGAGTGGCTGAAGGAGCACGCCTGGAAAGTGTGTATACGGCAACGTATCGAGGGTTCGAATCCCTCCCTCACCGCCACATTGCAAAGCCCTGATGGAAACATCAGGGCTTTTGTTTTATGGCGCAATCCCGAGCGGTTGTCAGCATAGGACTGCAAACCCTCATTGTTGATAGCCCCGCATCTGGCTGAACCGCTTGTGCAATAGCAGTGAAATGCCTCGGTGACCTTGACGCCACGGCCAATCCATTGGTCGCTCCTTTTAAAATTTCCGCCCAATTCAGTAAAAGGCCTCTCGCAAGAGAGGCCCTTTTCATTGCTCGCTGATTTGCCCTGCTCGGTACTTAAAAGGCATTCCGTGGTGATACGGGTTAATGCTCTACAGGCTGCGGATCCGTGGGCCGGTTCAGATGCTTGGTGATGGCCTGATAGAGCACCGGGTAATCATCCTCAAAGTGGTGGCCACCCGGCAGGGTGACGGTCGTGACGTTGGGTTGGTTGAGACGGGGGCAGAGGCGGTCGTCGTCATCGTCATCGGCACCTTGCAGGCAGACCATCGGCAGATCCCGGATGGTTTTCACCTGCGGTTCGGTCGGATAGCTGCGCGCCTTGTGGGTCAGCATGTCGCTGACGTGGATCTCGAAGTCCGAGCTGGTGGAGGGGGAGAGCATTACGGCCCCGACCAGTCCCTGACGATAGTGCTCCGGCAACCGGTTGATGACGAAGGGGACAATCTCGGCACCAAACGAGAAGCCCACCAGCAGCCAGCGGGGGTGCTGCCAGCGAGTCTGGTAATCATCGAGGATCCGCTCCAGATCGGCGGTCACCTGCTCCGGGGTTTTCTTCTTCCAGTAGTAGGTGAGGGAGCTCCAGCCCAGGACCGGCATGCCGTGCAGCTGAAACTGGGCGCTCAACCCCTTGTCGAGGGCCGCCCAGCCACCGTCGCCGCTGAGAAAGATCACCATGGGGGCGTCGGATGGCTGCTTGACCGGCAGCTCAATCAGGCTCAGGTCGTCCTTGACCGGGGCGGCGTGCGCCGCAAAAGATGCAACGGGCAGTACGAGACTGAGTAACAGCAATATCAAGGCTCTCATTGGCCATGCTCCTATTTCTTGATCAGCCCCAGCGGGCCGCGGCTAATCAGGGTGATCAGGTGAGTCAGGGTTCTGGGCAGTACCAGCTTGCTGCTGCAGAGCAGGTAGCGGGGTTCCCAGCGGGGCGAAAATTTCTCCTTGTAGCGTCTGAGCCCCTGAAAGTTGTAAAAACGGCTGCCACGCACAAACAGGGTATTGCCAAGGCGGGCCCAGTAGCTGTTGAGCGGATGATCGTTGAAGCCGGACATGGGGGCCATCCCCAGATTGAAGCTGGCGTACCCTTGCGCCTTGCCCCACAGCAGCAGTTCGACAAAGAGAAAATCCATGATGGGGGCGGTGCCGGTATCCAGGCTGTAGCGCATCAGATCGATGGAGAGCATCTCCTTGTTATCGCTCACCCAGAGGTTGGCAAAGCCGACGATCTGCCCCTCGAGCCACACCAGCGCAGCCGGGCTCAAGGTCAGGTAGTCTGGCTCGAAGCGGCCGACCGAGAAGCCCTTCTCCTTGCCCATCTTGCTCTGCAGCCAGGTATCGGAGACGGTCTGCAATCTGGGCAGCAGGGGGGCCACAGCGCTTGCCTCGACCACCTCGAAGGTCAACCCTTTCCGTTTGCCCTTGGCGTGGCTCTGACGCAGGTTGCGCAGCCGGCTGCCCGCCAGATCGAAGGTAGCCAGATCGACCATCGCCTCTTCACCAAGCTTGAAGGGGATCAGCCCCAACTCCAGATAGAGCGGCAGATAGCGGGCCGAGACCTGATAGAAAACCGGATTGGCGTCGTGCTCGTCGCACCGCTCGCGAAATTGCCAGAGCAGCTCTTCGATCTGCTCCGGGCGACCGACCGGATCCCCCATCACAATCCAACTGCTGCCCTCGATGCCATACATCAGGAAGGCGTCGCCGGCGGGGTGGAACAACAGGGACTTGTCCTGCAGCTGGGCCAGATAACCGTGGATCCCCCCTTCGCGCACCACCAGCTCGTGAGCGCGCGCCAGCGTCTCCTTGTCCGGCTTTTCACCGACCACGCGCAGCGGCGCAAGCAATTGGGCAACCCCGGCCACGGCCAGCACGGCCAGCACGGCCACCACGCTCCCCATGGCGCGCAGGCCGCGGGCAGCCCCGCCGTGGGGTGAGACGTGGAACCAGAGGGCGTGGTCATACTCCACCTGACGGTAGGAGAAGAGCAGCAGCCACAGGGCTCCCAGCAGTACGGCGCCGACTGAAATGAGCCAGCCCAGGGTGTACTGGGGATAGAGCAGCGACCCCTTGCGATAGAAGAGAGAGCGGCAGGGGGTCATGATGAGCAGGAAGCTGCCGAGCAGCAGGGCTGACTCCCAGTCCCCCCCTTTGAGCAGGGAGAAGGCGATACCCAGAGCCAGCAGCAGCTGGGTGATGCGAAACGCGGCGTCATGACGGCGATAGAGGCTGCGCGCCAGCAGGATCAGGAGGATACCGCTCACGCTGCCGAGCACGTGGGAGAGCTCGAGCAGATGGAGCGGCAGCACCTGCAGCCACACTTCGATGTGGCTGCGCATGGTCGGGATCATGCCCGAGCAGAGCAGCAGGCTACCGGCGGCGAAGGTGCCGACGCTGATAAGGGCGGGCAGAAACTCCTGAATGGCGCTCATGATCCCCTGCAACCGTTGCCAGCGAGCCTTCTGCTGCAACATCTCCTGACTGGTAAAGAGCAGCAGGGCGCAGAGGAATGGCAGCACGTAATCGATGCAGCGGTAGAGCAGCAGCGAGGCGAGCAGCTTGTCGGCCGGCAGGTAGTGGGCCAGCAGCAGGCTCATGCTCGCTTCGAACACCCCGATCCCGCCCGGCACGTGGGCCAGCACCCCGAGGAAGCTGGCCAGCACGAAGGCACTGAGCAGCACGGGGTAGGGGACGCTATCTGCAGGCAACAGCACAAACAGCACTGCGGCGGCGGCCATCCAGTCTGCCAGGGCGACCAACAGTTGCAACAGACGTATCCGAAAGCCCGGCAGGGTCAGGGTGTGTTTCCGCCAGGAGAGACAGTGTGTAGGCCAGCAGAGGTAGCTGGCCACCAACAGCAGAGCCATGACGCCCGCCAGCCTGAGCAGGGTATCTGCCCACTGCGGCCAGTCAGGCAGCAGCTGTGATACATCGCAGGTCAGTAGGGCGCCACCTCCCCACGCCAGCAGGCCGAGGAAAAAGGTGATGGAGCAGAACAGCACCACTCGGGCTACCTCACCGGTCGCCAGACCGAGGGCTGAGTAGAGCCGATAGCGTACCGAGGTGCCGGTCAGCAGGGCAAATCCCAGGGTGTTGGAGAAGGTGTAGGCGATAAAGGAGGTGATGCTGACCTGTTGCCAGGGAAGGCGCTTGCCCAGCGCATGGAGCGCCAGCATGTCATAGCTGCAGAGGCAACCATAACTGAGCAGGGTCAGCCACAGGGCGCCCGCCAGTCGCGGCAGGGGTTGGGACCAGATGGCCAGACGAATATCGTGCCAGTGCCATGCCTGAGTCAGGTGATACAGCACGGTCAGTGCGGTGCCGAGCAGCAGCAAGCTGCACAAGGGGCCTAGCCATTTAAGCAGATGACGCCACATGCCATGTTCCTGTGGTCATTGACCGTTTCCCGCAAAGGGGGAGCCGGGTCGTGGATCCGGTTTGGACGAGGGAGGCGCTCGTCAGGAAAATTTCGGGAAGAGATGGAAAGGGAGGCGTCAGCCTCCCTCTGTGCTATCCAGTGACCGGTTGGATCACTTGGTTTTCGGTGCGACTTTGACGGCAGGGGTTTTAGCGTGGGTGGCTTTATGGTGTTTTTTCACCACCTTGGTCTGGGTCGCCTGCGGTGTGGCTGTCTTGGTCGGGGTGGCCGCCATGGTGAAACCGGAAGTGAGGGCGAAGACGGCAGCCAGGGTCAGAGGAATGATCTTTTTCATGTTCAATTTCCTTATTCGGGTTGATGTTATGGAGCGCTCTCCATGACAGTCATCCTATGACGGTTGCAGCGGCCCTTCAGTGAGCGGTTGGTGACGGTTTGTATCCAAATGTACAGGCAGGGTGAGGCAGAAGCGGGCTCCCTTGCCGGCGGGAAGCAATGCCACATCACCACCATGGTGGAGCGCTATGCTGCGCACAATGGCAAGCCCCAGCCCAGTGCCGCCGGTGCGACGATCCCTGCTCTGATCAAGGCGCACGAATGGTTCGAAGATCTGGGACGCCAGCGCCGGATCGATTCCCGGCCCATCGTCGCTCACCTCCAGCAGATAGTTCTCCTGTAGCCGCGAGATGGAGAGGGTAACCTCGCTCTCGGCGTAGCGCAGAGCATTGCCGATCAGGTTCTCCACCGCGCGCGTCAGCAGACGCTGATCGCCGCACCAGGGCATGTGACGTGGCGGCAGATCGAGGGTGAGCTTCTTTTCGGGGGCCAGCGCTTGCCAGTCGCCGAGATGCGCTTGTGCCCAGTGGCTGAGTTCAAGCTCGTCCCGTTGCAACGGCAGCTCCGGCCTGTCCAGCTTGGCGTAGGTGAGCATCTCTTCGATCAGAGCGTCCAGCGCTCCCAGATCTCGCTCCAGCGCCTGCTGCTCCTGCTCGGCAGGGGCAGGATCGAGCATGGCAAGCCGATAGCGCAACCGGACCAGCGGGGTGCGCAACTCGTGGGCGATGGCATCGGTCAGTTGCTTGCGGCTGGCAATCATGGCCTGCAATTGGGTCGCCATTTGATCGAAGGTGCGTCCCACCCGGGCCAGACTGCTGCCCGGTGGCAGATTGGTTCGGCAGGAGAGATCCCCATCACCTACGCGACGTGCGGTTTGCTCCAACTGTTGCAAGCCGCGCCAGTGGGGACGCAGCCACAGAAGGATGGGTAGGCCGAGAGAGAGGCCGATCACCAGCAGCAGTCCCACATCGACCCAGTGCAGCTCGTGCAGGTAGGAGAGATAGGGAACCGGGCCGACAATCAGCACCCGATCGGTATCGGGGATGCGCTGCAGGAAGGTGTCATCTTCCTCGACGATGACAATATTGCCAGCGGCCAGAAAGGCCTGATCCTCGCTGGCCAGGGGCTGGCGCACCAGCTCGCCGATCTTGAGGGGGAGGGTAAACTGACTGCTCTGCTCGGCCAGTCGATCGGGCCAGCGCTCTGGCGGGGTTCTTGCCAACTCGCCGGTCAACAGGCCAAGAGAGCCCTGCATCATGCGTTCGAGATAGCGATCACCCGCCCGTTCGGCGGTCACCTGATAGACCACGCCAACCAGCAGGATGGCCAGGGTGAAGCAGCCGATCAGCAACAGATAGAACTGGATAAAGAGACGGCGCATGGCGGTGCTCCCGAAAGAGGGTTATTCCCAGGCGTGGGGGACGAAGAGGTAGCCTTTCTGGCGCACCGTCTTGATCCGGGTCGGGTTGTCGGGGTTATCACCCAGTTTGCGGCGCAGGCGGGAGATGGCCACATCCATGCTGCGATCCTGACCGTCGTACTCCCGGCCGCGCAAGCTGCGAAAGAGGGCTTCCCGACTCAAGATTTGGCCCGCGTGGCAGGCGAGCTCCCACAGCAGATCAAAGTCGGCGGTCGAGAGAGCAATGCTTTCGCCATCGAGCCGCACATCTCGCCCCGGGCCATCTACCCGCAGCCGACCAAATTGCAGCTGCTGGGGAACGCTGCTGGTGGCTGCCGGTTGGGTTGATGCTTGCGGGTGCTGGCGAAACTGCACCCGAAGTCGGGCCAGCAGCACCGGTGGTGGTGTCGTTTTGAGGATGTAGTCGTTGGCGCCCAGCTCCAGACTCAGGATCTGGTTCATGTCGCTATCCAGCGAGGTGAGCATTACGATGGGGCCGTCGAAGCGTGGCCGAAGATCCCGACAGAGGGACATGCCATCTTGCCCCGGCAACATGATATCGAGCAGCACCAGATCGGGCTGTTCGGCCTCGATCCGGGCCAGCGCTATGTCCCCTCTGGGCTCGAGGATCACTTCCATATCGTGGCGACCGAGCCAACTGCTGATGAGCTGGCCAATCTCGGGATCATCTTCGACAAAAAGAATGCGTTGCATAGAAAAGTTCCAACGGGAAGCAGGAGAGAAGAAGAGCGATCAGCATATCAATGGCGCTTGGGAAATACAGAAAAAGAACCGGGAAGGTGGATGTGCAGGGGAGTGTGGCTGTGTCATCGATGGGGAGGTGCACATCGTGACAAATGGGCGGAGCCGCGTTTATCGATCTGGAGGATGATGGCCTTGCAGACAAGGCAAGGCGCTGTCGAGCGCAAAAACAAAAAAACCGGCCAAGGCCGGTTTTTCGCGGAGCAGACCAGAAGGTCACTGCACCAAGTCGATGGACATCACCTTGCGGCGATTATCGACAGAATAATGGGGTGGCTGATGGGGCTCGAACCCACGACAACCGGAATCACAATCCGGGACTCTACCAACTGAGCTACAGCCACCACTGAAATTTTCATCAACGCTCGCCAATCCAAAAGGAAAGGGTCAATGGCGCGCCCTGCAGGATTCGAACCTGCGACCCACGGCTTAGAAGGCCGTTGCTCTATCCGACTGAGCTAAGGGCGCTCTGTATCAACACGTCTTGACGACAAGTCGATGAACATGGTCGGTGATAAAGGATTCGAACCTTTGACCCTCTGGTCCCAAACCAGATGCGCTACCGGACTGCGCTAATCACCGAAAATCCCTGACCAGCATATCGACAAGAGTCGTACTGGGCAACGGGCGGGCATCATAGCCAAGCGTAAGGGCCAGCGTCAACGACTTTTTCCCCCAGTAAATTCAAGTGCCTACTTATTGCCCGCTACAGGTCTGGCGTGCGTCTGCCGCTAACATCCCGGCTAAAAAAATGCGACAATGCGCGGCAGTTGAACACATGGTGAGTGGAGAACGATGTCTGCCAAAATCATAGATGGAAAACAGGTTGCGCAAACGATTCGCAGCCAGGTCGCGGCGCAAGTCCAACAGCGGTTGGCAGCAGGGAAACGGGCTCCAGGGCTGGCAGTCATTCTGGTGGGGGCGGATCCCGCCTCTCAGGTCTATGTCGGCAGCAAACGCCGGGCATGTGAGGAGGTGGGGTTTCTCTCCCGCTCCTATGACCTGAGTACTACTGCAAGTCAGGATGAGTTGCTGGCGTTGATCGATCAGCTGAATGATGACCCGACCGTCGACGGGATCCTCGTTCAGTTGCCGCTGCCTGATCACTTTGATACCACTCAGGTGCTGGAGCGGATCCTCCCTGACAAGGACGTGGACGGTTTTCATCCGTACAACGTGGGCCGTCTTGCACAGCGCATTCCGGCGCTGCGTCCCTGCACCCCGAAAGGGATCATGACGCTGATTGAAACCACCGGTGTTAAAACCCATGGTTTGCACGCCGTTGTGGTCGGTGCTTCCAACATCGTCGGGCGTCCCATGACCCTCGAATTGCTGCTGGCGGGCTGCACGACCACGACCTGTCACCGTTTTACCCGGGATCTGGAGGATCAGGTTCGCCGCGCAGATTTGCTGGTAGTGGCGGTAGGCAAACCCAATTTTATTCCTGGAGAGTGGATCAAGCCGGGGGCGCTGGTTATCGATGTGGGTATCAACCGTCTCGCGGATGGTTCGCTGGTTGGAGATGTGGAGTTTGAAACGGCGCGTAGCCATGCCACTTTCATCACCCCGGTTCCCGGTGGTGTTGGCCCCATGACGGTGGCCAGTCTGATGGAAAATACCCTGATAGCCTGCAACGAGTACCATGACTAAAGCGTTACAATGGTGTGTTCGTAGCTAATGCTAGGCGAGTCACATAAATAAAAAACCGGTTGCTCAAAGAGGAACCGGTTTTTTATTTATCCAACGGTTTTTCGTTTATATATTTTGTGCTTCGTTCGGCACAATGACAGAGGCGTGATTTCCTTTCGGCCCCTGTTGCAGTTCAAAATTGACAGCCTGACCCGCTTTCAGGGTCTTGTAGCCCTCCATTTGAATGGTGGAGTAGTGAGCAAAGATATCCTCACCGCCCCCTTCCGGACAGATAAACCCAAATCCTTTTGCGTTGTTAAACCACTTAACTGTGCCGGTTGCCATACTTCTACATCCTTTTATTGATTACCCAGAAGTCGTTGAGTAACCTGCGCCAGCCCATTATAACTAGGGACATGAGCCCATAGCAGACGGGCACAGATTAGCAAGTAACCAATCTAGTCTAACTTTTGAGCGAGTCAAGGAGTTGTTAACAACTGATGTGATCTGGTTAACAAGTCTATTGACAAGCTTGTGTGAGACGGTAGTAATCTAGAGGTACCAAAGCGCGATTATGAGCAAGCAGAAAGAACTCTTTGCTAATGAAGAGATTGCAGAAGCAGAGAAAACAAAGCTGCAGCCGCCACCCATGTATAAAGTTGTGTTGAACAACGATGACTACACCCCGATGGAGTTCGTGGTGGAGGTGCTGCAAAAGTTCTTTGGTATGGATCTGGACAAGGCGACTCAGGTCATGCTGAGTGTGCATTATAGTGGTAAGGGTGTCTGCGGCATGTTTACCGCAGAGATCGCCGAAACCAAGGTTGTCCAGGTCAACACCTATGCACGTAACAACGAACATCCACTGCTATGCACTATGGAAAAGGCTTGAATCTGATGACTTGATGGCGAGTGTGACACCACATTGTAGCTGTACTAGGGGAGGTGCCTATGTTGAATAAAGATCTGGAAAAGACGCTGAACGAGGCTTTCAAACTGGCTCGTGACGAGCGCCACGAATTCATGACTGTCGAGCACCTGTTGTTAGCCCTTCTGGATAACAGCTCAGCCCATGAGGCGCTGAGCTCCTGTGGTGCCGATGTCGAGCAGATGCGCAAGGAGATCCGCGCATTCATCACTCAAACAACCCCGCTTATTCCACGCGATGACGAAGATCGGGAAACCCAGCCGACTCTGGGCTTCCAGCGCGTACTGCAACGTGCCGTCTTTCATGTGCAATCCTCCGGCAATACCGAAGTCAGTGGTGCCAATGTACTGGTCGCCATCTTCAGCGAGCAGGAGTCTCAGGCTGCTTATTTCCTGAAAAAAGCCGAGATCAGCCGCCTCGATGTGGTGAATTTCCTCTCCCACGGGGTGCGCAAAGACAGCAAACCGGATGTCAGCAATAACAATCCGGAATCTGATGATGATGTCTCCGCCGCCCAGATCGAGAGCTTTGCCACCAACCTGAACCAGTTGGTGCTTGAAGGGCGTATCGATCCTCTGATCGGTCGTGATCAGGAGCTCAATCGTACCATCCAGGTACTTTGCCGCCGCCGCAAGAACAATCCGCTGCTGGTGGGGGAGGCGGGTGTGGGCAAGACTGCCATTGCGGAAGGTCTGGCTTACCGTATTGTCAAAGGCGATGTGCCCGAGGTGATTGCCGGTAGCACCATCTACTCGCTGGATATGGGCTCTCTGCTGGCTGGAACCAAATACCGCGGCGATTTCGAGAAGCGCCTTAAGGTATTGCTCAAGCAGATTGAGCGGCAGGAAGGGGCCATCCTCTTTATCGACGAGATCCACACTATCATCGGTGCAGGTGCTGCGTCAGGTGGCCAGCTGGATGCCGCAAACCTTATCAAACCGCTGCTCTCCAATGGTTTGCTCCGTTGTGTCGGCTCCACCACCTATCAGGAATATGCCCAGATCTTCGAAAAAGACCGAGCCTTGGCTCGTCGTTTCCAGAAGATCGATATCACCGAGCCGACTGTGGATGACACTACCCGTATCTTGATGGGTCTCAAGAGTCGTTATGAGGCTCACCATGGGGTGCGTTATACCGCCAAGGCGATTCGCGCTGCGGCAGAACTGTCCGCCAAGTACATCAACGATCGCCACTTGCCGGACAAGGCAATCGATGTGATCGATGAGGCGGGGGCTGGCCAGCGGTTGTTGCCGGCGAGCAAGCGTAAGAAAGTGATCAATGTGCAGGAGATTGAAGCCATTGTCGCAAAGATCGCCCGTATTCCGGAGAAATCAGTTTCTTCCTCGGATAAAGAGGTGCTGAAGAACCTGGAGCGAAATCTGAAGATGGTGGTCTTTGGTCAGGACAAGGCCATTGAGGTGCTGACAGATGCGATTCGCCTGTCACGCTCAGGTTTGGGTAATGAGCGTCGTCCGGTTGGCTGCTTCCTGTTTGCCGGTCCCACCGGTGTCGGTAAAACAGAGGTGACTCAGCAGTTGGGCAAGGCGCTGGGTGTGGAGATGCTGCGCTTTGATATGTCCGAATACATGGAACGCCATACCGTATCTCGCCTGATTGGCGCGCCTCCCGGCTACGTCGGTTTTGAACAGGGTGGTTTGCTGACTGATGCGGTGATCAAGCATCCCCACTCGGTGGTGTTGCTCGACGAGATTGAGAAGGCTCACCCGGATGTGTTCAACCTGCTGTTGCAGGTGATGGACAACGGCACCCTGACCGATAACAACGGGCGCAAGGCGGATTTTCGCAATGTCATTCTGGTGATGACCACCAACGCCGGTGTGCAGGAGACCCAGCGCAAGTCGATTGGCTTCCAGCAGCAGGATCTGAGCCACGATGCTATGGCGGTGATCAACAAGACCTTCAGTCCGGAGTTTCGCAATCGGCTTGATCACACCATCTGGTTCAACCATCTCGATATGACGGTGATCCACCAGGTAGTCGACAAGTTCATTGTTGAGTTGCAGGTACAGCTGGATGCGAAAGGGGTGTCTTTGGAAGTATCCGAGCGTGCTCGTCACTGGTTGGCCGAGAAGGGGTATGACAGAGCCATGGGGGCCAGACCTATGGGTCGGGTCATTCAGGAGCACCTCAAGAAACCGCTGGCTAACGAGATCCTGTTTGGCTCACTGGTTGATGGGGGAATTGTGAAGGTTGAGCTGGTAAATGACAGCCTCAGCTTTGATTTTCAGGTCAATGTTGAAGCTGTTTCCCACTAAGTAACCGTAATTTAGAAAACGACAAAAAACCCCAACCGAAAGGTTGGGGTTTTTTGCTGAATTCCTGGCTTAGCGAGAGCGGAAAACAATACGTCCCTTGGAGAGATCGTAGGGAGTCAGTGCTACCGTTACTTTGTCTCCAGTCAGGATACGAATGTAGTTTTTGCGCATCTTGCCGGAAATATGAGCGATAACCACGTGACCATTCTCCAGTTCCACACGGAACATGGTATTGGGCAGGGTTTCGAGAATAGTGCCCTGCATCTCAATACTGTCTTCTTTAGCCATTGAATCCTCTTGATAAGCCACAACAAAAAACCGCTGGATCATGCCGGATTTAAGGCTATGTGTAAAGTTTACTCGGGCTTGGTGTCGATATTTTTCCATTCCCCCTGAATTAACAGCTCATGAGGGAGGTAATTGCGTTTGTAATTCATCTTGCGACACGCCTCTACCAGATAGCCAAGATAGAGCCAGCTTCGCCCGGTGCGCCTGGCCAGATCGAGCTGGCAGAGGATGGCAAAGGTGCCCAGGGAGCGATCGGCATAATCTGGATCGAAGAAGGTGTACATGGCGCTCAAGGAGTGGGGCAGCAGGTCTGTGGTGGCGACACCGATCAGGCGGCTATCTTTGCGCATCTCCAGGTAGAGCGGCGGCATCCAGTCACAATGGAGAAACCCACGATACTGGCTGCGGTTGGGGGGATACATGCTGCCATCGTGATGGCGTTCGCGGATATAACGTTCGTAGAGCAGGTAATACTCGGGCTTGTCGTCGTAGCTCAGGACGATCTCGATATCTCTGTTGAGCTGGAGGATCCGCTTTTGGCCGCGGCTGGGGCGAAAGCGCTCGCTGTGAATTCGAAGGGACTGACAGGCATGGCACGCCGGGCAGTGGGGGCGATAGATGTCGTTGCCACTGCGGCGAAAACCGGCAGTCAACAATCGCTCGTAACCGTTGGCGTTGAGCAGATTGTGATCCATCAGCACCAGCAACTGCTCCTGTTCATGGTCCAGATAACTGCAGGGATGCTTGGGAGTCAGCCCTACTTTAAGGATCACTTCTTCAGTCATAGGCTGATCTCCCCCTCTTGCCAGCAGGAAGCCAACAGTGGTTGATGGCCAAGGCGCGCCAGCTCGGCCAGAAAGCGTGCTCTTGGCCACTCCTCAATACCTAGCGTGGCCAGAAACGGATTCTGCATCTGGCAGTCGACAAGGGCGCCTCTGTGCCGAGCAAAGTGGCGACAGAGTGCCACCATAGCCAGCTTGGCGCCGTTATCGATATGGCTGAACATGGACTCACCACAGAACAACCGGCCAATCGACAGGCCATAAAGGCCCGCTTGCAGTTTTCCCTCTTGCCAGATCTCGACCGAATGGGCATGGCCAAGACGGTGCAGCTGTTGGTAGGCCTCAATCATGGGTTGACTGATCCAGGTACCATCGGCAGTGCGACGAGGCGCGGCGCAGGCATTGATTACCTCATTAAAGGCGCGATTGACGGAAATATCGAATGGGGTACGGCGGATAATCTTCCGCAAGGTGCGCCCCACATGCAGCTGATCAGGGCGGATCACACCGCGCGGATCTGGTGACCACCAAAGGGTTGGCTGATGGGGGTCGTTCCACGGGAAGATCCCCTTGTGGTAAGCTGCCAGCAATCTGGCAGGGGAAAGATCCCCGCCGATCGCCAGCAGACCGTTGGGCTCTTCCAGGGCATGCGAGGGGTCGGGAAACCAGCAGAGCTCATCATCCAGTTGAGTGAGATAGCGAGACATAAGGCAACGAGGTTTGTAGATGAAGGCCATTATCCTGATAGTATCCAGCTTGCTCTGCTTTGTCACTGTGCCCGCTGGGGCAGAGGTGTACCAGCGCAACACGGCCCGCCCGGTCAATCAGGTGGTGTTTGGCCAGGTCGAAACGGTGCGCAATATCACCCAGCGCCAGATCCTGGAGTCGGAACGTTCCGGCTGGAAAACCCTGGGCGGGGCTGTACTGGGCGGCTTGCTTGGCAACCAGTTTGGTGGTGGTCATGGCCGTGAAATTGCCACCGCCATCGGGGCGCTGGCCGGGGCCGCTGCGGCGCAGCAATACCAGTCAGGGGGAACCGTAGTGGAAAACAAGCTGGTGGAGCTGCTGATCCGCAACGAGCAGAATGCCCTTGTCAACGTGATCCAGGATTATGATCCCGCCATGGTCTTTGCTAATGGGGACAAGGTGCGCATTCTCTATTTCGATGATGGGGTTCGGGTAGATAAAACCTATTGAGGTTCGCGTTGCATGATGCAGTTGCGTCCGGCGTGCTTGGCTTGATAAAGTAGCTGGTCTGCATCGTTGAGCAGGGTGTCTAGCTCTTTAGCCGGGCAGTTGGTGATACCAAAGCTGATGGTTACCGAAAAGGTGGTGTTATCTACCCTGATCACCTCTTTGGATATTGCGACTCTGAACTGCTCGAGTTGTTCAAGCAAGTACGAGAAGCTTTTTTGTTTGCTGAGAATGCAAAACTCTTCTCCACCGATTCTGGCCACAAGCTCTTCCTGGAAGTATCCCCTTAATTTCCCTGCGACCAGTTTCAGTACAGTATCGCCAATGTGGTGTCCATACAGGTCATTGACTCGCTTGAAGTGATCGATATCGAGCAAACATGCTGTCAGCTTGGACTGCTCTTTCAACCATTTGTTACCGTGTTCGAACAGGAAACGGCGGTTGTAAAGATTGGTGAGATAGTCGCGATTGGCTGTATCACGAATGGTATCCATCAGCTCCAGCGTTTCCAGATTATGGCCAACCCGGCAGTATAGCTCTTCGGGAGTGAAGGGTTTGCTCAAAAAATCATTGGCCCCCAGCTTGATGAATCGGGCTGAGAGTGTTTTGTCTTCCGAACTTGAGAGGCCAAGAATGGCCAGCGACTGTTTATCGAAGAGATCTCGCAGCCGCCGAACCAGCTCAATGCCATCCATCTGTGGCATCAGATAATCTGTCACGATAAGGCGAATAGCTGGATGTTCCCTGAGCAGTTGTAACGCGTGTTGGCCAGATTCGGCTTCATAGACGGTCAACAGTTGGCGACGTAGCAAGCTGGCGATATGGTGGCGCGACATCATGGAGTCATCAACGACCATGACCTCGGTCGAGCGGTTATTGGAGAGACGTCTCACCATGCTGACAGTGTATTGGGCACTGAAGCGGGAATCCTTGATGATGTAGTCAAGAGCCCCTTGTTCGAGCCAGTAGCGTCTGGAGTTTTCGTTGAGGTTGGCGGTCAAGATAATGACAGGCACCTCGCGAGCCAGTAATGCACTGGCCGCTTCGCCATTTGGCGCATCGGGTAATGTCAAATCGACCAGCGCAACAAAATAGTCGTCATGAGACTTGGCCAGACATTCGGCCAGGGTATAGACAGTCTCAACTTCCAGATTGAGATGCTGACGGATGGCTTGGGCCAGCATACGGCTGATGGTCTGACTATCCTCCACCAGAAGCAGTTTGTTCATTACGTGAGTTACCTGCAAGAGTGGCCTTCTATCCAATAAGGCAAGAGGTGTAGCAGAGTATACCTTTTGCCCGTCATAGCACGGTTAGTGCTGAGCGATTTTATTGCGCATCGAGATATCGCTCGGCATCGAGGGCCGCCATGCAGCCGGTACCGGCAGAGGTGATGGCTTGGCGGTAGTTGTGGTCAGCCACATCGCCGGCAGCGAAGACACCTTCAATGCTGGTCTGGGTGGCAAAACCGTCGAGGCCGCCCCGTACCTTCAGATAGCCATTTTGCATCTCCAGCTGGCCATCGAAGATCTGGGTGTTGGGCTGATGGCCGATGGCGATGAAGACGCCCATCAGCGGCAGCTCGCTGGTGCTGTTGTCCTGGGTGTTGCGCAGGCGCACACCGGTGACCCCCATCTGATCCCCCAGCACTTCGTCCAGAGTCTGGTGGGTGTGCAGCACGATGTTGCCGCTCGCGACCTTGTCGTGCAGACGCTTGATCAGGATCTTCTCGGCACGGAACTCGTCACGGCGGTGGATCAGGTGCACCTTCTTGGCGATGTTGGCCAGATAGAGCGCCTCTTCCACGGCTGTGTTGCCGCCGCCGATCACCGCCACTTCCTGATTGCGGTAGAAGAAACCGTCACAGGTGGCACAGGCGGAGACACCGCGACCCTTGAAGGCCTCTTCGGAGGGCAGACCCAGATACTTGGCGGAAGCGCCGGTCGCGATGATCAGGGCATCGCAGGTGTATTCGCCGTTGTCGCCCTTGAGGCGGAATGGGCGCTGAGTCAGTTCGACACTGTTGATGTGATCAAACAGTATGCGGGTGTCGAACTTCTCTGCATGCTCTTTCATGCGCTCCATCAGGGCCGGGCCTGTCAGCCCTTCCGGATCACCTGGCCAGTTTTCCACTTCGGTGGTGGTGGTCAGCTGACCCCCTTGCTGCATACCGGTGATGAGCAGGGGATTGAGGTTGGCGCGGGCGGCGTAGACGGCAGCGGTGTAACCGGCCGGGCCTGATCCTAAGATCAGCAATTTGCTGTGAGTGACTTGGCTCATGGTGTGATTTCCGAGACGAGATGAGTTTGCGCGATTGTAGGTAATTCGTGATCCGGGGTCAAAGGCTGGCGAGGCGATTGCATTAATCGTGTGCGCAAGATGTGGCCGTGTGAAATAACGGGATAAAAAAACCGCCCATCGCGGGCGGATTTTCACTCATCTCCAGCTGGCCGTGACCAGTGCAGATCAGTTCAGCAGGGTCAGGGGATCTGTGTAGGCAAGGCCATGAGCCACGGCAACCTCCTTGCAGGTGAGCTTGCCCTCCATCACGTTGAGGCCGTGTAGCAGGTTGGGATCGCTCAGCAGTGCCTGACGATACCCTTGCTGGGCAAGTTTGATGATAAAGGGGAGAGTGGCATTGTTGAGCGCCACCGTCGAGGTGCGGGCCACCGCCCCCGGCATGTTGGCCACGCAGTAGTGCACTACCTCATCAACGATAAAGGTGGGATCCTCGTGGGTGGTGGCGTGGGAGGTTTCCACACAGCCGCCCTGATCGATGGCCACATCGACGATGGCAGAACCCGGCTTCATGCGCGCTATGTGGTCACGGCGGACAAGTTTTGGCGCTGTGGCACCCGGTACCAGCACGCCGCCGATAACCAGATCGGCCGCCAGCAGATGGCGCTCCAGCGTCTCGCTGTTGGAGTAGACCACCTTGGCTACACCCTGGAACTCGTTATCGAGACGGCGAAGGGTATCGATGTTGTTGTCGAGGATGGTCACATCCGCGCGCAGGCCAATGGCCATGCGAGCAGCATTGGACCCGACCACACCGCCACCGATGATCACCACCTTGGCCGGTTCGACACCGGGCACGCCACCGAGCAGAACCCCACTTCCACCGCGCGATTTTTCCAGCGCCTGGGCACCTGCCTGAATGGACATGCGACCCGCGACTTCCGACATGGGGGCCAGCAGTGGGAGACCGCCACGGCCGTCGGTGACAGTCTCGTAGGCGATGCAGATGGCGCCGCTTTTCAGCAATGCTTCGGTTTGTGGCAAATCCGGTGCCAGATGGAGGTAGGTAAACAGGGTCTGACCCGGTCGCAGCATGGCACACTCGACAGGCTGGGGCTCCTTGACCTTGACGATCATCTCGGCTTTGGCGAAAACCTCTGCTGCAGAGGTCAAAATTTCGGCGCCAGCAGCCATATAATCTGCATCGCTGAAGCCAATGCCGTTTCCGGCACCGCTTTGGACGAAAACAGTATGGTTTCGTGCTGTCAGTTCACGTACACTGGCCGGAACCATGCCTACGCGGTATTCATGGTTTTTTATCTCTTTAGGTACACCGATAATCATGCTATCCCTCGTCTATCGATTGGTGTTTCATGTTGCCAAAATGTTAATCAACATTTGCGCCTAGTATATTCAGGTATTGACAGGATTTGTGACCATAATTATAAAATGAATGGTGATTCTTACCAAAAAATAGCCAAAGGATGGATTAAAATGATGGAAGCTAAGAGTCGGCTAAAGGATTTGGACAGGATTGACCGCAACATTCTTAACGAACTGCAAAAGGATGGCAGGATCTCGAATGTTGAGTTGTCCAAACGAGTTGGCCTGAGTCCTACACCGTGTCTGGAGCGGGTTCGTCGCCTCGAGCGACAAGGGTATATCGAAGGGTATGCCGCGATTTTGAACCCTCATTATCTGGACGCGTCTTTGCTGGTGTTTGTAGAGATAACCCTCAATCGCGGGGCGCCTGATGTGTTTGAACAGTTCAACAAGGCTGTTCAGGTGCTCGAGGAGATCCAGGAGTGCCATCTGGTCTCGGGTGATTTCGACTACCTGCTCAAGACCCGGGTAAGCGACATGTCGGCTTATCGCCGCCTGCTGGGTGAGACCCTGCTGCGCTTGCCGGGGGTCAATGACACCCGCACCTACGTGGTGATGGAGGAGGTCAAGCAGAGCAGCCGTCTGGTGATCAGCACCCGATAAAGCAGATTATGCCGTGGTATCTTTTCCATATGAGACACTGCGACAGTCAGAAACGAGCGGCCGGTCCGCTCGTTTCTTCTTGTCAAGATGATTGCAAATCTGGCCCCGTCCCATCAGGCTCTGGCTGACAATCGAGGGGCTTTTCGGGGATACTAGGCCCCCTTATTTCCTGCATTACATGTTTTCAGAAAGGAGCCGGAGTTTGGCCGATAAAAAGCTGTTTACTCCTTTATCAGGTACACAACGGATCTTCGAAGCCGTCTTGATCGCCATCACCCTGATGGCTGCTTATCTTCTGCTTGCCCTGTTGTCCTATCACCCCGCTGATCCCGGCTGGTCCCAGACCTCGTGGGAAGGGGAGGTGAAGAACCTCGCCGGTAGTACCGGTGCCTGGCTTGCCGATATCACCATGTTTACCTTTGGAGCCTTCTCCTATCTGGTACCGCCGCTGGTGGTGTTGCTGGGCTGGAGTCTCTTCTGGCGGCCAAGTCGTCTGCTCGATGTGGATTACCTCACTCTGGGGGTGCGGATCATCGGCTTTATCCTGACCGTGCTCGGCATGTCGGCCATTGCCAGCATGAACTTCAACGATATGCAGAATTTCTCCGCCGGTGGTCTGGTGGGGGATGTGATCGCCTCTGTGGTGGTGCCGCTGTTTGGTGGTGTCGGAGCTAACCTGATGCTGCTCTGCTTCGTGGCAACTGGCATTACCCTGTTTACCGGCTGGTCCTGGCTCACCATCGTCGAGCAGCTCGGCGCGGCCTGCACCGGTTCGGTCAGTGCTGTTTATCACTTCCCGACCACCCTCGGTCGCTGGCTGACCGGTGGCTGGCGTCAACCCCGCAGCGAGGGACCGGATCCCTTGTTGGAAGGTGGGGTAGGGGCCATCGCGTTTGATGACGAAGAAGATGAGCCGCACAGTAGCTGGACTCGCAAGCCCAAGGCCAAGAACCAGAAGGCTGCTGCTGAAGAGTGGCTGCCGGAACTCGATGACGATACCTTCGAATTTGATCCCGTGTTTGATGATGATGAAAATGACGAGCCGGCAGCGGCGGCCAAGCCTAAACGTGCAGTGACGGCTGCCAACGGTCGCCGTCAACCGGTACTGGCGGTGGCCGATGAGGATGATGAGGACGAGCTCGATCTGCCGTGGGCCGAGGGTGACGATGAGGTCGCCGCACCGATTGCAGCTGCACCGCTCAGGCCCAAGCGCCGCATACAGGCCAATCTGCCCCCGTTGCCGAGCATCGAACTGCTGGACAGACCGCCTGCCAAGACCCAGATGATGAGCAAGGATGAGCTGGATCGGATGGGCCGTCTGGTGGAGGCCAAGCTTGCCGATTACAACGTGCAGGCCAAGGTGGTCGGCGTCTATCCGGGCCCGGTCATTACCCGTTTCGAGCTGGATCTGGCGCCTGGCATGAAGGCGAGCAAGATCACCAACCTGTCCCGCGATCTGGCCCGCTCTCTGTCGGCCAGCAGCGTGCGGGTGGTCGAGGTGATCCCGGGCAAGACCTTCGTTGGTATTGAGCTGCCCAACCGGGTACGCCAGACCGTTTACCTGCGCGAAACCCTCGACTGCGATGCCTTCCGCGATAGCCGCAACCCGCTCACCATGGGGCTGGGTCAGGATATCGCTGGCGAGCCGGTAGTCGTGAACCTTGCCAAAATGCCGCACCTGCTGGTGGCAGGTACCACGGGTTCCGGTAAGTCGGTGGGGGTGAACACCATGATCATCTCTATGCTCTACAAATCTTCGCCGGACGATCTGCGTTTTATCATGATCGATCCCAAGATGCTGGAACTCTCCGTCTACGAAGGGATCCCGCACCTGCTGACCGAAGTGGTGACCGATATGAAGGACGCCGCTAACGCCCTGCGCTGGTGTGTGGGCGAGATGGAGCGCCGTTACAAGCTGATGTCTGCAGTCGGGGTGCGCAACCTCAAGGGCTACAACGACAAGGTACTGGCGGCCATCGAGGAGGGAGACCCCCTGCTGGATCCGCTGTGGCGCCCGGGTGACTCCATGGATCAGATGCCGCCAGAGCTGGAGAAGCTTCCCCACATCGTGGTGGTGGTGGACGAATTTGCCGACATGATGATGATCGTTGGCAAGAAGGTGGAAGAGCTGATCGCCCGTATCGCCCAGAAAGCCCGTGCCGCCGGTATTCACCTTATCCTGGCGACCCAGCGCCCATCGGTGGATGTCATTACCGGTCTTATCAAGGCCAATATCCCGACCCGCATCTCGTTCCAGGTATCGAGCAAGATCGACTCCCGAACCATTATCGATCAGGGCGGCGCCGAATCCCTGCTCGGCATGGGCGACATGCTCTACATGCCGGCCGGTACTTCCAACCCGACCCGGGTGCACGGCGCCTTTGTCGATGACCACGAGGTACACAAGGTAGTGGCCGACTGGAAACTGCGCGGCGAGCCGAACTACATCGAGGAGATCCTCTCCGGTGAGTCGGGTGGCGAAGGTGGCAGCGGCGAATATGGCGGTGGTGGCGATGAAGAGCTCGACCCCCTGTTCGACGAAGCGGTCGCTTTTGTGGTGGAGTCACGCCGTGGCTCGACCTCCAGCGTCCAGCGCAAGTTCAAGATTGGTTACAACCGGGCAGCCCGTCTCATCGAGCAGATGGAGGATCAGGGCATCGTCAGCTCACCGGGTGGCAATGGTCAGCGCGATGTGCTGGCACCGCCGCCGGTGCGGGACTAAGCCTCACCGTTTCATACTATCCCTGGCCATGCCCTCCGCGGGCGTGGCCTTTTATCGAGAGCGTCTTTATGAAGAGCGTGATGAAAAAACAACTGTTGATGGGTACCGTGCTGCTGATGGCCAGCAGCCAGGTGTGGGCCGATGCGGCCAGTGATCTCAAACAGAAGCTGGCGGGTGTCAGTCTCTTCTCCGCCAAATTTGCCCAGACCGTCTATGACAGCAAGGGCAAAGAGCTGCAAAAGGCGAGCGGTGACCTGCTGGTGCAGCGGCCAAACCGTTTCAACTGGCACACCACCTCGCCGGACGAGAGCCTGATCGTGGCCGATGGTCAGGATGTCTGGGTCTATGATCTTTTCGTCGAGCAGGTGACCGCCCTCAAGCTGAAAGATGCGGTGCTCAACACCCCCTTTATTCTGATCGCTGGCAATGACGACAAGTTCTGGAAGAACTATGACGTGACCCAGGAGGGAGATGTCTACACCGTCACCAGCCGTAACAAGGATGAGCTGATCGCCTCCTTCCGTGTCACCTTCGACAGACAAGACAACATCAGTCGTTTCGATGTGAAAGAGGCGCAAGGGCAGTGGAGCGAATTCACCCTGAGCAGCTTCAACCGCAAGCCGGTGCTCAAGGGCAACGAATTTGTTTTCAAGATCCCGAAGGGGGTCGAACTGGATGATCAGCGCTGATGAGCAATCTGTCGCTGGATTTCTCATCGGACTTTCGTCCGCTGGCGGCCCGGATGCGGCCGCAAAACCTCGACCAGTATATCGGTCAGCAACATATCCTGGGGGCTGACAAGCCCCTGCGCAAAGCCATTCTGGCGGGTCACTGCCACTCGATGATCCTGTGGGGGCCACCCGGGACCGGCAAGACCACGCTGGCGGAGCTGATGGCTCACTACTGTCAGGCGGAAGTGGAGCGACTCTCGGCGGTCACCTCCGGTATCAAGGAGATCCGCGCCGCTATCGACAAGGCCAAAGAGAACAGCTGGCGCGGGGTGCGTACCATTCTGTTTGTGGATGAGGTGCACCGCTTCAACAAGAGCCAGCAGGATGTGTTCCTGCCTCACATCGAAGATGGCACCATCACCTTTATCGGTGCCACCACCGAAAACCCCTCGTTCGAACTCAACAACGCACTGCTCTCACGAGCCCGGGTCTATCTGCTCAAGCGACTGGAGGAGAGCGATATTCTCGCCATGCTCGATCAGGCGATGACCGATCCCCGTGGTCTCCATGATCCGGCACTCACCTTCGCCCCCGGCGTCAAAGAGGCGTTGGCCAAGGCGGTGGATGGGGACGGGCGCAAATCCCTCAACTATCTGGATCTGTTGGCCGACATGGCCGAAACCGACAGCACTGGAGCCCGGGTGATCGACAGTGCCCTGCTCGCTGCCGTGGTGGGGGAGCACGTGGCCCGCTTCGACAAGGGGGGGGATCACTTCTACGACCTCATCTCGGCGGTGCACAAATCCATTCGCGGCTCGGCGCCGGATGCGGCGCTCTATTGGTACGCCCGTATGGTGAGCGCCGGTTGCGATCCCCTCTATATTGCCCGCCGCTTGCTGGCGATTGCCTCGGAAGATGTGGGCAATGCCGATCCCCGTGCCATGCAGGTGGCGCTATCTGCCTGGGATTGTTTCCATCGGATCGGGCCGGCGGAAGGGGAGCGGGCCATCGCCCAGGCGATCGTCTATCTCGCCTGTGCCCCGAAAAGCAATGCGGTCTACACCGCCTGGAAGGCGGCGCTTAATGATGCCAAAAACCTCCCTGACTTCGAGGTGCCGGTGCACCTGCGCAATGCACCGACCAAACTGATGAGCGATCTGGGCTATGGCGCCGAGTACCGCTATGCCCATGATGAGCCGGGCGCCTATGCCGCAGGCGAGCAGTATTTCCCGCCCGAGCTTGCCGGCAAACAGTACTACCAGCCCACCGATCGCGGCCTTGAAAAGCAGATCGGCCAGAAGCTCGAATATCTTCATGAGCTGGACATGCAGAGTTCGCAGCAACGGGGCAAATAGCCCCTTTGTTACCTCGCATGGCTGAAAATTGGTCCGGCGTTTGAATATGCAGGACGGTTTGTGTGCCAAAGTCGGTAAAAACGACACAAATAGTCCCTGTTCGGGCGGGGGGGCGGTCTGCTACACTGCCCGTCTGACCCCGCTTGTCTTGGCCTTGCGCCATCTTCTTGATCTCGAAGGCCTGATTGTTAAGGCCCGATTCTGAAGACGATTGGGGTGCGCCAACCGATGTTAACTTCCGGATCTGTTTCCCAGCCCGTCATGACGACTCAGGCCCAGATCCCATTTTAAAAAAGTAGGTAAACCATGCTGGATCCCAAATATCTGCGCAGCGATATCGAAGAGGCTGCCGCTCGTCTGGCGACACGTGGCTACGTTCTGGACGTAGCGGCTGTCAACGCTCTGGAAGAGAAACGCAAGGATCTGCAGTCCCGTACCCAGGAGCTGCAGGCCGAGCGCAACGCCCGCTCCAAATCCATCGGTGAAGCTGCCCGTCGTGGTGAAGATGTTGCCCCGCTCAAGGCCATCGTTTCCAAAATCAACGACGAGCTGGAAACCAGCAAGGTCGAGCTGGATGCCCTGCTGGCCCAGCTGAAAGCCATTGCCGACGCCATCCCCAACCTGCCGAGCGAGACCACTCCGGTGGGCCGTGACGAGAACGACAACGTGGAAGTGCGCCGTTGGGGTACCCCGCGTCAGTTCAGCTTCCCGGTACGGGATCACATCGATCTGGGCGAAGCGGCCAAGGGCGTTGACTTCAAGAATGGCGTCAAACTCTCCGGTACCCGTTTCGTGGTGATGAAGGGTCAGATTGCCCGTCTGCACCGTGCCCTGGCTCAGTTCATGCTGGATCTGCACACCCAGCAGCACGGCTACACCGAGTGCTACGTGCCTTATCTGGTGAACCCGGACAGCCTGTACGGTACCGGCCAGCTGCCGAAGTTTGCCCAGGATCTGTTCAATACCGGTATCGAAGGCGAAGGTGAAGAAGAGGGCAAACTGCGCAAGTTTTCCCTGATCCCGACCTCTGAAGTGCCGCTCACTAACATGGCCCGTGACGAGATCTTTGACGCGCAAGAGCTGCCGATCAAGATGACCGCTCACAGCCCCTGCTTCCGCTCTGAAGCGGGTTCCTACGGTCGTGATACCCGTGGCCTCATCCGTATGCACCAGTTCGACAAGGTCGAGATGGTACAGCTGGTTCACCCGGAGCAATCCTGGGAAGCGCTGGAAGAGATGGCGGGCCACGCCGAGAAGGTGCTGCAACTGCTGGAGCTGCCGTATCGCGTGATGGCGCTCGCCACCGGTGACATGGGCTTCTGCGCTGCCAAGACCTACGATCTGGAAGTGTGGCTGCCGGCCCAGAACACCTACCGCGAGATCTCCTCCGTCTCCAACTGTACCGACTTCCAGGCGCGCCGCATGCAGGCTCGCGTGCGCATCGACGGCAAGCCGCAGCTGCTGCACACCCTGAACGGTTCCGGTCTGGCAGTGGGTCGTACCCTGGTTGCCGTGATGGAGAACTACCAGCAGGAAGATGGCCGCATCGCCATCCCGGCTGCGCTGCAATCCTACATGGGCGGCCTGACCCACATCGGGTAAGCTCACGCCGCTGACCACAACGCCATGGCATTGCCATGGCGTTGTGCATTCTGGCGCCGAACAACCGTTTTAGTGCTGAAAAAATGCGGCTTTTCGGCGTCGCTTTGAACAGTTAACACATTTTTATCAAGCAATGCGCAATCGTTTTTGTTAGACTGCGCGGCAATTTCGCAGGACATCTTTTTCTATGGTCTGGATTGATTACGCCATCATCGGCATCGTCGGTTTTTCTGCTCTCATCAGCCTGGTGCGCGGCTTCGTCAAGGAGGCCATGTCTCTTGTCACCTGGTTCATCGCCTTCTTTATTGCCAGCCATTTTTATCCCGATCTCGCCGTCTATTTCACCTCCTTCTCCGATGCGCTGGTGCGCAATGGTCTGGCCATCGCGGCCCTGTTTGTGGCGACCCTGATCCTGGGCAGTGTGGTGAACTACGTGGTGGGTCTGCTGGTGGACAAGACGGGTCTCTCGGGTACCGATCGGGTGCTGGGAGTCTGCTTCGGCGCAATTCGCGGGGTGCTGATCGTCAGTGCCCTGCTTTTTTTCATGGATACCTTCACCAGCCTCTCCCAAAGCGACTGGTGGGTGGCGTCCAAGCTGGTGCCGGAGTTCAAGCCGGTGATCCAGTGGTTTTTCGGGTTCATGTTGAACTCATCGAGTTTTCTTAAACCGGTATAGTGACTTCGAGGTAGCAAAGACATGTGTGGTATTGTCGGTATAGTTGGCACCACCCCCGTCAATCAGGCCCTCTACGACGCCTTGACGGTGTTGCAGCACAGGGGACAGGATGCCGCCGGGATTGTGACCATTGAGAGTGGAAACTTCCGGCAACGCAAGGCCAATGGCCTGGTGAAGGACGTGTTTGAAGTGCGCCACATGCAGCGTTTGCAAGGGAACATCGGCATAGGTCATGTCAGATATCCCACCGCAGGCAGCTCAAGTGCCGCTGAAGCCCAACCTTTTTATGTGAACTCTCCTTACGGTATCGTGCTTGCTCACAATGGTAACCTGACCAATGCCAAGGAGCTCAAGGAGCAGCAGTTCCGCGTTGCGCGTCGCCACATCAACACCACCTCGGATTCTGAAGTGCTGCTGAATGTGCTGGCTCACGAGCTGGATTGTTGTGACAAGATGGCGTTGGCGCCTGCGGATATCTTCGAGGCGGTACGCAGAACCCATCTGCAGATCCGTGGTGCCTATGCGGTGGTTTCACTGGTGATTGGTCATGGTCTCATCGGCTTTCGTGATCCCAACGGCATCCGCCCGCTGATCCTCGGTCGTCGTCAGGACGAGCAGGGTCAGGTGGAGTACATGCTCGCCTCCGAGAGCGTGGCGCTCGATGCCATCGGTTTCGAGACTGTGCGGGATATTGCGCCGGGTGAAGCTATCTACATCACCGAGCAGGGTCAGCTCTTCTCCGAGCAGTGTGCACAAAATCCGCAGATGAGCTCCTGTATCTTCGAATATGTCTATTTCGCCCGTCCCGATTCGTGCATCGACAAGGTCTCGGTCTACGCCGCCCGCCTCAACATGGGTCGCAAGCTGGGTCAGAAGATTGCCCGCGAGTGGGAAGATCTCGACGTCGATGTGGTCATCCCCATCCCCGAGACCTCCTGTGACGTGGCGCTGGAGATCGCTCACACCCTCGACCTGCCATACCGTCAGGGCTTCGTGAAGAACCGCTACATCGGCCGTACCTTCATCATGCCGGGTCAGACCCAGCGCAAGAAGTCGGTGCGTCGCAAGCTCAACGCCATCAGCTCCGAATTCAAGGGCAAGAAGGTGTTGCTGGTGGATGACAGCATAGTGCGGGGTACCACGTCCGAGCAGATCATCCAGATGGCCCGTGAAGCGGGGGCAGCCAAGGTCTACTTCGCCTCGGCGGCGCCGGAAATTCGTTTCCCCAACGTCTATGGCATCGACATGCCCACCGCCAACGAGCTGATCGCCCACGGCCGCGAAGTGGAAGAGGTGTGCAAGCTGATTGGCGCTGATGGGCTGATTTTCCAGGATCTGGAAGATCTGGAAGCCGCCGTGCGGGAGATCAACCCGGATCTGCGTCACTTCGAGACCTCGGTGTTCAATGGCCACTACGTCACCTCCGATGTGGACCAGTCCTATCTGGATCACCTCAATGCCTTGCGCAACGATGACACCAAGGCGGTGCGTGAATGGCAGGAAGGCACCAGCAATCTGGAAATTTTTAACGAAGGCAGTTAAACGTTTGCGGATTTGCCGCAGGCGATAGCGAGGCGGTGGAATCTCTCTCGCGTATTAAGTTGGAACGTCACATTTTATTTACATCTATTAGTGGCAGCCGACCGCAGGGTCGGCTGCTTTTTTTGTTGTCGGTTCGTTACAGTATTCCTGTGATTCAATGGCAAGGTGCTCACCCAGGCGCCAGAGGATGGAACCGCTTATGGCAACCCGTTATACCGTTCACCAGCCGGATGCCCGGGGGGTGATCCACTACAGCAATGAGGAGCATGGCACCTGGCAGATCCTGATAGAACGCCAGCTGGCGGCGCTTGATTGCAAGGGGTGTGACGAATATCTGGCGGGTCTCGACAGGCTGGGGCTGCCCCGTGATCGCATCCCCCAGCTGGCCGAGATCAACGCCGTCTTGCAGCCTGCGACCGGCTGGTCGGTGGCGGCGGTGCCTGCGCTGATCTCGTTCGATCGCTTCTTCGCCCTGCTGGCCAATCGCCAGTTTCCGGTGGCGACCTTTATCCGGCGCCGGGACGAGCTCGACTACCTGCAAGAGCCCGATATCTTTCACGAGATCTTCGGCCACTGCGCCATGCTGACCAATCCGGCATTTGCCCACTTTACCCACCTCTACGGTCAGTTGGGGCAACAGGCGAGCAAGGAGCAGCGGGTTTTTCTGGCGCGGCTTTACTGGTTCACCGTGGAGTTTGGTCTGCTGGCGACACCTGACGGGCTGCGTATCTACGGTGGCGGCATTCTCTCCTCCATCGGCGAGACCGCCTATGCCCTCTGTGGCAAACCGCTGCTGCAACCCTTCGATCTACTGACTGTGCTGCGCACCCGGTATCGCATCGACATCATGCAGCCCACCTATTTTGTGCTGCCGAGTCTCGACCATCTCTACCAACTGACCGGGGAGGAGATCATGGCTGCTCTGGCCGAGGCCAGTCGGCTTGGCCTCTATCCGCCACGTTTTGAGGTTGTCGCTGGCAAACAGGCGAGCTGACCAAAAGCAAACAACCCTATTTCATTTTCATTAATTCAAGCAGGAGTAACCCATGTCCAAACTGGCCAGCCAGCAGTGTGAAGCGTGTCGCGCCGATGCCCCCAAGGTGAGCGATGAGGAGCTGCGCGAGCTGATGCAGCTTATCCCCGACTGGCAGCCGCTGGTGGAGGAGGGGGCGCTGCAACTGCGGCGTGAATTTACGTTTCGCAACTTCAAGGAGGCGCTGGCGTTTACCAACCGCCTGGGGGCGCTGGCGGAGGCGGAGTTCCATCATCCGGCCATCCTGACCGAGTGGGGGAAGGTGACCGTCAGCTGGTGGACCCACAAGATTGGCGGATTACATCGCAACGACTTCATCATGGCTGCGCGTACAGACCAATTGCCCAGATAATCTGAGAACAGGTTGAGTCGGAGTATCCCCCTTTCTGCATTTCTGACCGAGTGGGGTAAGGTGACCGTCAGCTGGTGGACCCACAAGATTGGCGGTTTGCACCGCAACGACTTCATCATGGCGGCGCGCACCGATCAGTTGCTCCGGTAATCGCACC